>CAXRCG010000236.1:0-19361 GCA_964228885.1 Pseudomonadales bacterium | reverse complement strand
GTTTTTTTCTTTAACATGAGACTCCTCAGTGGGGACCTAAAAGAAGATATCACAAGATGTGATGAATTAGGGCTAGCGAACAAGTTTCTGGCACTCAACAGCGCGCTTGTAACTCCCACGATCAAGAAACAGGGGTCAACGCGATACGCTAATTTATAAAGGGTTAGATTTCAAAGTTCAGCCGTTGTTCACAGAGGTGCCTTGTCATGTAACGTCTGGCGCTGTCACAATCCGACGCTCTATCATCATTGAACGAAGCGGAGGTGACAATGGCGCGAGACAGGTATGTAACTGAAATGGGTATGGGGGTAGATGTGCATGGATCGAATTACACGAAGGCAGCGGAGCGAGCAGTGTTTGATGCAATTCATCACAGTAGTCTTAATTTCTTCAAAGCACTGGGAAAGCATCCTGGCGATATGGAAATTGAGTTGTTCATTGGGGTGCCCGAACCCTCGCAGGTTGACACCGAGGTGATTGCTAAAGCACTGCCCTATGGTTCGGTCACGGTAAATGTCGAAAAAGGCGGGCTAGCGATTCCCGGCGACAACAATGGCGATCCTGTTGTGATAGCCAATGCGGGTGTGGTTGTCTATTTGAGGGCTGAGTAGCTGCGGGTGAGTATTCTGTGAATCAATGGTCGAATATCTCCGTGGTCAACCGGCAGCTGACTTTCTTGCGTTAGACGTTCTTTTTGTGTTCTCTTTAGAGCTATAGCACTTTTCTATCGTTTCTATTTTTAGCTGGGGAAACCTAATGACCTACAACAAACCCATACCCACTCGGGGAACCCATACTGTGCCGTTCTGGGAGGGCGCAAAAGAAGGCAAGTTAATGTTGCCCAGATGCCAAGATTGCAACCGCGTTCACTGGTATCCGCGATTTATATGTCCCCATTGTCATTCGACGAATCTAGAATGGGTTGAAGCCAGTGGTGAAGGCAAGATTCATACCTATGCTGTGCAACATCTGGTGTTTGGTCCATGGGAACCGGAAGCGCCGTACGTGACGGCCTACATTGATTTGAATGAAGGTGATCGAATGTTGACGGTGTTGCGGGGGGTTGATCCTCAAAAACCTGAAAACATTAAAATTGGTGCCAGAGTGAAAGTTGAATTTGAACAGGCCAACAAGGATACCTATATCCCGTTCTGGCGGGTGATTGAGGAGTAAATAATGCCAGGACAATTATATAAATCAGCGGCCATCGTTGGCGCTGCGGAAGCAAATGAGATTGGGTTTCTTGCGGAGCCGAAAACGTCGCTTGAGTTGCACATCGAAGCGATTAAAAACCTGAGTGATCAGACAGGTGTACCGATATCCAGAATTGAAGGTGTTTTTTCCACTGGATGGTCTTCAGAGTTATGTGAACACCTCGGTATCAAGCCCAAGTACATCGACACAACTGCGGTCGGTGGCTGTTCATTTGAGATGCATGTGCATCACGCCATGGCGGCAATTCATTCCGGCATTATTGATATCGCGCTGGTGACACACGGCGAAAACGGCTTCTCCGCGAGAAAGATTGGTGGCCGTGGAACAGGGAATTATGGCAGAGGCGCCGGTGTGGCATCGCCTGCAGCAGAAATGAGCATGGCCTATGGCCTGGGCAGCGCCCCTTCAAATTACGCCCATGCGATGGTGCGACATATGCATCGTTACGGCACAACCACTGAAGACTATGCGCATATCGCCAAGGTCACCCGCGACTGGGCGACCCTGAACCCCAGAGCAGCGATGTACTCGAAAGAGAAACATCCGTTTGGTGGTCCAATCTCTGTTGCTCAGGTTGAAGAGTCGAGGTTGATAGCCTGGCCGCTAACGATATTGCACTGTTGTATGGTTGCCGACCATGGTGGGGCTGTTTTGATAGCCAGTCCAAAAGTGGCTGCTGGACTAAATACTAAACCGGTCTGGTTGGCTGGCGCTGGCGAAAGTATGGGACATGCGAACATGCTTGAAATGGAAGATTTCACTGCAACATCAGCCTCTCGATCAGCCGAAGCCGCTTACACGATGGCGGGTATGGGTCCGGGGGAAATGGAGTTGGCGATGATTTATGATTCCTTCACCATCACCGCAGCCATTACCGCAGAAATGTTAGGGCTTGCGGCGCCGGGTGAAGGTCATACGCTTTGGAAAGATGGACATGCTGCACCTGGTGGCAGGTTGCCGATTAACACTAACGGCGGTGGCTTATCATTTAATCATAGTGGTATGTATGGTATGCCGTTGCTGATCGAGGCCTATCGTCAGTTGTCTGGGACGGCCGAAGATGGCGTGCATGGAGACGTTGGCAAACAGACCAGCGCAAAAACCTGTATCGTCAATGGCACCGGTGGCGCTTTGTCGACAACCGGGACGCTGGTGCTGGTGGCGGACGATTAAGGGCGCCGCCAGTAGAGGTGTTTTTTACGATTAATGCGATCGCCTGCTGCTTGGTCTAAGGGTGAGTTTGTGCAATTACGCGATCTCTAAATCGAGGTCGCGTTGACAGACCCTTTAATTGCAATAAATCCAGTCATCTTGGATGATGGTGACTGAGCTGAAGACATTTCGATCCCGGACAAAATACATGAAACGAAGAACGATTCTCACGAGCATGGCGGGTTCGCTGGCCGTTGCTGCAGGTTCCCATGCAGCATCGAGTAAAGCCGAGCGTTCGATGATTGATAAAGCGGGAGCCGTGGCTTCTTTCCCTCCATTGATAAAACCCAGAAGATTGCTTAAGGGCATGACGATTGGGCTTGTTACCCCTGCCAGTAACGCGCCCGAGAACGAAGGCGTTCGGTTTGCCATTGATGTCATTCAATCTCTCGGATTTAAGGTGAAGGAAGGCAAACATCTGTACAAGCGCAATGAGTACCTCGCTGGTACAGATCAGGAGCGAGCGGAGGACGTTAATCGGATGTTCGCGGATGAGCAGGTTGACGGTATTTTCTGTGTACGCGGGGGTTGGGGTTCGCCGAGAATTCTCCCCTACCTAGATTATGAGTTGATAGCGAGAAACCCCAAAGTGTTTATGGGGTACAGTGACATCACTGCAATCCTTAATGCGCTGTTGACCAAAACGGGATTGGTCGGCTTTCATGGCCCTATAGCCAAACAAAACTTCACCGAGTACACCCTTGCCGA
Source organism: Pseudomonadales bacterium (assembly GCA_964228885.1). Taxonomy (GTDB): domain Bacteria; phylum Pseudomonadota; class Gammaproteobacteria; order Pseudomonadales; family Azotimanducaceae; genus UBA4582. The sequence continues at coordinate 16,226 of CAXRCG010000236.1, read as the reverse complement.
ATTCAAGAAAGTACTTATGCTGCCTAAAACGTCGACAATAATTGCAGCGCCTCCACCATTCGAGTCCAGAGAAGGTTGGGTTGAGGAAGAAAATCGATTAACGCGATTTGTATCTGGTAAAGCGCGAGGAAAACTGGTCGGTGGAAATCTTAGCTTGCTGACTAAGTTGATTGGCACACCTTTCGAACCGAACTTTAACGGTGCAATCCTTGTGCTGGAAGACGTTGGTGAATCACCTTATCGTATCGACGGTCTGTTGACCCATCTTTGGCTGGCAGGAAAATTGCAGCAAGTGGCAGGTATTGCAATAGGTAAGTTTACCGACACTGAATATGCGCTTAACACTTTTAGTGTTGAAGAGGTCATTAAGCAAAGGTGTGTGCCGCTGGGGGTGCCTGTGATACGAGGCCTAATGATTGGCCATGTTGAAGACATGACCGTGGTGCCGCTCGGAGTAGAAGCTGAACTAGACGTTGATGCCGGCACACTCCGTTTGCTAGAGATGGCTGTTCGATCATAATATCCCGGGTTATCGGTAACCGCTTAATAGATGATACCCTAAGGTAATTCTAGACTAAGTGATTGATTATGGAATGGGTTTCGATTCTGCCTCCGCTGCTAGCCATACTGGTTGTGGTTTGGAAAAAAGAGGTTATCTCTGCGCTTTTTGCCGGCATTTTTCTCGCGGAATTTTTGCTATTGGATCCGGGAATCGGTTCCATCGGTACAGCTTGGCTTAACAGCCTCGAAAGAATTGTTGGGGTTTTTACAGATGGCGGTAATGCGCGGCTATTAGTGTTTAGTTTGATGATTGGTGCTTTGCTGGCGTTTGTTCGAACGTCTGGTGGGGTTTCCGCCCTAGTTGATTTGCTTGTGAACCGTGGTATTGCGAGTTCGCCCCGGCGCACATCTCTGCTCACAAGCGCCGTTGGCGGTGCGGTTTTCGTCGAGAGCAACTTGAGCATTCTGACTGCAGGTATTCTATCGCGCGGTTTGTTTGATAAATTCAAACTTGGGCGCGCCAGGTTAGCTTACATCATTGATAGTACCTCTGCGCCCGTGTGCATTCTTATTCTGCTTAATGGTTGGGGGGCTTTTATTCTGGCGTTGTTGAACAACTATGAGCTCTCCAGTGCCTCGGCGGTTGTTCTTTGGGGGTCGGTGCCTTTTAACTTCTATGCGATATTTACGTTGCTGCTGGTCTTTTACACAGCTTGGACGGGAAAGGTTTATGGTCCGCTTCGCACCAGTAAAGATCAGGTCGCGCCGCAACAACAGCCATTGCTTGAAGGCAAAGGTACAAAGGCGCGTTATCTGCTGGTACCCATGGCCGTCCTCATATTTGGCATGATTGCTTTTATGTTTTGGACGGGGAATGGAGAGCTAGCCCAAGGTAGTGGATCGAAATCAGTGCTGTACGCAACAGCGACAGCATCGTTAGTTGCTTATATTATGATGCTGATTCAAGGCAACCACGGTCATACTGAATTGGTCAAAATTGGAGTGGGAGGTATGAGTGAATTGCTGCCTCTCGTAACTATCCTGCTTTTCTCTTTGGCACTGGGTTCGAGTCTGAGTGATCTTGGGACGGGTCCTTTTGTCGCTAGGTTAGTGGGTGAATTTCTGCCGGTCATTCTAATAGCGCCGATGCTTTTTTTAGCAGGCGCCTTGATGTCTTTCGCTACGGGTACTTCGTGGGGTACCTTTGCAATATTGATTCCTCTAGGCATGCCCCTGATTCAGGCGCTTGGATTACCGCCCGAATTCATTCTAGCCGCTATTTTAGGTGGTGGTGTGTTTGGCGATCATTGCTCGCCAATATCTGATACATCAGCAGTGTCTGCATTGGCTTCCGGGTGCGATCTTTTGGAACATGTTCGCACACAGTTACCTTATGCTCTCTTTACCGGGGCGTTGACATTTGTTGCGTATATTGTTGCTGGCCTGTTCGTTTTGTAACTCGACTTTATATGGAAAACCTATGCTGATTTTGCGCCCGCTTCTATCCTTTGCGCTAATACATCTGCTACTGCTAAGTCATACCTTTGCAGAACCTCTGACAAACTCAGAGATAGACGAGCTTGTCGAAAACACGATGTCCAGATTTGATGTGCCAGGTATTGCTGTTGGCATCATTAAAGATGATGAGCTTGTGCATCTCAAGGGTTATGGCCTCAGGGAGTTGGGTAAAAAGGACAAGGTAAACGAGGACACGTTGTTTAAGGTTGCTTCGAACTCGAAAGCTTTTACGACAGCTGCTCTCGCAATTCTTGTAGACAAAGGTAAGTTGAGTTGGCAAACAAAAGTAAACGATATTATACCGGAGTTTCGTCTTTCTGATGCCTGGGTGTCTTCAGAAATAAACGTGCTGGACCTGTTGACTCACCGGAGTGGAATGAACGTGGGCGCTGGGGATTTGATGCTCTGGCCTGAACCCAACAAATTTACCCGTGCGGACATCATTTATGGACTGCGCCATTTTGACTTGGTCAAGCAGTTCAGATCTGAATACGCGTACGACAACCTGCTCTATATCGTCGCAGGTGAACTCATTCCGCGAATAACCGGTTTAGAATGGCGCGAATTCGTAGATCGAGAAATCATGAAGCCATTACAGCTGCATAACTGTTTTGCAGGCGCAATGAGCGATAGGGCTCGACGTAATTTGGCTGCCCCTCATGGGCTTGTGAACAATAAACAAATAGTTATTGAGAGAAGCCGGATTAATGATGCGGTGAGTAACATGGCCGCAGCCGGTGCAGTGCGATGTTCTGCCGCGGACATGACGAGCTGGATGAAAATACTGCTGAAAGAGGGTGAAATTTCGCCAGGTAAACGCTTGTATAGCAAGCAACAAGCCGAGCAAATGTGGCATTCACATATCCAGCGTCGTGTTGGAAGCTTCGAGCGTGAGTGGGGTAACACCCATTTCAGCGGTTACGGGTTAGGTTGGCGAATTTCGGATGTGTATGGCTATAAACAGGTAGCGCATACAGGTTCTCTGGCGGGTTTCAGGTCATACATGACGCTTGTGCCGGAACTAGATCTAGGTGTTGTGGTGCTGACGAACGGCTCTTCCAGTATGGCGCGTAAAGCCGTCATGTATAGCCTCGTACGGGCATATATGACAGATGAAAAAATAGATTGGACAGCAGAGCTGATAAAGAGTCAGCAAGCTTATGTCTCGACGGCATTACCTGTCCCTGTGCTGGCTTTTAAGCCGCCTGAAGAGGCGCTGGCAAATGAAATTGTTGGTATTTACGTTGATCCTTGGTTTGGAGAAGTCGATATCACACGGGAACAGGGTAAGCTGGTGCTACGTTCGGTAATGTCTCCGATATTGACTGGCGAACTGGAATATTTGGATGGCTCGGTGTTCGTCGTGAAATGGTTTGATAGAACGTTGGAAGCAGACGCCTATGTCAGGTTTGAGCGAAATTTTGAAGGGCGCATTTCTTCGGTCAAAATGCAGGCGGTATCACCAGAAACAGATTTTAGCTTTGATTTTCATGATCTGGATTTCAAACCTGTTGCGGGTGAATAAAGCCAGAAATTTTTGAACAAGGGCAGGATGCCAGATGAAGACAGCGCTGCTGATTATTTTCTACCCGTTTCAGGAATTTGACCGGTATCCCGATCTGGAATGAGTGTAACTTTTGCCCAAATCAAAGGGTGGTCGGATATTCCCCGCGGGTGATGCCCCGAGTCCAATACCTTTAATCCACGAAGAAAAATATAATCGACTCTCTCACTGTGGCCGACCAACAATTGTTTCGCGGACGACATTGATGAGTCCGCTTCCGTATAGGCTTGCTGGTCGGCCTGTTCGGCCCAGATCGGATCGTCCGGTTTGAGATTAAAATCGCCCATCAAAATCGCATGCGGATATTGCTGAAATTCCTTTACCACCTGATTGAGTTGCACGCCCACAAGGTCGCCCCGGCCTAAATGTGTGGTGATCACGGCGAGTTCTTTACCCTGCCAATGAAAGAGGGTAACAACATAATTTCTGAAGGCTCGGTGTTTTTTGACATCTCGGGGCAGCATTTGGCTCTTCCAGCCTGATACCGGCAGATTGCTGAGTACTCCATTGCCAAAATAGTTGTAAAACCATCGTTTATGATTGGCGGCGAACAGCCAGGCTAGGCCCAGTTCTTTACCTAGTTGCTCGGCCTGATTGGTGAATGGAAACCCGCCGACCTCATTGAGTCCAATAATGTCAAAGTTTTTCAGAACGCTGGCCGTACGATAGATGTCCCGGATGCCATCAGTACCTTTCCCGCGAGCGATATTGTAGGTTGCAATATTGATAGCTTTTGTTTCTGCTGGGGTCAACTCGGAATTTTGGACGCGGGCGATTGCCTTTGTTTCGACGGGATTAAATGAATCTCCTGCGTGCGACTCAATCGGCTGCCGTAACGATGCGACGATAATGAGTGATAGCGCGAATGCCAACGAGATAAAGAAATGCTTGTTGATATACTTTTTCATTTAGTCGATCCCGCGGGATTTGCTTTTGAAATGCACGAGATATTCTACTCGCGGGTTGCCGACGAATCATCATATTGTGTTTCGGTATTGATAGGGCAAAAAAAAGCAGCACTGAGTGCTGCCTTTTCAGTAAGACGATGTCGCGGCTTTACCAGGTATGCAATTTTACCGGCAATGTTTCGTAGCCTTTGACAAATGGCGACTGTACTCGCTCGGGTTCGCCCACAACCTCGACGAACCTGAACCGCTTCATGATTTCTTCCCAGACTGTCTTCAGTTGCATTTCGGCAAGCCTGTTGCCCATGCATCTATGTAGCCCGAAGCCAAATGACATGTGATGCCTCGACCGGTCTCTGTCGATGAGAAAGTCATTTGCGTTTGGAATGACATCTTCATCTCTGTTAGCCGATACATACCACATAATAACTTTGTCGCCCTTTTTGATATGTTTTCCTCGTAGAACATAATCCTGTGTTGCTGTTCTGCGCATATGCGCAAGGGGTGTCTGGTAGCGGATGACCTCTGAAACCATGCCTGGTATTAGGTCAAGGTTGTTTCGCAGCTTGTCGTATTCTTTCGGGTTCTGGTTGAGGAAATAAACACCACCGGAGATTGAATTTCGCGTTGTGTCGTTGCCACCTACAATCAGCAGTATCAGGTTGCCCAAATACTCCATCGGATCCATGTTTTGTGTCTCTTTGCCATGCGCCAGCATCGAAATGAGATCGTTGCCAGGGTCTTTATTGATGCGTTCGTTCCATAGACCTGTAAACACCTCAAGACATTCGAGAAGCGCCTCTCTGCGGACCGCCTCCGGGGTTGTGCCGCCGTTTGCTTCGGAACTTGTTGCACAATCTGACCAATAGGTTAGCTTTCTGCGATCTTCAAAGGGGAAATCAAACAGTGTAGCCAACATCTGCGTTGTCAGTTCAATAGAAACGCGATCTACCCAGTTAAATGTTTCACCGATTGGCAATTCGTCGAGAATCTTCGCGGCCCGCTCTCGGATAATGGGTTGCAGTAGCGCGAGGTTGGTCGGTGCGACAACACCAGTGACTGTTCTGCGTTGTATATCATGTTTAGGAGGGTCCATCTGAATGAAGCTTGATGTCTTAAAATCAGCCATGCGCTCGAAGATGGTGATACCGCCCACCTCAGATGAAAATACTTCATGATTTTTTTCGACTTCCATGATGTCGTCAAACTTCGTGATCGACCAATAGGGACCAAATTGACTTTCCCTACAGTAATGTACTGGGTCCTCATTACGCATCCGCTCAAAGTAGGGCCAGAAAGCATTGTGCTTGAACAACATTGGGTCACTGACGTCAATGTCCTCGAGGGGCATTGTGAATGCATCAGGAAAATCTGTGGTGCTGATTGCTTCGCTCATGTGAGCCTCCGTTTTATCGGTCATCGGGCTTCTGTAACTTTTGCTGCAAAGACTAATAGCTTGTGCGTCTGCGCCGAAAATGATTCACGGGGGTGACTGAAAACGATCGAGTCGAGATCAGCGTCCCCAAGTGTGAATGCCTTAAATTATGCAAGGTTATAGGATAAAAGGAATCTTCATTGATGCCCATCCCCATTTGTGCCAAGCTTTTGTCATTAAGTGACAAGAATAGCAAAAAATGAGTTGAAATAGGTAAATTGATGGCCAAATCGCACCTGACAAGGACTGGACCGAACCTCAGAGAATGCTAAGTCGAACTCCCACAGCCTATGCGCTTAACCTGATCGAAGATGCCAGACAATCTGGTCAAAACCTTCTCAAAGGTTTGAATATCACCCAGATGGAATTAATTGCTAACGAGGATATGGCCTTTGATGACTTTAGCCAGGTAGTGGATGCCTATGAAGCGTGGACAACTAATCTGAACTGGGGTTTCCATCTGGGCAAGAAACTCGGCATCACAGCCCATGGGGCACTGGGAGTTTGTGCCCTCAGTGCTAACACGGTGGGTGAAGGGTTGGAAGTTCTATGCAAATATATTGCAACCCGTAGTTGCTCTATTAACGCAGAGTTTACAGCCACGGGTCCGGGCATGGTGGCGGAGTTTCTTCATACCGGGCCCATGCGCAAGCACTTGAAAGCCATGACCGAAAACCTAGCCGTTGTTGTGAGTAACTTTCTGGTTACTGCTGTCGGTAGAAGTGACCTTGAGTTACGATGGTGCTTCCCTTATTCGATACCGCAGGATACGGCGTTATATCATGCTGAACTGCCCGGTACCTTTACCTTTGATGGGTCAAAACTCTCGGTGTTTATACCCATCGAGCTTGGCAGGCAGATTTCCTTGTTGAGAGATAAGCATCTTCATCAGACCACACGCGTTCAATGCGAAGAAGCGTTGCGAGAAGTCCAACAAAATCCCGATTTTGCTTACGTGACGAACCTGGTCAGTTCCTCGTTGATCAAACGACTCGCTGAGGTTGACCCAACAACAACAATACCGAATACCGCCGATCTGGCAGAATACTTACGTATGTCGCCCAGAACCTTAATTAGAAGACTAAGACTTAATGGAACCTCTGTGCGAGAAATTAAAGATGCGCTGGCTCGTGATTATATGTTGGATATGTTGAATCGAGATGTATATTCGATTAAAGATATTGCCGAGAAACTTGGTTATGAAAACCCTGGTAATTTCACCCGAGCCTGCAAGCGTCTGTTAGGCGACACACCGTTTAATATTCGAAAAGCAAACCAATCGGAACGATGCTGAGTTTTTTGCGAATTGTGGGTGTTTTATGCGAAAACCAGCAAACGCCGTTGCCTCATGCAAGGCAGTTAGTTGATTAATAGTGACAGTATATTAACGCGCTCAGCTAAGTGATTAGAGATTAGGATTGATAAAATGAATTCAGCGGTTTTTAGTCTTTTATGTGCAAGAAAATTTCGCCGGTTTTGTTTTTTGTTGCTGCTATTTTTATGTGCGAACACAAGTAGTGCTGCCGAGCGTCACGAAGCTTTGTGGCCCAACACGACCTATGACGAGCGAATACCAACATTCAATCAGGTGCTTGGATATAGAGTGGGTGAGAAGATCACCAGCTACACCGATATGTTGCGATATTTTGAAGCGCTCGAGTCGGCAGCGCCGGAAAGGATAAAGACGTTTGAATATGGTCGTAGCTGGGAAGGCAGGAAGCTGATCTATGCCGCTATCGGGAATTCGCAATCGATTTCCAATCTGGATGCGCTTTCGTTGGGAATGCAGCAGTTAACTGAACCAGATTTTGCTGGCGTAGATGCTCTAATAGCAGCATTACCCGCAACAGTTTGGCTGGCGTACGGTGTGCATGGCAATGAGATAAGCAGTACCGATGCTGCGATGCTCACAGCATACCATTTGCTTGCGGCCATCGACGAACCCATAAGTCGCAAGGTATTAAGCAACACGGTAGTGTTTATCGATCCTTTGCAAAATCCCGACGGACGCAACCGTTTCCTCAGCTACTATTATGCGACAGTAGGAATAGAGCATAGTCCGGACCGCTTGAGCGCGGAACATAATGAGCCCTGGCCAAGCGGTCGAACCAATCATTATTTATTCGATATGAATCGTGACTGGTTAGCTCAGACTCAACCAGAAACCCGCGGGCGAATTGAGGTGATAAATAAGTACCTGCCGTTGGTTGTCATCGATTTTCACGAAATGAGTGGAGACTCAAGCTACTACTTCGCGCCGCCGGCCAAGCCATATAATCCGCATATGACCGAAACCCAGATTCGAAACATAACGGTTGTCGGTGAGAATCACGGCCGACACTTTGACCGGTTTGGTTTCGACTACTTTACCAGAGAAATCTTTGATGCTTTTTATCCCGGCTACGGGGACAGTTGGCCTGTGTTCTATGGTGCTGCCGCATCCACCTATGAAGCAGCTTCGACGCGCGGTGAGCTCTACAGGCGCAGCGATGGTGTGCTGAAACGATATATTGACCCGGTACAGCGTCACTTTGTTGCCTCTTTATCGACAGCAGAAAGTGTATCTGACAGTCGGGATAAATTACTGAAGGACTTCCGAACATATCAACTTGATGCGGTTAATGTGGGCAAGAGAGATAAAGCTGAAAGGTTTTTTATTTTACCGAACATCAGAGATCGCGCCGGTAATCATAAACTTGCAACGTTGTTGGCTCGCAATAAGGTAAAGGTTCATCGCGCGACTGCAACTTTCAAGGCATGCAAGCATGACTACGAAAGTGGGGCATACATTATTGACATCGCGCAACCCCGTGGACGGTACGCAAAAACTGTGTTGACTCGGCATGTTGATATGGGGGATGCGTTTATCCAGGAACAAGAACGACTCCGGGCGAGAAAGCTCAATAGCGAAATCTATGACGTTACGGCGTGGTCGCTACCGTTGATGTTCAATTTGGATGTTGATACCTGCGGTCAGCCCTTCAAAGTAGCGCTACAAGCAGTGGGTGGGTTGGACAAGCTCGATGGGCATGTAAGTTATCCTGACGGGCATACAACTGAAGGCAGTCATGTTGTTGCTTATGTTGTGCCTTGGGGTGATATGGCAGCTGGTCGCTTCCTAACAGGTGCGTTACGTGCCGGTGTGAAGTTAAAGAGTGCGGATGAAGCATTCACTTTAAGAAATGGAACAAGCTATCCTGCCGGCTCATTGATCATCGAAGTAGCGGATAACGAGACAGGTATTGCCGACAAGATCAAGGCGTTAGCGAATGCCTCTGGTACAAATGTATTCGCGACTGAATCATCATGGGTGATCGAGGGGCCGAGCTTTGGCAGCGGAAATATCGTTCGGTTGAAAGCGCCGAATATAGCGATGGCTTGGGATTCGCCAGCGAATTATCTGAGCGCAGGTAATACGCGGTTTGTCATTGAGCAGCAGATTGGTTATCCCGTGACAGCTATCAGGTCACAGCAGTTGAGAAGCGCAGACCTGTCTAATTATGACGTGCTCATTTTGCCCTCGGGTAATTATGCGTCCGCACTTGGTAAGATCGGAGCAGAGAATGTAGAGCAATGGGTAGAGCGTGGTGGTGTTCTCATCACGCTTGGCGGCGCAACGCATTACGCCGCTGCCGCAGGTTTGTTAGAAACGCGTGTGGAAGATGCTGTGAGGGGCGTAAAAACGCCCCTACAAGGTCAAAAAAAGGACGAAGAGACAGGGCGCGTCACAGGTTCAGTCATCGACTCTGCTCAGAGCTTGCTGAGTGCGATAAAAAGTGAAACGAGTCGTCCTGATTACGTGTCAGGTGTGCTTGCGAATATTGAAGTTGATCAGGAGCACTGGCTGACCGCTGGCGTTCATCGTAGCGTCGTGAGTTTGGTAGCAGGGCGTGATATTTTCGCCCCCATTAAGCTTGATGCGGGTAAAAATGTGGCGTGGTTTAAGGGCGCCGATGCACTACTCGCGAGTGGTTATCTGTATGAAGAAAACCGCCAACAGTTGGCGTATAAACCGTTTCTGATTCACCAGCCCATGGGGCGTGGGATGGTGATTAGTTTTACACAAGACCCAGTGCTGAGAGGACATTTCGACGGCTTGAATGTGTTGCTCATGAACACGATATTTAGAAGCGCTGCACACGCGAACCCGCAGACATAGAAATCCTCAGCGATTCCCTGCGCAGGCGGCTGGCGGCGAAAGCACGGTGTCGGTCACTAAATTTCACTCACTGCCCGATATGCTTCATCGATTGCGCAATCCAGATAAGCTCTCGCGCCGGCATCCGAATTTGCAATGTGAATTCGACCAAAAGGCTGTCGGCCAATTTCATGCGGCGCTTCGCCTTCTTTGTATTCACCATTGAATATCGGATTAGGCATCCATGCATATCCATGCGGCCAACGATTGACAGTAATGCCTGCGATATCTCGCCCGGGGTCAAACTCTGTTTCAGACAACATACCGCTCAAGTGCTCACGAATATCTTTCTCGAATGCTGTGAAGTCTCTCTCTAAAAGCTCATATCGGCCGTTACGCGATTGCTCCTCCGGGGTTTTACCATTGCCTGCTACAGATCTGTTCATGTGTAACATGATCGGATCGTCTGGTGTTGTGGCAAAAGAATAGCCTCCCATCGAAACCGGAAAGTCAAGCATGGTAAAACGGTGCCATTTCTGCGGGCTATAAGTTAGGCCGATGCCCAGTTTTGAAAACGGTCGCCAGTTGCGCAGCAGCACATTGTTATAAACCAGCGGCAATTTGACCAATTGCGCAAGTGCTTGTTGTTGGTGCGCAGGAATTGTGGGGCAAAGATAAGGAATAGCCATGTTATAACAGGCCAAGACGACATGTCTGCCCCGGACCCGCTTTGCTTCTCCCGCATGCACGTAAGTCACACCGACTTGGCTGCTGCGCGTGGGCGAGCCGTCGTGTTCAACATTCACCACGGTACTGTTGAGTCTCAGTCGAACAGCGCTGTCTTCACGGTCAAGCTGACCATAGTCAAACTGTGCTGTGACAACATCCTCCATGGAATTTCCTAGGGCGGTTTCTGGAATCAGTCGTCTGACGAGAAGCCGTGCGATGGACGCGTTGCCATCTGGGAAATGATATAAATACGGCTCCGAACTCCAGGCAATTAGACGGCTGATTAAACCACTAAAAGTACCTAGGCTTGTGCCCTTTAAACCAGGCAAACCAAAAGCGAGGCAATCTAGCGCTGGTGCCATATCGGTACCCTGTCCAAAATAAGAGTTCGTCAGGTCTTTTAGCAACGTGATGACTTCAGGCTCTGTGACTTGGTGGTAGCGAGCAATGAATTCAGCGTAGGTAATACGAGAGAGCAAATCAGGTTCAGAAAGTATCGACTGCTCAGGCAATACATCGTTGTCTGACTTAATAAGGCGGGTAAGTTCTTGCTTAGCTGCCTCTGAAATTGGCATCTGCGAAACTGCTTCTAGCGCAGATACCTTTGAGTCCGCCAGCGGCAGGAACAGTGACGCGTCAAGAAACTGTGATCTCACAAGCTTGTCGGTCCCATAATGCGCTTTGTCAAAATAGACCGACGATGCCAGCCCGTGCCGTTTGTAAAAGGTTTCATCGTAGCTGGATTTAAGTTGTTTTAAGTCAACGTTCAGCGCTTGCAGCAGGTTTTTAGTGGTTTCGCTGTAAGCTCCTGGCGCCTCCAGTGATTGACTTCCGCCGTAGCCCAAAATTGTTCTGTCTTGGAAATTGAACTCATTGCGTTTGGCATGGCCACCAAAATCATCGTGATTGTCCAAGACTAATATTCGAGCGTTAGGATATTTTTGCTGGTGGAAAAATGCAGCGGATAGGCCGCTGAGACCGGCGCCAACAATAATCAAATCGTAAAGATCAGGATCTGGCTCAACCACAGGGCCCCAATCTTTTTTGCCCGTCCAGGCAAGCTGGTGCGCTATTTCAAACGAGCCGGCATGACTACCTCGCAGCTTTTGTTGGGTTGCCGGGTTTAAAGAGGAACTGCTGAGCATGCCTATTTTTCGGTCACCGGACGCTATCGTACCTGAGGCAAACGCTGCGCCGCCAGCGAAGACGAGGGAGCCCTCTAAGAAGTCGCGTCGGGTGATATTACGATCCATCCCCAGGTGCTTATCGTCTTTTGCCATACATTCTCCCGATATAGGTGCTGTTGGATAAGTTTAACTGGTTACCACGTAAAGCGTTTTGTATCACTGATTTTATTCCCATCCACATCCTGAATCGGGTTTGGCGGACAGGATGTTTGGGTAAGCAGTGAAACCGCTATAATGACTGTCAGGCTGCACAAAAAGGCAGGTACCGAGGCAATATAGATCGCATCCCATATCTCGTTACCGGTATAAGGATAAAGGACAACTATCATTACGAGCCAGCTCACGGCACCGGTGGCTATTGACGCGATAGCGCCGGTGACATTGGTCTTTTCCCAGAGCACACCGGAAATGAAGGTAGGCGCCAGCACAGGAAAAGCGATCGCGCCTGCGAATACCAGTAAATTGTAAAGATCACCCATGGCAAGCGAGAATAATAATCCGGCAAATGCGAAACCCACCATCGCGATTCTTGTGGCTAATAGGTGCTGTCGATCATTTGTCGACGGCTTCACTGCTCGCAACGTCGTGTATCCAATGAGTGCGCCGGCCGTAAGAATGGTGTCTCCGGCTGTACTGATGATGGCCGAGGATACGGCGAGAAAAAACATGACGACCATCCACTCTGGCAAATAGCTCTGCACGAACCAGGGAAAGACATCGTCTCTATCTACTTCGGGAAAGTCTGCTTTCAGAATGAAAACGCACATACCGACAAACACTGGCACCAGCCCTAAAGCCAAATAGGTAAACCCGCCGTACACAAAACCTCGAGCTGCAGCAGACTCGTTTTTGGCTGCCAGGGCGCGAGCGGTTAAAACAGAGCCCCCTAAATCTCCAAGTGCAACTGATATCCATGCCGCCGTCATATAAAAGATGCCCAACAAACCGAGGTAGCCATTAAAACCAGCGGGCCTGCCTCTGGTAGTGATCTCATTGGTGTAGAACAGACTAAAAGGCGGCACACCCTTGGCATTGCCGGCTTTTTCAATAAACGCTTGTGGCCCCCCGACTGCCTCAAATGCGTAGGGCACAACCATCAAAAGCACGAAGGTCAATATGACAAAGGCCAGCATGTCTGAACGTGATAGCGCCCACAGACCTCCGGTGAGTGAAATGGTCAGAATAACAAGCGCGCCAAGGAGCGTAGCACTGACAGTCTCTAGGCCCGAGACAACACTGATGATTACGCCTAGCGACAGCAGCTGAGCCGCGATCCAGGAAACATACGCGAAAAGAGACACGATGAGTCCTGCCATAGCAACTCTTTTGTCAAAACGAGCATTGTAGAAATCGATAGAGGTTACAAATCTCGATCGGCGAAATATGCTGACAAACAAAAAACCAGAGATAAGCAGAGTCAGTGCTGGCGAGAAAGGGTCCCATATCACCGCTTGAAGCCCGCCGTTAAATGCTTCAGTCGCGCCACCAAGAATCACTGCGCCACCTAGCCAAGTTGCCACCACAGATGCAGTCACGAAAGGAGTGGAGAGACTATGACCCGCCAAAATAAAATCTTGGGATGATTTGGCTTTCCGTGAATAGAAAGTACCAAGCGCAATAATGCCTAAAAAGTAAGCCAAAAGGACGCCAAGAATCAGGCTAGAATTTGTTTCGATATTCATCTGTTAAACCTCACCCAACGCCTATACAGATTAAGCCTAATTTGTATTTATGCCGTAGTGTTTCGCAGTCAGGTCAAGCGCGATAGTCAGGCGGTCAACTAGCAGGTCAATGTCATCACGTGTGCATATTAGCGGAGGTGCACTGATAATACTGTCGCCGACTGCACGAACCATCAAACCATTGCTCATCGCGGCATCTCGACACACCGATCCTGACTCATCATCGGGTGCTAGTCGAGTCTTCAATGGCATCTCACGTACCAGTTCGAGTGCGCCAAGCATGCCGAGTGTTCTCGTTTCACCGACGATGGGATGATCTCTCAGTTCCAGCCATTTGCGCTGCCAGTATGGCGCAATGTCGTTACTGACATAATCGATGGTGCCCAACTCGTGATATATCTCTAGCGTTGCAAGACCCGCGGCGCAGGCCGCCGGATGACCTGAATAGGTAAAGCCGTGCGAAAACTCACTGTCGCTAGCGAGCAGCACTTCAGCGACTTTACTCCCAACACCAACGCCTCCCAGGGGTTGATAACCGTTGGTCACGCCTTTAGCAAAAGTGATCAGATCTGGTTTCGTGCCAAAATGATCTGAACCAAACCAGCTGCCGGTGCGACAGAAGCCGCAGATGACTTCATCACTGATAAACAATACATCTCGCTCGTCAAGAACCTTCTGCACAGCCGGCCAATAAGATGCAGGCGGCACGATGATACCTCCAGCGCCCTGAATAGGTTCCGCGATAAAGGCAGCAACGTTATCTGCACCAAGCCCATCGATCTTGTCAGCCAAAGCTTGCGCGCAATTAATTCCGAATTCGTCTGCCGACAACTCGTTATCCTCAGCAAACGCATAGGGTTGGGGTACATAGTCAATATAAGGCAGTGGTATGAATTGTTTGTGCATGGAGGACATGCCACCGAGACTGGCGGCGGCGATTGTACTGCCATGGTAAGCGTTCTCTCGGCTAATAATGATTTTTTTATTGGGCTTGTCTAGCAAGTCAAAATAGCGATGAACCAGTCTGATGTTGGTATCGTTTGCCTCCGAACCTGAATTGGTAAAAAAAACATGATCCATTCCGTCAGGCATGATTTTGGTGAGCTCGTCAGCCATCGACACGGCAGCCTCGTTGGCACAACCAAAGAAGCTATTGTAATACGGTAGTTGCTCTAACTGAGCTGTTACGGCCTGAATAATTTTTGACTGGCTGTAGCCAAGATTGGTGCACCATAATCCAGACATCCCATCGAGTAACTCGTTGCCATCAGTGTCATAAAGAAAAATGCCATCGGCTCGAGTATAGATGTTGCCGCCCTTTTTGGCGTACTGTTTATAGTTTGTGAAGGGGTGTAAATATCTGGCCCGGTCCAATTCTTTCAATGCTTTGCTACTGGTCACTCGAAAAGCTCCGCGTTCATTCCTTAAGAGAGGCGCATGATGCCATCTATGTTTTCCAGTTACCGTACCCCTAAAGGGGAGTACGATAATGTGCTCAGCCTATTGGCGGTTTTAACCTACACCTTTGGGGTATTCCCACGTTGATAGAAAAATATAAACTCTTCGCCTACTCAAAAGTTAGAGATGGCTTGTCGTCGCCTGTTGTAGTGGGTCGCCGCCCTGGTATTCAGAGCCACAATTTTGCAGCGCTTGAATAAAGGACCAGAAGAGTTCGGACTGGTTCGCTATCTCTAGTTTTCGGTAGGCGTTCTTACGATGCAGTTTCACGGTCTCAACCGTAATATCAAGCGCTGAGGCAATGGCTTTAGTGGTATGACCATGCAGAATCCAGTTGATGATTTCACTTTCGCGAGGGGTCAATCGTGACATGCCGAAGCTCGAAAGCGCGGATTCAAGCTGTGATCGAAGACTTGTCCGTAGGGTCTCCTTTTCCTCATTTGGAATAGCAATTGAATGATATTGAACAACACTCAAAATCAAAGGGGTCAAATCGCTCAAACGACCAAGTGCCGCGCGTTCAAACGACTTTTTGCCACTCGTCCGACCAAGCGATATATTTACAAAGCCGTGTCCGCCAGTTGGAACCAAATAGCCGCATTCATTGAAAAGACCAGAAAACCGGTAGTAGGATCGATAATATTCGCTTCCCTTAAATCCTTTCGGTGCGAGTTGCTCGAGCGTGAAGAAGCCGTACTTATGCTGTCTCGCGCCCGCCACATAGAATGGGTCAAGCAAGAAAGAGCCAGAGATGAAGGTGTCAAGATTTGGTCCTTCAATCGGGTTTTCTCGGTAAGAGATATCAGGCCCCGCGAGATCAGGATAGGTTATGACACTGACCTCATCGATATTGGCAAAACTTCTGAGCATTTTGGCAAGTCCCGCGTAAAAATCATGCTCACCAAAGCTGGGCAGAAGTTTTGCGATGTGCGTACTGAGATTGGCCAGTTGGGACATGTTTTAAATGCTTCTCTGTGACCAAGTTATACTATCGGCTCTGGAGAGGGTTAGCTATGTATACTTGTCTCAGGTATGCCGCTTAGGAACAAGAACGGAAGGAATTATATGAACAAACCAGATGCATGACCGGATGAACTAGATCTTATCTT
>CAXRCG010000235.1:0-14368 GCA_964228885.1 Pseudomonadales bacterium | reverse complement strand
ACAATACTGACGCAGACGCCCGATTGCCCCCGGACTACTTCGACGTTGCTCAACAAAACACGGCTGCAGATAACAAAGTCGCAGCTATCGTCAGACCATTCCGGCATGTTTTGCGCTTAGGTATAGAGCCTTCAGCAGATATCGAGCTTTCAGTAGGTGAAAAGACCCCTAAAGAAAACAAGCATTCTCAAGCCCAGATTCAAGCCATGTTACTGTATGAAATATCGCTATATTACTATGTAAGTCGATTAAAACATGCACAGAGCCCCTATGCCTTTCATACGGTAGGGAGCACCATTGCGGTCAAGGCTAGAGACTATGCGTTAGTCCGAGGAATACCAAAAAGACTCGCTGGAGAAGACTTTTACCTGCTAAACAAACTGGCGAAAACCGGCCTCGTTTTATCAGCCACCAGCGACCCTATTGAGCTTGATGCGCGCGTTTCGCATCGTACGCCTTTTGGTACCGGTTCTAGCATCGACCGAATTCAGCGTTTAAGCAACCCCATCGAGGAAAATCTGTACTATCAACCGGCAATCTTTGAGTTACTAAAAGCATTGTTAATGCGCTTACCGCTAACTTGGGATAAAAAAACCGTCGCGCATACATTCCGCCATGACGACTTGCTGGCAAACTGGGGCGCTGAAACAGGAGCCTTTGATGAGATTGAAAAACAAAAACATCGACTCAAATCCAAACAAGTCTTTGCAAAATTTCTACGTGATTGGTTCGACGGTTTTCGAACACTCAAATTTGTCCACTATATGAGGGATAAACACTACCCCTCGCAGCCAATCGGATGGATCTGTAAACAAAACATAGATCTTGGTGTCAGCACCGTTAAGGATGTTTCCGACCTACGAATAATCCTGAACAAGCTTGGCTGTCCACCAGCATCTATGTCAGCAAAACACGGGATCACAACGAGAAAATAAGAGCACCGACATTCTGGAACGAGCCAGAATTATGCTAATATCTCC
Organism: Pseudomonadales bacterium; assembly: GCA_964228885.1. GTDB lineage: Bacteria > Pseudomonadota > Gammaproteobacteria > Pseudomonadales > Azotimanducaceae > UBA4582. Next base: position 13,388 of record CAXRCG010000235.1, on the reverse strand, counting down.
TTCGTTGTAATTTGCTACGAGCACAACACATGCACAGAGTTTTCATTGACGGTCAAGCAGGTACCACCGGTCTATTGATTCGAGCACGCCTGGATCAACGGGAAGATATTGACCTAGTAGACATTAATGATGCTGAACGCAAGGACGAAAGCATCAAACAAGACATCATCAAGTCGTCCGACATTGTCATCTTGTGTTTACCTGATGATGCTGCAAAGAGATCTGTCGAACTCGCCGAAGATGCGCCGGTAAAATTCATTGACGCGAGTACAGCCCATAGAGTCGACCCTAACTGGAATTTTGGTTTACCCGAACTAGCTAAAGAGCAGCGCCAGCAAATCCAAAACAGCAAGCGGGTGTCAAACCCCGGCTGTTGGTCAACTGCTTTTTTGCTCTCAATCCGCCCTCTAATCGATGCGCAGTTGCTGTCGCCAAAATCGGATTTCACCGCGCACGGGGTTTCCGGGTACTCAGGTGGAGGCCGAACGATGATTGAAGACTATGAAGAACGAGCAACCACACATCCCAAGAATCTCTGGTACTCTCGTCCATACAGCCTTCAGCTGCAACATAAACATTTGCCTGAAATGCAATTACATGCAGGATTAGCCCGCAAGCCAATTTTTACGCCCTCGGTAGGACACTTCCATCAGGGAATGCTCGTTAACATCCCTATCAACGAGCAGGCAATGGACAGCATCGATAGTCTTGAGCAAGTTTACCTGACGCTTCAGGATCGGTACAAAAACGAACCTTGCGTCACTGTGCACAAACCAAACACTGATGACTCGTTGGAAAAGGGATTTCTCGACCCACAGGGGGCCAACCATACCAATCGAATCGATCTTTTCGTATATGGAAACAGTCAACAGATGCTACTGATAGCGCGCCTTGATAACCTAGGGAAAGGGGCGTCTGGCGCAGCTGTACAAAATCTCAATCTGATGCTCGGTGTCGATGAACTCACCGGGCTTTCAATCTCATAGTCGACAATTTATTCAGGAAAAAACTCGTGACAACATCAAATCAGCCGAACAGCTACGGCGCAATGTCTCGACCTGAGCTCGAGGCTCTTGAAATAACACTTGTTAATAAGTATGAAGAAATCGCGGCGGCCAAGCTAGCACTCGACCTAACTAGGGGAAAACCTTCTTCAGAACAATTGAACCTTTCTAACGAGCTAGACGGCATTTTAAAGGGGCAGTACATTCTTCAAGATGGCACTGACGTCCGAAACTATGGCGGTTTACTTGGGATACCGGAGGCGCGAGAGCTTGGGGCGAGCATTCTGGAGACTAACGCCGATGAAATTCTGGTTGGCGGTAACGCCAGCCTCACCCTCATGCATCAGTATCTCGCATTTATGCAACCTATCTGGAAACAAGAATGTCCGGAAGGTATAAAGTTCATCTGCCCAGTTCCCGGCTACGACAGACATTTCACACTTTGCGAACACTTCAATATTGAAATGATTCCAGTCTCATTTAATGGGCAAGACCCGGATCTCGATCAAATCGAACGATTAGTTCAACAGGATCCATCAATCAAAGGCATTTGGTGTGTGCCCAAATACTCGAACCCAACCGGTAAAACCTATTCCGAAAAAGCGGTGAAAAGATTCTCAATGTTACCGAAAATCAGCGGTGATAATTTCAGGATCATGTGGGACAACGCCTATGCTGTTCACCACCTAAGCGATGCACCGGATCAATTGGCGAATCTTATGGCGCTGGCGCGTCATAACGACACCAACGACAGCATGGTACTGTTTGGCTCAACGTCAAAAGTCACTTTTGCGGGAGCGGGCATTTCTTTTCTAGGCACATCCCGACAAAAACTTGGTGAATTTGAGCAACATCTTTCCGAGACGATGATTGGCTTTGACAAAGTAAACCAACTTCGCCACGTACTATTCCTCAAAGACATGTCAGGCGTCGCCCGCCATATGGCAAGGCATGCCGATTTGTTGAAGCCTAGATTTGCGCTCACAGAGAAGATTCTCAGTAAATACCTAGCCGGCAAGAGAATAGGCGAATGGAGCCGCCCTAATGGTGGTTATTTCGTCTCTTTCGACGCAATTCCAGGACAGGCGAAGGAAATTATCACGCTTGCGGCGAATGTTGGTGTTAAACTGACCCCCGCCGGTGCAACTTTTCCCTACGGATTAGACCCTGAAGACAGAAATATAAGACTGGCACCAACATTTCCGGCACTAGATTCGTTGCAACAAGCCCTCGAAGTCTTCGTCGTCTGTGTTCAATTGGCGTCTGTTCGCCATTACCTTAAGAGTTAACGAGCTGAAATATTCAACTCAGTTGCTTTTTCATTCGAGTGTGAAACAACAAACGATATGAGTTTTTTAAAAAAGCTATTCAGTCGCAGCAGTCGTGAAGAACAATCCGCGGAATCGGAAGTTCCACCGAACCAACCTGCTTCAAGCAATAAGAAGCAAAATAAGGTTCAGGGCAAAAAAAATGCCAGCCGGAGTAAATCAAAAAATTCATCACGCAAAGAGAAGCCGCCAGAAGTCATATCTTTGCCGGAAGACTTTGCTGTGCTGGATCTGCCAATCCCTTTGCAACAAGCCATTCATAAGCTCGGTTTTCAAAGTTGCACACCGGTTCAAAACGAGGTCTTACCACACTCATTAGATGGTTCTGACATCATTGCTCAGGCTCAAACCGGTACAGGAAAAACCGCGGCCTTCCTTTTATCCGTGATTACTTACCACATTGAAAACCCCGAACATGAAAAACGCCCCCCTGGCACTCCTTTCTCATTGGTGATTGCACCTACACGGGAGCTTGTCATGCAAATCGCCAGTGATGCAGAACAACTATCAGAGTATGCGGATTTTGACATTGTCGCGACCGTGGGTGGAATCGACTACGAAAAGCAGAAGAAGCAATTGCTCAATAATGTCGACTTAGTTATTGCTACACCTGGGCGACTACTCGATTTCTGCCGCTCTCGGGTGATTGATCTTTCCAAGATTGAAATGCTGATCATAGACGAAGCCGACAGGATGTTAAGCATGGGATTCATACCTGATGTGAAAGCCATCATCCAAAGAACACCAAAGAAGCAAAATAGGCAAACGCAGCTGTTTAGCGCAACATTCAGCGAGGACATAAAGAGGCTCTCCGCGACTTGGACGCTGGACCCTGTGAAAATCGAAATAGCACCTGATCAGGTCGCCGTCGACTCCGTAGAACAGTTGGTGTACCTGACCTCTGCTGATCAAAAATACACTGTTCTGTACAATCTCATAATGAGCGGCGATGTTGATCGAATCATTGTTTTCGTCAATCGACGAGACGAGACCAGAATGCTTGAGGAAAAACTTAATCGGCACAACATAAACTCCGGGCTTCTCACCGGCGAGGTACCTCAGAAAAAGCGTATAAGTACGCTAGACAAATTCAAGTCAGGAGAAATTAAAGTCCTTGTGGCGACGGATGTCGCTGGCAGAGGCATTCATGTCGACGGCATTTCACATGTTGTAAACTATAACTTACCAGAAGACTCAGAGGACTATGTTCACAGAATTGGCAGAACCGGCAGAGCAGGCGCTGACGGCGTATCGATTAGTCTCGCATGTGAAGATGACTCTTTTATGCTTCCCAACATCGAAGCACTGTTAGGCGATGCGCTAAAGTGCCTTCAGCCACCCGAAGCATTACTAGTACACCCACCTCCCTATTCAAAACCACCTCGTCCAAAAGCACCAAGAAATGACAACAGCAGAAGAGGGGGTAATGACCGAGGAAACCGGCACAAGCACCGAAACCGGTAGCACCGCTGCTTGTTCTACCGATTCTTCAACTTTTGGGCAGCACAGAAAGACGATTTTACTGCCTTTCGCACCCTGGTTACGCCAACCCGCCAACAATCGAACGGGTTCAGGGTCGCCCCGCTCGAAATTCAAACAGCCAAACTTCATTTACATCATTTGGTTGGGGACGTGCTTTTAACATCCTAAGGATAAATCAAACCCCTTTTAAGGCAAGAATATACGATAACCCCTGTATAAAATCAGACAGACTCTACCCCACCAATTAATTTTATTACCATAGACGACAAACCTGAAGCTGTGCGTATAAAAGATATGATTAAAAACTTCATCATCATTGCCTCGGTAACTGTCAACTTTAGTTTTTTGTTATACTTCTACAGAAATCTTAACGATAATTTGTCGACGTATTCCACACTTGAGCTGTCCCCTACTTCGACCGTATCTACGACGTTGCCTCCGGAAAACATCGCTGTTCAGACTCCTTCAGCCATGGTCTTGAACCCAACTATCGAGCCGGCAATTGCTGCCGCACTCGCTGAAGCCAGAGAAAGTGAAAACTATGCAAACTTGGCTGAACTGCTGCGAACGCAATCCTACCCTGAAGGCCTCGTCAGGCAAATCGTTTTGGCCACAATCTCTCACGACCAGCTTCTTTCCACCCAAAAGCTTGAACCGGCCCCCTATTGGCTTGAGGCAGAAACTGATCAGTCTAACAGCGACCTTAAATTGGATGAATTGGCTAACAAGCGACGCTCACTAATTAGCATATTCGGCGCCGACATCATTGAAGACCCTCTATTCGAGACTCTGTTCAAACCTTTGAATGACTCTCTATCCTTTCTAGACTCTGACAAACAGATTGCTGTTGACGAAACTCGCAAGCGCGCCAGCATGTCCGCCCTTCAACTTTCACGGGGTGGCTTTATCACTGAAATGAGGGATGACCGGTTTCGTGAAGCAGAGGAGCTTGAGGCATCCCTGCGCGCAATACTCACCGCGGACGAGTTTACTGAATATGAATTACGCGAATCCAGACTCGCGGCTCGCATGAAAGAAACAATGGCAGCTTTTGACTACTCCGAACTGGAATTCAGAGACATATTTACCATCAGACGTAACAACGAAGGCAGCGAATTTACTAAACTCAAAGACCGCCAATCTTTTCGAGAGAGGCGAACAGCCAGCAACGAAGAAATAAAAAACTACCTCGGAGATCAACGATATAAAGAATTCGAACGGTCTCAAGATCCCGCTTATAGGTCTCTGCTTACAATCGGTGAGCGTTATGGTAATACGACAAATGAAATTACCGAGGTTTACGAGATTTCGCGAGCAACAGAAACAGAAGTATCGGAGATAAGGACAGACAAATCACTCACGCGGGGCCAGCGAAGCGAAATGATAGAAGAAACAAGAAGACGAGCGATGGAGGAAATCACCAAAATCGCCGGAGAGCAGTCAGCTAAATCTATCGAAAGTAATGCCGCTAGATTCAGAAGATTTCGCGGCAGTCATTAAGGCTGCTCTGAGTAACCCTTACACCCAAATTTGACTACGCATTGATTCATGACTCAAGTTATCGCAAGATTCTTGTTTCGATCGGATAGCACTCAACATGAATCACCCTCAAAAAGCGCAATCGCTCAATGTCTTTGGGCGAGAACTCACTCCCTGCAGTATTGACCCACTAACCGGTTTCTTTCGCGATGGTTGCTGTAATACCTGCGAACAAGATGTTGGCTCCCATACGGTTTGTATAGAAGTCACTAATGATTTTCTAGAGTACTCACGCTTTGCTGGCAACGATCTTTCTACCCCTCAACCTGAATTCGGCTTTTCCGGTTTGAGTGAAGGAGACCGGTGGTGCCTTTGCGCCGGCCGATGGCTTGAGGCGCATGAAAAAGGCATGACACCTAAAGTCGTGCTGGAGAACACTCATCAAAAAGCACTGGAGATAATTCCCCTTGCGTTGCTGAAGCAGCACGCAGTCAGAATAAACTAGTGACATTCCCGGAGGCCAGACAGGAAAAAGTAATGAATAACCGACTCGCAGAAAAAAAAGTGCTCGTGACCCAAAGCGATGATTATATGGGACCCGGGGTCGAGGCATTGTTCCAAAACGAAGGCGCAAAAGTAACCGCTATTCCAGGGGTAGTCCCTACCGGAGACAAATTTAACGACTATGTAAGCGCAGCCGGTGGCCCCTTTGATATCGTCATAGCCAATCTGGCACATGCGCCCTGCAACGGACCCACAGCTAACATCGACAACAACGATTGGCGAGGCATGTTTGATACGATGGTTGAACCGCTCATGTGTCTTATACGGCACTATGCACCAATAATGGCTTCTGCAGGACAAGGAAAAATCGTTGCCATCACAAGCGCGGCACCCTTGCGAGGCATACCCGGTTCTACCGCTTACTGTTCAGCCCGCGGTGCACAAAACGCGTTCGTCAGAGCCAGCGGGCTTGAATTTGCCGCAACAAATGTCCAAATAAACGCGGTGGCTCAAAATTATGTGAGCAATCCTGTGTACTTTCCTGAGGAACTTGTTAGCACTGAGAAATTCCAGAATCACCTTATGAGGAATGTACCAAGGGGGCGGGTTGCCAAGACAAGCGAGTCGGCTGAACTCGCACTCTTTCTTGCTTCAGACAAAAGTGACTTTATTGTTGGACAAGTGATTCCCTTTTCAGGTGGATGGGCAACAAACACCTGAGCATCAAGATGATTAATTTTTAGTTTCCATCAAGAGAACTTATGAGAAAAAAGATAAAAGTCTGGCATGTGGAAATTACTGATGCGACAAAAATTCCACCGTCACACGATTCTACAAAATGTCCCTATGAGCTAAAAGAGCTTAAACACAACCTACCTGAATTCCATCGATTCCTTTATCTAGCTGTTGGCGCAAAATGGTGCTGGCATATGCGTCTCACTTGGAGTTATCAACAGTGGCTAAGATTTCTCTCTCGTTCAGACGTTTCGACTTGGGTCGCTTACCTTGACGGAACACCGATCGGATATTTTGAGCTGAAAAATCAACGAGACGGCAACATTGAGATTGCATATTTCGGCTTAATTAGCGAATTTATTGGTCGGGGATATGGCAGAAACCTGCTTGAAGATGCCATTCGCACAGCCTGGACACTGGGGGGTAAGCGAGTCTGGCTGCACACCTGCACACTTGATCATCCGCAGGCACTTACCAACTATCTCGCCCGTGGTTTCGAAATTTTCAAAGAAGAGGAATTCGAAGATGATATTCCGGATGAAAAAATCCAACCTTGGCCACAGGCACGTAAAAGCTGATGATTACAGTACCCTCAACTGATTCTCCAATACGCCTGCACGTGACAGGTTGTCTCAGAAGTGGCACAACGTTGATAACGGAAATGCTGGCAGCATGTTTTGACTACACCCAACGCTGCGAACATGAACAATCGATTTTCGAGCCAATTGAACAATCCTCGGGTCTTTATCTAAGCAAAAAGCCATCAGATATCACTCATTTGCAACGCATTTTTATGGCTGACCCTAAGCTCTATGTTATTTATATGCTTAGAGACCCTCGCGCGGTGATAACCAGTATTCATCCGTCCAAGTCTGACATCTATTTCGCCAGCTTCGAACGTTGGCAACGCTACGAAAGCGCCGCTAGACCACTAAAAAATCATCCACGGTTCCTTCAAGTAAGATACGAGTCTCTGATCAGTAATCCAGATGAAGAACAAAGAAAAATAGTGAACGCGTTTGATTGTCTAAGACAGAACCATTTGTTTTCGAATTACGATAAACACGCGCGTGCTTCAAAAAAGGCCGAGATTTCGCTCAAAGGTTTGCGTCCCATCTCAAATCAAAATATCGCTACCTGGAGAGAACATTTACCGCGATTAGCTTTTCAGCTTGAGAAATACCCAGAACTAAAACGGATCGTTCGAGATTATGGATATGAAGAAGACGATGAATGGCTGAAAGCGCTCGAGGGCATCACGCCACGGCGACAATCGTACGGCGAGTCTAGACCACCAGTATGGCAAAGATTGGAAACTACCCTAAGATACCAATTAAAAAGCAGACGATACCTTAGAAACAGATAACAACCTGCCTAAACCGAAAGCGAAGGTAGCCAAGTCACGATACCCTGCCAATAAAAAATCATACAAAGGCCAATTACTTGTAGAACAATAAAAGGAATGACGCCTCGATAGATCGTAGAAACCGGCATATTCTTCGACACAACCCCTTTAACATAGAAGATCGAAAATCCTACCGGTGGTGTCAGGAAAGATGTTTGCAAACAGACAGCAAACATGACCGTAAACCAGACCAAATCAAAATCAAGGTCAACAACCACAGGACTAACAAGGGGCAAAACTATCAACGTGATTTCAATCCAATCCAAAAAGAAGCCTAGAATAAACGTGAAAAATAATATGGCGATAATGACCCCGACCGGATCAAAAGGCAGCCCTTTTAACAACCCTTCTATTAGCTCGTCCCCCCCCAGTCCACGCAACACGAGAGAGTATGCCGTTGCTCCCAAAAAGATGGCAAATATGTATGCAGTTGTTTTTGTGGTTTCCTGAATCACGTGGCGAAAAACTTCAAGATTCAACTGATTGTTGAACCACGCAAGTGCAGTGGCACCAAATGCACCTACGCCTGCCGCTTCTGTTGGTGTCGCGATGCCAAAAAATATGGAACCGAGCACCGTGATGATTAAACCCGCCGGAGGCAAGACGGCAAAGAATACGTCAATCAGAATCGAGAAGTTGATTTTCTCCCTGTCAACAGGCACCGGGGCAACCTCCGGACGAAACCATGCATAAATGATAATGTACGTGACAAATAACGCGCCTAATAGCAACCCTGGAAACAGCGCCCCAAGAAAAAGGTCTCCGACAGGCATTGCCAATCTGTCCGCCATCAGCACAAGCATAATGCTTGGGGGAATGAGTATTCCTAGGGTGCCAACCGCACAAACAGTTCCTACCGCCAGCTCAGGCTCGTAATTCAATTTCTCCATTTGAGGTAACCCGAGGAGCGCCAACAACACAACAGAGGCACCAATGATCCCTGTAGAAGCAGCTAACAAAATACCAATAAATGCTACCGAAAGTGCCATCCCTCCCCTGACGCCACCAAACAATCGCGAGAAATTTGTCATCAAGCGATGCGCCACACCGGAACGGTCAAGCATCAAACCCATGAAGATAAACATGGGCAATGCTACAAGCACCCAATTGTTCATTACATCCCAAATTCTATCCACCACAAGGGAGCTGTAATCCCAATCGATCGCCACCGGCAGACCAAAATCAATCTTCATAATAATGCCGATGGCCGTAAATAGTACCGCTAGACCACCCAGCACCCATGCAACAGGAAAACCAGTAAAAATCAGCACGATAAAGGCGATGAACATCGCTATTGACAGGTAATCACCGACCAACATCGGACTCTCCTTCGTCATTGTTCTTTACATCGGGCCAGCCAAATAAATAAGAGAATATCCGTGAAAGCCTGCTAACTCCCGCAACAAACAAAAGAACAAAGCCGATGAGGAGGACACTTTTTATTAGCCAACGATATGCGAGCCCCGCGGGTGCTTCAGAAATCTCTGATGTAGCGTAGGAATATGAAATAAAAGGGATTGCATTAATCATGACCAGCAATACAAAGGGGAAAAACAGCAACAACAATCCGTAGAGTTCTATCCAAGCTTTCAGTTGAGTGCTGAAACGTTCCCTCAGCACATCAACTCTGATATGTGAATCCGTAACAAACGCAAAGGGAAGACCCAGAAGAAAACCCATGGAATAAAGGTGCCACTGGATCTCTTCAAATTCAACACGACCTTCGGAAAACAGATACCTGAGTACGACATTTACAATAATAACAGCCAGCAATAAAATCCAAACCCAAGACACCCACTCACCGATGGAGCGGAGTACATTATCTAAAGCCCGTGATAGCCTCGTATGCGGAAGATTCGTCATGCCTCAGAAATATCCATCAATCAAAATCTCGAGGCAGATAGGCATGGTCTTTCCAGATTTTGTATTTCGCCATGAACGTTTTCTGGGATGCCCAGATTCGTGCGAAGTCTTCGTCCTTGGCCGCTTCCTGCTCCAACACCAGCGTTGTGACAGACTGGAGTTGCTTCAATATCTCCAGTGGCAACTTTTTAGGTGTAACACCCTTATCCTCGAAACCGCTCATCACCTCTCCCTGAAGCGCTTCACCTCGAGCGAGGTTTCGTATAACACCAGCCGTGCAAGCCATTTCTATCAGCGCCTGATCAGATGCAGGCAAAGCTTGCCAAGTCTCTAGGTTAACAACCAAGTGAGCGCTGGTGAATGTTTGGTGCCAGCCTGGAAAATAATTGAATTTTGCAACCCTGTCGAAACCTAACATTTGATCAACAACTGGTAGCGAAAACTCGGTCGCATCAATAGCGCCTTTCTCCAGCGCCTGATAGATTTCACCGCCTGGAATCAGCGTTACAGACGCACCCAATTCTTGCAGTACCACACCACCTAGCCCCGCAAATCTGATTTTCAATCCTTTAAAATCTTCTAGCGTGTTGATCGGCTTCCTGAACCAACCAGCGGTCTCAGGACTCACCAAGCCACACAATACAGGATGCACATTATGAGGCTTGTATAACGCCTCAGCTAGCGCCTTGCCTTCGTCCTCAAAATACCAAGCAGCAAATTCCCAGGGTTCCATACCAAATGGAACCGCTGAAATTAACGGCGTGGCAGGGATTTTCCCTGAGTCATAACCAACCCAAGTATAACCCGCGTCAATTTTTTTACCTTTCACACCCTCTGTAATACTGAAAGGAGGCACAATCATACCTGGCTCGAAAACCTCAAGCTTGATTCTTTCATTCGTCGCCTTTCCGATCATCTCAGCAACTATTAAAATATTGTCTCCAAGCGCCGGAAGATTAGTGCCAAAGGCCACAGGTACCCGCCAGTTAATTGGCGCAGGTCCTTCACTGCCATCGACGACTCCTGTGGTCGTGTTGTTACTTTCTCTAAATGCCAAGGCGATGATTACGCCGGCAAAAAAAGCGACCATGACTGCGAAAACTGCGGTTCGATTATTCCAGGGGTTTCTCATGAAGTGGCCAACCTGTATTCATTTGCTTAGCACTAAAAGCACGCCGGCTTAAAGTGTCTCAGTATAAAATGTTTCTATATACTCTGTCGCCATGACAGAACATCCAACAAATGCCCCAGACTGGTTCCAGAAATATACGACTTTAGCACGAAATGATCATTGGATAACGGTCGCCGGTGCCCGCATCCACTATCAGAGCTGGAACGATCAGGAAGCTAAACCGGGACTCCTGTTCGTTCATGGCCATGCGGCACATGCTCACTGGTGGGACTTCATCGCGCCTGCTTTTATTGATAAATACAAAGTCGCTGCGATGGATATGAGTGGCGCTGGAGATAGTGACCATCGGGACGCTTACTCCGCTATGACTTTCGCACAGGAAATTTTTACCGTCGCACAAGCGCTCGGCGAGGACACTATCGTCGTTGGTCACAGTCTTGGTGGTACCATGACACGGATATGTGGACATCTCTACGGAGATCGCCTCGGTGGTATCGTCATTGTGGATTCGAACATCAGTCGTTCTCGTGGAAAGCGCACCCCACTGCCGATGCCTAGGAGAAAAGATCGGATTTATGCATCCATCGAAACGGGCATACGCCGATTTCGTTTGCGACCCGCCCAGCCTTCTCCGCCTGCTTACATCACTCACTACATCGCCGGACATTCACTCAGGCAAAACAATGCCGGATATAGTTTCAAACTAGACCCTGCAGTCTTCGCCAAGATGAATGAAGTCTCGGCAGAGACGTTGCCAGATGCGATGACGATGGTGAGCGAAATGATTTGTCCTGCAGGCTTCATCTATGGAGAAAAAAGCGTTTTCTTTCCTCCGGAAAATATCAAACGGCTAACATCAATCTTTCCTCAAGACCTGTTAACGGGCATACCAGACGCTCATCACCATTTGTTTTTGCAACAGCCCGAGAAGTTTTGTGCTGCTCTGCGAAACTTGCTTGGAAACATAAGAAAGAAGTCCTGAGGCAATGGGTTAATGCAACTCTGATGCTCATTGAAAAACCACGGCTCGATATGATTCACTGGAAACGTTGCTCGAACGAACCGTGAACTCGGCTAACAGATATTGGAATGCACTGAGCTCAAACTCAACATTGAAGAGACGACCGCAGCGCTCACACGACGGAGATATACATGCCATTCACAACGCAGTCTGACATTAAGATTTATCACGAGCTCAAAGGGCGAGGCAACAACGTGCTGTACATCGGTGGCACTGGAGCGGACCTTCGAACAAAACCCAACGTGCTTGATAGTCCGTTGGCAAAGACACATCAGGTGCTTGCCTTTGACCAGCGAGGACTTGGCCAAACCGAAAAGCCACTATCGGACTACACCATGCAGGAATATGCCAATGATGCTGTCCAATTGATGGATGAACTGGGTTGGGCGTCCGCCGATATCATCGGCGTCTCCTTTGGGGGCATGGTTGCGCTCAATCTGGCGGTCCAAAATCCGGCAAGAGTTAACAAAATGGTCCTCTGTTGCACATCGCCTGGCGGCCCAGATATGGCAAGTTATCCCTTACATCATTTGCCTGAGACCTGGTCTCCGGCTGATAAAATTCGCAACATGATATCTACCAACGACCAGCGACTCGATGATAATTGGCAAGCCGCAAATGCCGCAAGCGTTGAAGAAATGATCAAGGTCTCTCTCAGCAAGAAACCCGAGGATCATCAAAGTCCAGAGTTCAAGGCAGGAGCAAAAAGACAGTTGATGGCGAGAGCCGAGCATAATGTTGTTGAAGCATTACCCGATATCCACATCCCTACGCTTATCTGTGCCGGTAAATACGACGGCATTGCCCCGGTGAAAAACCAAGAATTCATGCAGGAAATGATGCCAGACGCAAAACTTGCTTGGTTTGAAGGTGGGCATTTATTCATGATTCAGGACAAGTCTGCCTGGACTGTTATCATCGATTTTCTAAACCAGCGTTAATGCTGACATCAATCCGTCGTCAAAGCCGGGGAAACCTAGTGTGATTCGATATTAACATCTGGCACTGCCGGATGTACGCCAGAGAATGAAGAGACCATGGTTCGCTGCTGGCGCTCATCAAATTAGTGCAGCGTATCGTCTATGTGATGATTATCAGATGTTTTTTAGAAAGGTACATCGCCGTCGATCGTAATCCTCTGCATTCTCCGGTGCTGCGGCCAATAATCATTGACCGGTTTGTGTTGAGTAATTCGATTGTCCCAAATCGCAATCGAATCGTTCTGCCATGAGAATTGATAAACATATTCATCTTGAACCGCATGCTCAAACAGAAAATCGAGCAGCACTCTACTTTCTTTTTCCTTTAGTCCCTTAATTGCCACAGTAAAAAGAGAATTGACAAACAGCCCCTTTTTGCCGGACAGGGGATGCGTCCGAATCACCGGGTGCTCTACCGGTGGATTGTCACGGACCATTTCTGCAAGCCGCTCTTG
>CAXRCG010000234.1:0-11090 GCA_964228885.1 Pseudomonadales bacterium | reverse complement strand
CAGGAGAAGAAAGACTCCCCAAAGATTACACTGATTGGTATCAGGTAGAGGTGATCATATTCTCACCGCTCGAAGGCGCTGATTTCGGCGAAACTTCAAAGCTGCTCGAGAAAAACTATCCTGCAGAACTTATCGCTATCTCTGCGGCTTCACCAGATGACATTAAACCCCGGAACCTCTCACAACTAACGCAACTGCAGGAGCTAACTTTTTTAACCCAGAGCCCGCAGCTGAGCAGCGACGAAGCAACTTCATCCCAACGACAGGAAGAATTCATCTTCGGGAACCGCAGCCTGCACAATCAACCCGAGGTTGTGGCGCAAACGGATATCGACCAGCTGCAGATTATCTCAACGATTGACCTCGAAGATTCAGATCCCGCTGGGAACGGTAGTGACCTCAGTCAAGCCGACAATCTGGATCATATTGATGATCTGCTTTATCCAGCAGACCCCGCAGCCTTTCAGCAGCTATCTCAAGATGCGCTTTTGCTCGGCGGTCTATCAAGGAGTCTCAGGCGCTCAAGCCAATATCGGTTTCTTACGCATATGGCATGGCGCCAGCCGATCAGGTCATCCGAAGCGCCAACCGCGATCCTTATACAGACGGGAGACCACTTTGATGATCACTTCATGATAGATGGCTCCTTGTCAATCAGTCGATCCCGGTATCTGCACGTAAGCACAGATCTTTGGTTTACCGAATTCACGCCGAAAAACGCGCCGGGTCCCTTAAACGGCCCGTCAGTGAATATGGACAAAGAAACCAGAGACAGCTATCCAGAGGTTGCAAAATGGGAACAGCTGCGAGGCCAGCAATTGCCTCTACAATCTTACCCGTTACAACAGGCAAGACGCATGCGCAGCGCGACGCTACACTATATTGATCACCCTTTATTTGGGATCCTGATACAAATCGACCGATATCGGGGTGAGCAGGGATCAACGTAAGTCAGATCTAATCTTCTTCAGATTTAACCCCTAATCGAAATTTCGCAAGCGCCTTTTCCTGCGCTTGATCTCCTTAACAGACCTTTTCTTAGGTTCATTCTTGGCTTACTTTCGCGAATCTGTTCGTAAAACTCGCCACATACTCGATCAACATCAGCAAGATAGTCTTGTCACTGATATTACTCTCGCTATGCATCGGGCTTTGTTTCGCACAGCAACCAAAAATCAATTGTTGGTGTTTCCGACTTCGTTGGCCATTGTGCCAATAGGGGGCACAGACTGCCCAGCTGTATCCAAGTGCACCGTCGAAGTTGGAAAAGCACATTCAGCTCCATGGGATTCGATAATACCAAACACATCAAGCAGCACTCGCTGTTTGACTTGATGGAATTCAACCCAGTCCGTGGTTTTCGTAAAGGTGTAAATAAAGAAGTTAAGAGAGGAATCAGCAAACTCATTGAAATTCACCATCAAGGTTTGATCCTGATCGATATCGGCGTCGGCTCTCAGCATGGCCTCGACGTCCTCGACGATTTTCGCGAGTTGGGCCGCATCCTCATACCGAACACCGATCGTTTCGTAGATTCTGCGGTTCTTCATCCGAGAGGGATTCTCCACAGCGATATTGGCAAAGACGGAGTTGGGTATATAAAGCGGCCGCATATCAAAAGTGCGAATCACTGTCAGGCGCCAGCCGATATTTTCAACGGTACCCTCGATATCCCGGTCGGGACTGCGAATCCAGTCACCTAAAGCAAACGGGCGATCGAGAGAAATCATGAGCCCTCCAAAAAAGTTTGCCAGCAAGTCTTTCGCCGCAAATCCGACAGCAATTCCGCCAAATCCACCGAAGGCGAGAATACCCGAGATACTGATTCCTAGTGTCTGCAATATCGACAGAACCGCCGTTACGATGACAGATACGCGCAGGAGTTTGCCAACCGCATGGGTGGTGGTCGCATCAGCTCCGTTGTGAATAAGGCCCTTTTCGACCTCGCGAATGAAACGCACTAGAAAATAAACCAGAATTCCAAGTACGAGCACATAACGAAGCGGGCTGATCATCTCCTCAAAACCACTTGCCGATTGTTTGGCAATCATCTCGGCAGCCCAACCCACACCCACGACCCAGATCATCAGCCGAAGCGGTTTGCGAACAGACGCAAGTAATGCATCGTCCCAAATAGTCTTCGTGCTCTCTGCCTTTGCGTAAAGCCGGTCAAAGCCCCGTCGAACAACAAAATTCACCAGCATCGTGCTCAACACGATCGCAAAGACCAGCAATACCCTTGGATCACTCAGCCAGGTCATTAGCGCCTCAGGGATTTCAGCTACTTCAGATGTGTTCATAACTTTTCTTCATCACTCTTGTTAACCGCTCCTGCCCAAGCCAGCCAATCTTCTTTTTTGATCGAAAAACGGCCCTACTCACTCGATGCGGTCATGCGCGAATTAGTAATATACCCATTTTCAACCAATTGTGCGTAACCTAGAAGTATCGCGTCAGCTCCAGCTTTAGAAAATCCTCATCTTGAAAAAATCCCAACTCACTTTTGGGATCCATCAGCACAAACAAATACCCCGGCGCGCTGTCTGCAGGGCGGTCTCCGTGACTAAAAATAGTCGCTTCAAGCACAAGTTTCCAATGACTTCCTATTCTCGTACTGGCTTCGAGCGTGGTCAGAAATTCATCTGTGTCTCGATCCCATAACCAAACGAGCAGAGCACTCGAATCAGCGACGTTATTTGCGGTCAAACGAATGCCCAGCGCAACATCATCATCACCTAATGCATTGGCCTCACCTTGCCTATCATCAAACAGGTATTCCGTTACAACCCCAAGATCAGCCCTAGTGTCGAAAACGCCGACGAAACTCTTTTCAAAACCGAAAGTTGCGGCGGTGTAACGATCGCCTTGTCCGCTACGAGATATGGCTTCTAGCTTCCATAACCAATCGCCCACCAGATATTGAGCATCCAGTCCTGTTTGATCGATGACGTCGTACACGGGAATGAGGTTCCCATCAACAAAAGAGCCGCTCGCGTCCAAAATGGGCTGAAATTGAAACCTCGGTGCTCGGGAGGTACCTGAGAAATGAGAAAGCCCAAGTTCGAGCTCACCAATATAATGTGACCAACGCACGGCAAAATCCGTTCTCGCAGTTTTTGCGCCAGAGGCGAACACTGCGAGATCTTCGTTTACCAAAAACGGGATTCTAAGCCGGCCTTCTCGGCCATGATATTCGCGTTCGCGAAAGCCTAGCAAAACATAGAAATCAAGCACACCCCAATCCCTCGTCAGCGACAAGTTGATCATGGGCTGACCCAGTTTTTCCTCTCCGTCAGGATTTTCAACGTTGTCAGTCTGGTTGATAATATCAACTAGATGTTGAGATTCTGTGACACCCCAGAACACCTTGCGGATGCCGGATCTCAGCTCCCAACCATCACTGACATGCACCCAAGTTAACTCACGTATGTCAAAGTGGCTTCGATCACTGTCGTTTTCATCCCAGCGGATAAAGGGCACGAAAGCAAAAATGTCATTTCCATCATTCATCGAGCGGTAGTATTCAGTTTGGAAACTGAAAGCAAGATGATGTTTGCCCTGCCCATCCAATCCGTCTTTTACAAAACCACGATATTCGCCTGAGAACTGGGAATTCCAACGACCAACAGACTCCCTGCTATTATCCGGTGACTTAAACACGGCACTCGCACGACGCAACACCGCAAGATTAAAACCCTCCGGGCTACTTCCAGAAATATTGCCTTCTCCTTCTGGATTCATTCGTTTCCTCGGCGGCGGGCCACGAACAGGAATTTCAATTTCTTCACGTTCGGGAATGACTCGCCTGCCACTGCTCGCACGGGAGTCAACGATTTCAGGCGCAATGACATCGCCAGGCTTTGCAAGCTGACGCCAGGAATCACCATACTCAAGATCAGTCAGCAGTTGGCGTGTCATGTCCAGATCGGTTTTCTCTAGAGGTCCCACCCTCACCCTGTGAAAAACTTTGCCTTTGGCAAGTACACTTTCGCTCGATACCCTTGCGAAGTGACGATCCAGTCTCCTCTCCACCTTGACGGCTTCACTGACATCAAGAAAGCTACCAACAATTAAGTAATACAAGTTCGCAGTCACAGGCTCAGGGATGCTTCTGTCAGCACTGCGCTCAAGCTCCCTGTCACTTAACTGGATAAGCCAAGCATTGCCGATGCCAAGATTGCCCAGTCGTCTTTTGAAGTCTTGCAAATCAAACCCCGGCAGCACTGGTGCGACAAGTCTTTGTACTTGCCCATCGCCGGTTTCAGCAGGGATAATCTTGATCTCTGTCTGCAAGGCGTGGTTGAGTCGGGCAGCCTCAGCAACCGCACGCTCATATTCGCTGAAGCTTCCGAGAACCCACCCCTGAGCAGCTTCCAGTTCAATCGTGCTGCCAATTAGAAACGGTAGGAGGAGTATTGAGAGTATTCTTGATCTCATGAAACTGAACTTATCGCATTCGCTGCAAACTGTTCTTTGTAAAGTCACTGTCCTTCAGTCCGGTATCAAACTCGTAATTCCGCCAAAGCAACTGCGTACTCTTACCCGTCTGGTGATTGATCATAGACATTGAATCTGCTCGCCAGAACGCGTCATTGTACTTTTGATAGCCCGCAAAAGTCAGAGTTTTCAGCAAGCTTCCCTTTCGATCGTAATAATCGATCTTTTGATTTCGATACTCAGCCTTGTCGACCCAAGCAACCTGTCGGGTGTAACCCGAATAGCGGTCTACTGGCACTCTCTCTATGACAAAGCAGGCCTGCCCGTCAAAATCCTCTTCTCGGACAAAACGATATGTATATTTTTCTACCTCTTGGCTCGCCAAATCTTCAAATGCAAATTCACTACCGACAAAAGGACCTGACTTATTTTTTGAGGCAATGCGCTTAACGCGCTTCAACGCTGGCAAATTGAGCCACTGATCATCTGACCCAACTTTGTGCGAAAAAGTCAGTAGCCCAGTACCACGAATATCTGGGGGAGAGTCAAATATAGTGAGACTTTTGTCGCCATCTTCCGGCACCTCAAGCATGCGCAGCCTCATCGATCTGGCGTTTTGATTACCTGACGCATCGCGTAAAACCATTTCTAGTTCCACCTTGGTATCGACAAAGCCATCGTCTCTGGCATCAACTTCTTGCGCGATTGCGAGCCCCTTCTCTTCCGCCGACTCGGCCTGCACATAGGCACAACTGATCGATAAAAGCAGGAAGGCTGAAATAATTCTGATCATTTTCTTCGAAAACCTCCACTCAAGGTGCGCACAGAAGATCACAATTGACCAAACTTCGCAACTTGTCACGGTTGAGCACAGCCATACCCTTTACTTTAATGCCTGATCGCTGCGCAATGGCTAAAAACAAATTTTGTAAAAAACAGTTGTCATAGTATAGCTGCTGTATATAATCACAGTAACTGTATATAAAGACAGTTGTTGGTAATGTTTTCCAAAAAAACACACTTTAAACAGCAGCGAGCACCATGATGAACAAGTTAACCAGCAGGCAAACTGAAGTACTTGATTTTATTAAGTCTTATATTGATGACACTGGCTACCCTCCTACCAGAGCAGACATCGCGCAGGAGCTAGGTTTTAAAAGCCCCAACGCATCAGAAGAACACTTAAAGGCATTAGCCAGAAAAGGTGCAATTGAAATGATTCCGGGCACTTCCCGAGGAATCAAGCTGCCTGACACAGAGGGGTTACCGATTATAGGTCGGGTTGCAGCCGGCTCTCCAATCTTGGCGCAAGAACACATTGAAGACTACTGCGAGATACCGTCTAGCTTTTTCAGTCCTGCTGCAGACTACCTCCTCACTGTCCACGGCGACAGTATGATTGAATGCGGTATACTCGATGGAGATTTGCTTGCGGTACATAGAACACAGCAGGTCAACAATGGTGATATCGTGGTCGCAAGAATCGACGATGAAGTGACGGTGAAACGGCTGCAGAAAGGTCGCAGTAAACACCAAATTTCACTCCTGCCGGAAAATAAAGATTACTGTCCCATTGAAGTAGACCTAAAGACAATGGATTTTGCATTTGAAGGACTTGCGGTCGGCGTGCTCAGGCATTAACACCATACTGGGACCCTGCGCCACCGACATAATAATTAGGTGGCGCTAGAATTCGCTTCCTGTTTTATTGTCTACTTTTTCGAGGAAGCTTTTGATTTAGCTTTGGGCTTCGCTTTCGCTTTACGCGGCGCCTTAATTTTCTCGTCGACTAACCATTTTCCATTCACATAATCTGCGCGCCAGCCTGAGGGTTTGCCGTTATCTTCTGAAATGACGTACTGCTCTTTCGTCTTACGGGCAAACTTCAAGAGTGTGCGTCGTCCCTGCGAATCTGTCACAGGCGCTTTCATGACATACCCATATTTTGGATCTATTTCATTTTGATGCGGAATCAGTTCGTCGATATAGGGTGCGCGAGTTTCACGGTTTTTTGGAAACTGACTTGCAGCCAAAAATATCCCCGCGGCGCCGTCGCGCAGTATATAAGTATCATCAACCTTGACGCATGCCAGTTCAGGCATGGGCACAGGGTCCATTTTTGGCGGCGCTGCCTCACCATTACGGAGAAGCTTACGTGTATTTTTACAGTCCTCAGATGTGCATCCGAAGTATTTTCCAAATCTGCCGGTCTTTAATTGCATCTCGGCACCACACTTATCACATTCGAGTAGCGGACCGTCATAACCTTTAATCTTGAATTCACCGGCCTCGACTTCCATGCCATCACAATCCGGATTGTTTCCACAAATGTGAATCTTTCGCTCTGCGTCGATCAAATAGCTGTCCATCGCCGTGTGACACTTCTTGCATCTGTGCTTGGTTCTGAGAATCCTAGATTCTTCTTCTTCATCACCGTTGACGCTAACAACCTCATCACCTGAAATCAGGTTGATTGTACTCTTACAGCGTTCCTTTGGCGGCAACGAATAACCAGAACATCCCAAAAACACGCCGGTACTCGCGGTTCTGATTTGCATTGGTCGACCACACTTGGGACAGTTAATGTCGGTCATTGTTGGCTCATTCGAACGCATATCCGAATTAGCCTTATCGAGCTTCGTTTCAAAATCGGTATAAAATTTGTTTAGCAGTTGCTTCCATTCGAACTTGCCATCCGAGACCTCATCTAGGGATTCTTCTAGCCCGGCGGTAAATCCATAATCTAACAAATCGTCAAAGTTTTCGCTCAAACGATCGGTAACAACATCGCCGATTTTCTCCGCGTAGAAACGTTTGTTTTTTAGCGTTACGTAACCACGATCTTGAATTGTTGTAATAATCGAGGCGTAGGTTGAAGGACGCCCGATGCCTTTCTTCTCGAGCTCTCTAACGAGACTCGCCTCACCAAACCTAGCAGGCGGCTTTGTAAAATGCTGAGAAGGTAGCAGTTCGACCAAATTAAGTACTTGACCTACTTCGTACTCAGGTAATGGGGCTTCCTCTTCCTTACGCGAGGCAGGCGCTTGTACCCGAGTAAAGCCATCAAACCGCAGCACTCGACCTCGAACACGCAATTCCAACTCGTCCGCTTCAACGACAACTGCCGTACTCGTGTATTCTGCATTGGGCATTTGACAGGCAACAAACTGTCGCCAAATCAGCTCATACAATCTTTCCGCATCTCGTTCCATACCCGCGATCGCTGTGGTTTTGACGCTAACATCCGAGGGTCTAATCGCCTCATGCGCTTCTTGCGCGCCCTCTTTGCTACTATATATACGTGGTTCATCTGGTAAGTATCTTTTACCAAAATCGTTGACAATCAGGTCTCTACAGCCGTTTATCGCATCACTACTCAGATTAGTCGAATCTGTTCGCATATAAGTGATGTACCCTGCTTCATATAGGCGTTGCGCCATCATCATTGTCTTTTTGACACCAAAGCCAAGCCTAGTGCTAGCCGCTTGCTGCAGCGTGGACGTTATAAAAGGTGCGGTTGGTCGAGTTTGTGTGGGCCGACCCTCTCTGCTTTTTACGGTATAGGTGGCCCTATTGAGCAAATCAAGTGCAGCGTCAGTCTGCGCTTGGTTAATCGGCTTGAAATTCTCGCCTCCCTGTTTAACCACCTGAAATTTAACGGGGTTATCTGGTTTCTTTGCATCTTCGCTCAGGTTGGCGAAGACATCCCAATATTCCTCGGGGATAAATTTGCGGATCTCCCGTTCACGCTCGACAATCAGTTTGACTGCGACAGATTGCACCCTACCTGCAGATAACCCACGGGCAATTTTGGCCCACAGCAGCGGAGAGACCATAAAGCCAACGACCCGATCGAGAAAACGCCTAGCCTGTTGCGCATTCACCATGGCCATATTGAGCTCGCCCGGTTCGTCGAACGCGTCCTGAATCGCACGTTTGGTTATCTCATTAAAGACGACGCGGCGGTAGCGAGAATCGTCACCACCAATGGCTTCTCGCAGATGCCATGCAATCGCTTCACCCTCACGGTCAAGGTCAGTTGCAAGATAAATTTTGTCAGCATCTCTTGCTAGCTTACGGAGTTCGGTGACAACTTTTTCTTTACCCGGAAGAATCTGGTAGTTTGCCGTCCAGCCATTGTCTGGATCGATACCCATCCTTGAGACCAGCTGTTTTTTGGCTTTCTGCTTTTTATAAGCTGCCTTTTTCGCCTCAGGCATTTTCCGCGTCTTCGCCGCCTCAGCCGCCCTAGCCTTTGGATCTGATTTTGCGGTGCCACTGGTGGGCAAATCCCGGATGTGGCCAACACTCGACTTAACGATGAAATCGTTGCCGAGATATTTATTGATGGTCTTCGCCTTGGCGGGAGACTCAACGATGACTAATGATTTGCCCATAGGTTCACTGTACTTAAGTATTTGGCCGAAAAAAATCGGACATATATAAAGTGTTGACTACTCAAGGTCAACCCAAATTCGCAAGACCAGCTCAATATGTCCTCGGAAAATTTAGCCAGAACAACAAAAATCATGCGCCTTCCGAATCACCTTCAGAGGATGAATCCTTTTGAAGACAAGGGTTTAGCGCCACGACCCTGTTAAGAAAACCAAGCAGTTTTGCCAGACCCTCTTCATCGGATCTTTCGTGCCAGTATACAGATACCAACCCTGCAGTTTCATCCAAACGAATCACGTCCGCGGGTAAATCGGACAGGTGTGACTCAACGAACTGTCGGAATGTTGGGTCAAGATCACCAGAATCACTTTCAACCCATGTTAATTGATTGCCGCAAGACTTATCTCTTGTCAGCCTCCAGCCAGGCGTGGGTATTCCGGCCGGACTCATCGCTTTTTTTCTAGGACGTCGATAAGCAACACAAGCGAGGTCCCGAGGGAGCGGTCGACCAGTTGCGGACAAATACTTATCTCGGTCTGAATCCGGGTCTTCAACTTTTACTAGGGCGACGCTCACCCCGGCTGAACGCGCTGACTGGCGAAACGCCATCTGCTGCTTTTGCCGTTTCGAAGGCAATATCGCCATGATAGGTGCCACCACAAAAAAAAGGATAAGGATAACGACCAGATAACTCATAAGGATTAGTCTCTCTGAGGGTTGAACGCTTGACGCCAAGGGACCTGTGGCTTGTCCAAAGGAAAAATATGAAGCAAAAATCAAGAATTCAGGTTAACAAGTATTGTTGTCCACTCCCATACTGTGTAAATTTGCCGAAAATGACTTAGCAATAATAACAAAAAGATCAGGAGATACTGCCCATGGGTGAATATAACCATATTCTAGTAGCTGTTGACCTCACAGAGGAAGCACTCCACGTTTCCAAACGCGCCTGCGCACTTGGGAAGGCTTTCTCAGCAACCATGAGTTGCATGCACGTCATTGAACCACTAAGTCTCGCTTACGGTGGTGATATACCGATGGATCTCTCAACGATTCAGGAGCAGATTCAAGAGACCGCGAAAAAGCAACTGGCTGATTTTGCGCATTCGCTTTCCATATCCGACGAAAATCAACATCTCATATTTGGGCGCCCCGAAACTGAAATTCATAATCTCGCTGAGCAGATTGATGCAGACTTGATTGTCGTTGGCAGCCACGGACGCCACGGCTTAGCACTGCTTCTCGGGTCTACGGCAAATGGTGTGTTGCACGGGGCCTCTTGCGATGTACTCGCCGTCAGGGTTGGGAACTAACGCCGTATTGTATGACCGGGATGTTGAGCAAAAATCTTAAGATCCCCCTAACTGCGTTTCTGGCGCTCCTTGCAACGTTTTATATGCCCGGTATTGAAGGTGCCAATGTCGCGTCGGCGAATTCAGTCATCTCAAAATTCGAGCAGAGAAACTCGTACAAGCGGGCAATTAGTATCGTAAAATCTGGCCAACGCAGCAAGTTTCAACGAATGAAACCGGCTCTCGCAGACTATGCGCTATATCCTTATCTCGAGTACTTCGAGCGTATCTATCAAATTTCCAGACAAAACAACGCATCGATTGACGCCTTTCTTGCGCAATATGCTGATACCCCTCTGGCCAAAAGGCTGCGCCAAAACTGGCTATACCATCAAGCAAAAAAAGGACGTTGGGGAAATTTTCTTGCCTATTACGAACCCGGCAGTGCGACAAAGGTAAACGCTTGTTACTACGCCTATGCTCTGGCTAAAACAGGCAAAATCGATGCCGCCTTTCAACAGGCTAAACAACTCTGGTCGGTCGGATTCTCACAACCCGACGAATGTGATTCTATCTTTAAAGTCTGGCGCGACGCTGGCGAGCTTATACCGAATCTAGCCTGGCGGCGATTTACATTGAGCATGCAGGCAGGTGAAATCACGCTAGCAAAATACCTCGTGAGGTTTCTAAGTAAAGAAGATGCACAGCATGCAGCACGTTTTCTTGCTGTTCATCGAAAGCCAGCACTGATTGAGAAAACCAAGAGATACTCAAAACCTAATCAGAGGAACGCAGAGATTGTCTTGCATGGGCTGAGGAGACTCGCGCGGCGAAACGCTCAAACCGCTTATGAAACGTTGCAAACCTACCTTGCCAATCTCACCTTTAACGAGGAGGAATCGGAGGAGCTTCTACTCTATATCGGGTATCGATTAGCTTCTCAGGGAGACACCAAAGACTACCTCG
>CAXRCG010000233.1:0-30074 GCA_964228885.1 Pseudomonadales bacterium | reverse complement strand
GCAGCGGGTTGCGTCCGGACTGTTCGCAGGCGCTGATCGCAAGTGCTCGCCAGTGATCGGCCCGGTGTTTGATGGCTTTTGTTGAAACCGTTGTGAGATCGGCAATTAGTGGTTGAATCTCACTAACACCTAATTCGGTCGATTTTTGAATAATTGTATCCATAGCGTCCCGCTTTACCACGCTGACGCCTAGACAAAGGTGTAGTTCAGGTTCGCGGTTCGAGGGTTCGAATTGGATGACAAGCACAGAAACTTCTTTTTTGCTGACCGCCTCTATTTGCGCTAGATATTCTCCGCCCCGGCCATTAAAGAGAATGATCTTGTCGCCAGATTTCATTCTGAGCACATTGCGGAGGTAATGGGTTAGGTCTGTACCTAGGAAGTAAATCTGCCCCGCTGATAAGTCTTCTTCAATATAGCAACGAGAAAGTCGCATCTGGCTAACCTATAACCCGAGATCGCGCCATAACTTAACCGTTGGATTTGACTGATTCAAGGTATAAAAATGTAATCCAGGTGCGCCTCCGGCTAACAGTTCCTGACAAAGGTTTAGGACAACCTCGTGTCCAAAAGACTTCAGACTGTCTTTATCGTCTTGATAATATTCAAGGTTTTTCCTGATCCATCGCGGGATGTCAGCTCCGCACATGTCCGAAAATCGAACCAAGGTTTGGTAATTCGATATTGGCATAATGCCGGGGATGATCGGTATTGAAACCCCCTTTTTTTCACAAGCGTCAATAAAGTTGAAGTAAGCGGCAGGGTTATAAAAATACTGGGTGATGGCGCTATTCGCGCCTGCATCAACTTTAGCTTTGAAGAAGTTCAGGTCAGATTCAACACTGCGGGAATCGGGATGAATTTCAGGATAAGCCGCTACTTCGATGTGAAAGTGATCGCCGGTTTTTTCCCTGATAAATTCAACTAGCTCATTTGCATAGGTCAAACCTACTGACCCACCCATGCCAGAAGGCATATCGCCCCTGAGGGCGACTACACGTGTCACATTGGCTTTTTTGTACTCGGTGAGTAGCGTTTCAATCTTGTCCGCGCTGTCTCCGCCAAAAGACAGATGCGGTGCCACATCTGAGCCTTTAGCGCTGATATCAAGAACCGCTTGTTTGGTGCCATCTTTCGTTGAGCCTCCAGCGCCGTAGGTCACGGAGAAATACGCAGGACCAAGTGCTGCCAAGCGATCATGCGCGGCAAGCAGCTTGGCACTGGCCTCTTCAGACTTTGGCGCTGAAAATTCGCAGCTGAACTGCTTATTGAATGTTGATTGTAACGTCACGTGATAGTCTCAGTTAAAAATACTAAAGCGCCTTGGCCAACGCGTCCGCTTTGTCGGTCTTCTCCCAAGTGAAGTTAGATTCTTCCCTGCCAAAGTGGCCGTAGGCTGCCGTGTCTCTGTAAATTGGCCGCTTCAGATCTAACATGGCGATGAGTCCTTTAGGCCGAAGATCGAAGTGCTCTGCTATCAGGTCTTCGATTTTCTCGTCCGGTAATTTGCCAGTACCAAACGTATTGATACTAATAGAAGTGGGTTCGGCAACGCCGATAGCATAGGAAATCTGGATTTCGCATCGATCGGCAAGTCCCGCAGCCACGATATTCTTGGCGACGTAACGTCCCGCGTAGGCCGCGCTTCGATCAACTTTTGACGGGTCTTTTCCGGAGAATGCGCCACCGCCATGCCGGGCCATGCCGCCGTAAGTGTCGACAATTATCTTTCTGCCGGTGAGACCACAGTCGCCGACAGGGCCACCGATCACAAAATTTCCTGTTGGGTTAATGTGATACTTGGTATCGGCGTGTAACCAGTTGTCCGGTAGCACAGGTTTGATAATTTCTTCCATGACGCCTGCACGAAGATCCTCAAGCGAGATTGAAGGGTCATGCTGAGTGGAAAGCACAACGGCGTCGATGGCGGTGGGTTGACCGTTTTCGTCGTACTTGAAAGAAATCTGACTCTTTGCGTCTGGTCTCAGAAAATCCAGTGTGCCGGCTCTCCGCACATCTGCCTGCCTTTTCACAAGCAGGTGGGAATAAGTTATCGGTGCCGGCATTAGTACGTCGGTTTCGTTGCTGGCATAGCCAAACATCAAGCCTTGGTCACCAGCCCCTTGTTCGTGATCTGCACTATCGTCGACGCCCATTGCAATATCAGGAGACTGCTTGCCGATAGCATTGATGATTGCGCACGAGGCGCCGTCGAAGCCAACATCGGAACTGTTGTAGCCAATATCGAGGATGACATCGCGGCAAAGTTCCTCTAGGTCAATCCAGGCACTTGTGGTGATTTCACCTGCAATAATGACCATCCCGGTTTTCACCATAGTCTCGCAGGCGACACGAGCCTCCTTGTCTTCAGCAATAATAGCATCCAGGATTGCGTCTGAAATCTGGTCAGCCATTTTGTCCGGATGGCCTTCTGAAACCGATTCAGAGGTAAAAGTTCTGTTTATCGACATGGGATATTTGTTCCTATGATTCAAATAATTGTTGTGTTTGACCGGTGTTTGATGTCCGACCGCGAATTGTAAAGTGACTCGGTAGAATTTGACATAGCAAAGGATTGATAATAGCTCATGATCATCGTTATTGCCCTTCATGTGGAGTTCATCCGGCTGCGAGACTAATAAAATCAGGAGTGCGCTTAAATTGCGAAATAAATAGCCTCAGGGAAGCGTTCATCTGTTGATGTCGTGACACGGCTAGTAGAAAATAGCGGCCTCTCTTTTCTGTCAGGTTGACCCTCATGAGTGCTCAAAAAAACCGTTCAAATGCTATTCGTGCCCTTACGATGGATGCCGTCGAAAAAGCGAAAAGTGGACACCCCGGTGCTCCGATGGGTATGGCTGATATCGCTGAAGTGTTGTGGACTCAGTTTCTCAAGCACAATCCGCAGAACCCAGACTGGCAGAACAGGGACAGGTTTGTCCTCTCGAACGGCCATGGCTCTATGTTGATCTATGCCCTGCTTCATTTGACGGGATACGACCTTTCGATTGAAGAATTGAAGAACTTTCGTCAACTGGGCTCCAAAACCCCGGGACACCCGGAGTACGGATACACGCCCGGCGTTGAGACCACGACTGGTCCCCTTGGTCAGGGATTGGCAAATGCGGTCGGCATGGCGCTGGCAGAAAAAATATTGGCTGCACGCTTTAACCGATCAATTGGTGGACGTGCGCTCAATATCGTAGACCATTTCACGTATGTATTTGCTGGAGACGGCTGTTTGATGGAAGGTGTTTCCCACGAGGTGGCTTCTTTAGCGGGAACTCTGGGGCTAGGCAAACTGATTTGTGTATACGACGACAATGGTATCTCCATTGATGGCGCTATTGAAGGATGGTTTGCCGATGACACCCCAAAACGATTTGAAGCCTACGGCTGGCAGGTCATCCCTGCAGTTGACGGTCACAATCATGCTGCCGTTTCAGCTGCGCTTGAAGCAGCCCGCGCGAACACTGACAAGCCAACACTCATCTGTTGTCAAACTGAAATCGGCTATGGAGCACCGAATAAGGCGGGTACTTCTGGCAGTCATGGCTCCCCGCTGGGTGAGGACGAAATTAAGGGTGCGAGGGAGAAACTGAGTTGGAGCCACCAGCCCTTTGATATCCCCGCCGAAGTTTATGAAGGGTTTGATTGTAAGGGTAACGGTGCTGATGCAGAAGCGCATTGGCAACAGACTTTTGCAGAGTACAAAGCACAGTACCCTGAACTTGCTGCAGAATTTGATCGCCGAATGTCATCTGAATTGCCTGATGGCTTTGAAACGTCTATGAAAGCGTTGCTGGAATCTGTCCATGAAAAAGCGGAATCCATGGCTTCGCGACAGGCATCAGCAAAAGTGATTGCTGAACTGGCAAAGCTGATGCCAGAGTTAACAGGGGGTTCTGCGGACTTGTCCGGTTCTAATCTTACTAGCTGGCCAGAAATGAAAGCGGTAACGCCGAATGATGCGGATGGGAATTACATTTACTATGGCGTGAGGGAGTTCGGTATGACAGCCATAGCGAATGGCATGGCGCTGCATGGTGGCATTCTGCCCTTTACCGGGACGTTTCTTATTTTTATGGAATACGCGAGAAATGCCGTCCGGATGTCGGCACTGATGGGGATTCGAAACATTCACGTTTACACCCACGATTCGATTGGCCAGGGAGAAGATGGACCGACGCATCAGGCGATTGAGCAATTAACCAATCTCCGCACCACGCCAAATATGTCTGTTTGGAGGCCTTGTGATACTGTTGAAACAGTTGTTGCATGGAAAGCGGCGATTGAAAGAAAAACGGCACCTACTTCATTGGTATTTTCACGGCAGAGCCTGCCATATATTGATAGAGACAAATCGCTTCTCGAAGAAATTGCAAAAGGTGCCTATGTTCTCAGGGACTGCCCCGGCACGCCCGAGATCATTATTCTTGCGACTGGATCTGAAGTCGCGATAGCCGTTGAAGCTTTTGAAATCCTGCAAGAAGAGAACGCGTCGGTCCGTGTTGTATCGATGCCAAGTGCTGATACCTTCGCCCTGCAACCCAAAGCCTATCAGGAAAGCGTGCTGCCGAATAACTGTCGTAAGCGGTTAGCAGTTGAAACAGGTCATGGCGATTATTGGCGAAAATGGGTGGGTCTTGACGGTGATGTGCTTGGGATGTCGGGTTTTGGTGAAAGCGGCCCGGGACCTGACGTGCTGGAACACTTTGGTTTTACCGCGAAAAATATCGTGAAACGAGTCAAGGAGCTGAATACTTAATGTCAGTGCTCGATTTTAAGACCCTCAACATTGAAGGTAAACGGGTGCTCATCAGAGAAGATCTTAATGTGCCTGTTAAAAATGGTCAGGTTACCAGCGATGCAAGGATAAGGGCAGCATTACCCACTATCGAATATGCTTTATCTGCGGGTGCCGTCGTGATGGTGATGTCTCACCTTGGTCGTCCTGAGGAGGGTATGTCGATTGCAGAGCAACCGGATATGAGTATGGCACCGGTTGCTGATTATCTGAGTAAGGCATTAGGCGCCAACAATCGTGTGAAACTTGTCGAAGATTATCTAGAAGACGCTTTCGAACCTAGTTCAGATAATGGGACGCTTTATTTATTTGAAAACGTACGCATCAACATTGGTGAGAAAAAGAACGATCTTGATCTGGCTAAGCGACTAGCCAGATTGTGCGACGTTTTTGTGATGGATGCATTTGGTACTGCTCACAGAGCGCAAGCGACCACTGAGGGCGTTGCACAATTCGCCCCGATAGCCTGTGCAGGTCCCTTGTTACTCGCCGAGCTTAATGCGCTGGAACTTGCGCTTACGAGTCCGGCGAGACCTGTCGTTGCGGTCGTTGGTGGTAGTAAGGTCTCGACTAAACTCGAAGTGTTAGACGCGCTTGCCGACAAAGTCGATAGCCTTGTCGTGGGTGGTGGCATCGCAAATACTTTTCTCGCGGCAACCGGGGTTGAGGTTGGAAAGTCACTTTGTGAAATGGATTTGCTTGAAAATTCCCGAGCATTGCTAGAAAAGGTGAACATCCCGATACCGGTTGATGTGGTTGTCGCAAAGGGAATTGACGATCAAAGTGGTGCTGTCGAAAAACCGGCTGGTGAGGTTCAACAGGATGAGATGGTCTTGGATATTGGCGCCCGTAGCAGAGACGTGATAAGTGAAATCATAAAAAACGCCGGTACGATTATTTGGAACGGTCCTGTTGGAGTCTTCGAAATGGAGGCGTTTGGCGGGGGCACTGAACAACTCGCACAAGACATCGCAAACAATCAGGGTTTCTCGATTGCAGGTGGTGGAGACACTCTTGCAGCGATTGATAAATATGGCATTGGTGATCAAGTCAGTTATATTTCGACCGGTGGCGGTGCCTTCTTGGAATTTGTCGAAGGAAAAACGTTACCAGCGGTTGCTGTACTGCAAAAAAGATTCAGGGAAGTAAATTAGTCCCGAAAAGTGAATAATCACCGTTTGGCTCTCCTTCGTGATGAGTGCTCATCAGCGTGATTATCAGTGACGAATGAAATCGTGATCACTCGGCTGGTCACGGTAAGGAGAAAAATCATGGCATTGGTAAGTATGAGACAGTTGCTGGATCACGCGGCTGAAAACCAGTACGGCGTACCCGCGTTTAATGTAAACAACTTGGAGCAGATGCGAGCAATTATGGAGGGCGCTGAGGAAACGAATAGTCCTGTGATTGTGCAGGCTTCGGCTGGTGCTCGAAAATATGCGGGATCTAACTTTCTTCGCCATATGATTCTTGCAGCGATCGAGGAATTTCCCGACATTCCCGTTGTTATGCATCAGGATCACGGTGCTTCCCCTGCATCTTGCCAGCAATCAATTCAGTTGGGATTCTCCTCCGTGATGATGGACGGCTCTTTGATGGAAGACCAGAAAACACCGGCGAGTTACGAATATAACGTCGAAGTGACGAAACGGACAACTGAAATGGCACACGCCTGCGGCGTTACCGTGGAAGGTGAGCTTGGTTGTCTTGGTTCCCTCGAAACTGGGGAAGCAGGCGAAGAAGACGGTGTGGGTGCTGAAGGTAAGTTATCGATGGATCAGATGTTAACGGACCCGGAACAAGCAGCAGATTTTGTTGAACAGACAAGAGTCGACGCTCTAGCGATTGCGATTGGTACGAGTCATGGGGCATACAAGTTTACTCGCCCGCCGACCGGTGATGTGCTGGCTATAGACCAGGTAAAGGCAATACATTCCCGCATACCCAACACGCATCTGGTGATGCACGGTTCATCCAGCGTGCCACAAGACTGGTTAGCTGTGATCAATGAATTCGGTGGTGAAATCCCTGAAACTTATGGTGTGCCGGTCGAAGAAATTCAGGAAGGTATTAAACACGGTGTTCGAAAAATCAATATCGACACAGATTTGCGTCTGGCATCTACCGGTTCTATTCGGAGGTTCTTGCACGGAAACCGGTCAGAGTTTGATCCAAGAAAATATCTTGCCGAGTCGATGAAAGCGATGAAGAGCATTGTGGTAGCGCGTTATGAAGCGTTCGGCACTGCTGGCCATGCTTCTAGCATCAAACCGATATCACTGGAAAAAATTGCTGCCCAGTACGCAAATGGCGATCTGAAATAGCTACAAAATTTGTTGTGCATCTACTCTTTGTAAGTGATGCCCGTGCTTGAGCTAATGAGTAATACGTCTGCGGGCCTTAGGGCGAAAATACCATTTGTAACGACGCCGGTGAAGTTATTGAGTCGCGCTTCAAATGACCTCGCGTTCTCTGGTTTTATCGTGAGTCCGTGAACATCAAGAATAATATTGCCGTTATCGGTGAAGAAGCCTTCTCGCAATACCGGTTGACCTCCCTGCTTGACTATCTCTCGTGCCACAGCTGACCTCGCCATGGGTATGACTTCTAGTGGTACGGGAAACTGACCAAGTTGATTGACCAGTTTTGAATCATCGACGATGCAAATAAATTTTGTGGCGACTGAAGCGACAATTTTTTCTCTGGTGAGCGCACCACCACCGCCTTTAAGCAATTGCTTTGAAGCATCTGCTTCGTCGGCCCCATCAACATAAAAAGTCATATCCTTGATCGCATTTAAATCAAACACGCGAATGCCATGCCCTTTTAACCTGTCAGCGGATGCGTTTGAACTGGCCACCGCGCCATCAAATTTGTGCTTTATTTTTGCCAAAGCATCAATAAAAAAATTGGCGGTAGAGCCTGTTCCCACACCTACTATTGAGTCGTTAGCAAGATGATTGTCGATGTATTCGACGGCGGCCTCTCCGACCTGTCGCTTGAGGTTATCTTGTGCTGATGTCATCTGTGTTACCTCGGTATCTGACCTATAATCTTGGGCGAAAGAAGAATTCTAAAGGGTGAACGACAAGAGTAGCAGCCATTTTGAGCCAGCAGGATTATACTGTCGAGCATGACGGGCATTTAAAGCCAAAAATATTGCGTGCATTTTGAGAGAGTTTTATGCAAAACAAGTACATCAAGAAGATTCTGGAAGCAGATGTGTATGATGTTGCGATTCAAAGCCCGATGGAACAGGCGCAGGTACTCTCCGAAAGGCTTGAGAGTGAGGTTTTCTTAAAGCGGGAAGATCTGCAACCAGTATTTAGTTTCAAGCTGAGAGGCGCTTACAACAAAATCCGCCAGTTGGATGCAGCCTCACGAAAAAGAGGTGTTATTACCGCCTCAGCAGGGAATCATGCGCAGGGTGTTGCGATGGCGGCACAAAAACTAAATACACGCGCTGTCATTGTGATGGGGAAAAATACGCCTTCAATAAAAGTTGAAGCGGTCCGGCGCTGGGGAGCCAGGGTCATTTTGTTCGGTGAAAGTTATGATCAGGCAGCGGCGCACGCGGCAGCTCTGTGCGAGGATCGGGGGTACACGTATGTTCATCCTTTTGATGACCCTGAAGTCATCGCTGGCCAGGGCACCATTGGTATGGAAATCCTGCGGCAGCATACTGGAGGCATCGACGCGATTTTTCTGCCGGTGGGTGGTGGCGGATTGATTTGCGGAGTCGGTACTTACATAAAATATTTACGACCTGAGGTGAAGATTATCGGTGTTGAATCAGAAGGCGCCGCCAGTATGTGGGCAGCGCTCGACGCCGGCAAACGGGTGAAGCTTGATCCAGATGAGCTTGATCAATTTGCCGACGGCACCGCGACGCTTCAGGTCGGAAAAGAGAACTTTAAGTTGGCAAAAGATTGCGTTGATGAAGTCATCAAGGTGAATACCGATGAGATCTGTGCTGCTATCAAAGACATTTTTGAAGATACCCGCACGATCTCTGAGCCTTCTGGTGCACTAAGTATTGCGGGATTGAAGAAGTATCTAGAGCGAGCTGACCAGCCAAAAGGGCAACATTGCGTGGCTGTCATTAGTGGCGCAAATGTCAATTTCGACCGTTTACGACACATTTCAGAAAGAACCGAAATAGGTGAACGACGAGAAATACT
Source organism: Pseudomonadales bacterium (assembly GCA_964228885.1). GTDB lineage: Bacteria > Pseudomonadota > Gammaproteobacteria > Pseudomonadales > Azotimanducaceae > UBA4582. The sequence goes on along the minus strand of CAXRCG010000233.1, from coordinate 21,086 downwards.
GTTGTGTGTGACCATCCCGGAGGAACCCGGGAGTTTTAGAAAGTTTTGCCATACTATTGGAAAACGCGCCATCACCGAGTTCAACTATCGTTACGCGGACAACAACAGCGCGCAGGTCCTCGTCGGTGTTCAAACGAACGCAGACCACGCCGATAAAAAAGCCTTGTTAAAGAAGCTTGGCCAAAAATACACGTTCATAGACCTGTCTGATAATGAAGTTGCCGTCCTGCATATCAGGCACATGGTTGGGGGCCGCAGCATGGGTCTAACGAACGAACGACTTTTCCGGTTTGAGTTTCCTGAGCGTCCCGGTGCACTGCTGCGATTTTTAACAGGGATTGGTAGCCGGCATAACATCTCCATGTTTCATTATCGAAATCATGGATCAGCATGGGCGCGGGTGCTGGTCGGGGTTCAGGCTGCGGATGATGAAATGATGTCACTACGCCGAGAATTACGAGATATTGGTTATCGGTTCTGGGAAGAGACCGATAACCCCGCATATCGATTGTTGCTGTCTTGATTGTGGCCGACCTGAGTAGAAGTGCGAAAAACCTTGAGCTAGTCCGAACAAGCTAAGCCGCCTAAATCTTAGGTTAGTGGAATGCGGCAGGGTTGGTCAGCATATACGCAGGCCCATGGGACTGATTTATCGCTGCATTTTCTCCGTAGATTGCTTGCTTCGTCTTCCCATAGACTTCTCTATTCGCGCCCAGGCGTGCGAGTTCAGATGCTCTTTTAATGGAAGCCTCCAAAAGGGTGTCGAGCGGCTCGCTTTTTTGCGCAACACCCGCAGCAACGGCATCATTCCCGGACCACCGCTTGGCAAGCTGTACAGTTTCAAAGAAAGTGTTCATCGGCAATTTGTGTCGAAATAGCGCGAGTTCAGGTTTAGGGATAACCATGCCGATTTCGACTTCATTCGCACACATAAATCCCCTGTCGCTTCTCACGAAACGAATATCGTGACATAGCGCGCACATAAAACCTGCACCAAAAGCGTGCCCATTGACAGCTGCCAGTGTTGGCATTGGAAAGGTGATGATACGACCCATCAGTGCCATAAACTCTTTTCCAAACGCTTCTCGATCTCCACCGCGATGTTCGCCCTCAGATGCTCGCCATTCGAGGTCAAGACCGTTAGAGAAAAATTTTTCAGTGGCCGAGGATGTGACGAGTGCCGCGGGTCCGGTTGAAGCTTCGGCCTCATCCAGCGCTGCTGCGAATTCACGGACGAATGTCGTATTCCAGCGGTTTTCGCCATCGTCCATATTTAGAATAAACACTTCGCCTTGTCTGTCCAGCTTAATCATCTAAACTCCTTTTACGAATATTATTCGCGGTTTTTTACTCGGGTGGCGTTAGTAGCCGAGTATAGATCAAATCAACGATATTTGCGTCGCATCAAAGCTCTGTGTACCAGCGAGGTTGAATGACTGATAGACTGCGGCACTTTTTGCAACGCACCGATCTTCTATCAGGTCAAGAGTGAATAAGTCCCTCTTAATGAATATACATTTAGTCAAGACACGCTACTCCAATACCTACGTGATTGAAGAACACGGCAAACTGCTGGTTGCGGACGTAGCGATGCGCTGTGATGGCTTTGTACTGGATTTCATTGTGCGGGAGTTGAAACATAAAATTTCCTCGGTAGCGCTTGTTGTCTGCACGCATGACGATCCGGATCATATCGGAGGTGTGACGCCGCTGGCAAAGGCCTGTCGAGCGATAGCCGCTATACCTTATGCCTCCAAACGCCCCACCTTGAAATTCTATCGTAACCCGATTGGGCCGATGGTTAAGATCGCAACGACTTTTGGTGAAGCGTTTCGTTCGAGGTCGAGAAATATGTACATAAACAAGGAACGTAACCAGCGGTATGAGCATATTCACAATCATCATCTCGATGAACCTGCTGCTCAGCGTTTCGTGCTACCGAAGCTAAGATTAATCGACAAGGCGAGACTTAACGGATTTCCCAACTGGGAGGTTGTACACACCCCAGGGCACAGTTGGGACAGTGTATGTCTTTTCCATCACCCGACCCGGAGTCTCATCACCGGTGATACACTGTTAGGTAGCGGAAGCAAGGGGAGGCTAGTACACCCGGCAATTTATGACAACCCAATGGCTATGCGTAGATCGGTTGAAAAATTAAGGCGGCTTAAGCCCCGTACGGTGTATCCAGGACACGGCTCCATTTTTGCCGGTGATGATATCTTGAATCATCTTTGAATTGGCACAATGGTCCAAGACAAAAAGACGACTATCCTCTGGCAAGCGGTGTTTCGTGACAACTTGTTTTAACCGATGTCAGTAAAAAAATTGGGTAAAAAGTATACTTTGTATGCTTGAGTCATTGGCGGAAGAGGCATATTTTGAAATCAGCCTATTCCTTGACGCGTGAAAATATTGAAGGGTTACAACCCTAGAAGTTTTAAACCTGTTGATGTGTGAGTTTGTAAGCACAACGCAAAAACAGCGCATAATGACGTATATTTTTGTTCTTAATACGTTCATCGACAGACGACGTCTGGGTATAATCACAGAATGAATGAAGTGCCAATTCTTTATAGTTTTCGACGTTGCCCATACGCGATCCGAAGCCGGATGGCGATTGCTGTTTCTGGCGTCCAAGTGCAGCTGCGTGAGGTTGTGTTGAAGGATAAACCTCCGGAGCTGTTGGTAACATCACCCAAAGGTACGGTACCGGTGGTTCGTCGCGTCGATGGTAGTGTGCTGGAACAGAGTCTTGATATTGTAGATTGGGTCTTATCGATTTCTGACCCTGCGGGTTGGAAGGCGTACCCACCCCACATGCTTGTCGCTATGGCGAATCTCATCGAAGAAAACGATGTTTCATTCAAACAACACCTTGATCAGTATAAATATGCGGACAGGTATCCAGATGAAAGCCAGGAGACCTACCGGGCGCGTTGTCACACTTATCTGCAGAAGCTTGAAGACCGGTTAAGTGTGCAACCTCATTTGTTTTCAGAGCGAGTGTCCTACGCAGACGTGGCAATTTTTCCTTTTGTTCGCCAGTTTTCAAAGGTCGACGAGCAGTGGTTCGCAGAGGCACCCTATCCGGCGCTTAGAAACTGGTTAGATAGATTTGCCACCGATGAATTGTTTATTTCTGTGATGAAAAAGTACAAGCCCTGGCGTCAGGGTAACCGGAGCTTGCTATTTCCAGAATTCTGACAATTGTCGGCGACTGAATTAACCGAGCGGTATACCCGCTATCGCTCCGTGAAATTGAAAGAGAAGAAGGTAGAGGGCTAGGCCAAGTGCGATCACACCCAAATCCCAAAGTTTGCTCACTGGTTCTGGCGCGACGTAGGGTGCCCGAGCATTCACAAGTAAAATATTGATGATAGAAAATAACACAAAGCTACTAAACAGGATCGTACTGGCTAGGTCGCCATTCGCGACCAGGTGAGAGAAACCCCATAGAATTAACCCGCCTAACATCGGGTGACGAACCAGAGTTTTCAGGTTATTGGGCATTTGCGCGGCACAGATCAGAATAACTGAGATGGGCATGGTAAAGATTGCCGCGCTTCTGCCCCAGCTCAATGGATCAAACAGCGGTTGAAATTTGGTGAGACTGAAGCCGTAGATGATTAGACCTAGCCCCAAGGCAGAGGTGAGACTGAATAGCCCTTTAAATCGCACTTCGCCAAGTCTAGTGACCATGACTGATTTAAGTGGCATGGACGGTATGAAGTGCACACCGAAAAAAATAATAATACCAGTAACAAATAACGTCATGATCACGTCTCCAATGGGATTAATCCGGCAGCCTTTTAGCTGAAATCCAGCGTTTCAGCATTTATCTGGCAAGCTAACTCAGTTACGTCGACCTGATGCTTGTTAGTCACCGAGTCTCTGAGAAAATAAAATGCACAATTTGAAAAACAACCTATCGGAGCAGGCTAACGATATGCGCAGATAGTTGCAATGGTTCTTTCCGTTCTGCGTAAATATGTGGATCAAGCTACGAATTAGTCGTCAGGAGAACAAATCATGCACCAGCATTTTTTTAGAACCTATCAGCAAGCGCGGGAACATTTTGTTAAAGCCTGCTGCGATTTCAAGGGGGAGTTAGCGTCAATCAAACATCCTGAAAAGGGCCCTGATGGCGATATTTTCATGGACATTGGCTGTTTTGGGGACAAAAGTGCGCAGCGAGTAGTCGTCCTCTCATCCGGTACTCACGGCGTGGAAGGGTACACCGGTTCAGGGATCCAATCGCTATTGCTTCATGAGGGCTTGTGCGCTCGTTTGCCTGCCGGTACACGTTTGCTGATGGTACATGGAGTCAATCCTTATGGCTTTGCCTGGCAGCGAAGGACAAATGAGTCAAATATTGATTTAAATAGAAACTTTATCTCATTCGAGAAATTGCCTGTAAACAGCGGTTATCGAGAGATCGCAGATGTCTTTGAACCGAAAATTTGGAACGCAGATATCGCGATTTCTCTGGTGAACGAGGTACGTAAATTCGTCAAAAACAAGGGTCTGAAATGGTATCAAAGTGCTTTGTCGGGTGGTCAGTATGAATTTCCCTGCGGTATGTTTTATGGCGGTCTTGAGCCTGCGTGGTCGAACCTGACGATTCGCCAGGTTGCCATGGACTATCTTCAGAATGCCAAGGAGATCATCTGGATTGATGTTCATACGGCATTGGGACCCTTTGGCACCGCCGAATGTATTGTGGATTACCATCCAACATCAAAAGCATACCGACGAAGTGTTGAACTTTGGGGTGATCGGGTGAAGAGCATGTCGTCCGGAGACTCACATTCGGCACCCGTTGCTGGTTCGATGATTAGTGGGTTGCAAAAAACGTATCCAACAATTGTCGGTGCCGGTCTGGAGTTCGGCACAGTGCCGGGGCGAGATGTAGTTTTGGCGCTGGTTGCCGATCAATGGTTGCACCGATATGGTAATCCGGCTTCTCCCGAGGCAGCGCCGATTAAAGGCATGATGATGGACGCGTTCTATCCCGACTCGGACGAATGGCGAGCGTCTATTGTGGGTATTGCCCGGAATGTTGTGGATCAAGCGTTAGCGCTTTAGCCTATTTTGTCCACTATGTTAATGACGCCATCGTGCCACAGGCTGCCATTCTAAAATAACAAACAGGCTTTAGTCTCAGCAGCAGAGATGCTTTCGTATTCTTTGCTATGGTCAGGCTTAAAAGACCGTTTGTGACTAAGTGGGTTGATGCGACCGCGCTAAACTGAGCTAACGATCTGATTTTTTTGAACTTCCCTTCTGTAAAAATCACGTGTATAAATTTTGCCTGCCGGTTGTAGGCTGCTTTTGAAGCGGGACATCAGGAAGAATCGTGATTGTGAAAGCGTCTTGTCCATTTCTGCGAGGTGTTGTTCGGTGTTCTCAGATGGTTGCGAGTCCCAGTGCGATGGTGATTAGGGCTTTATACCAAAACCTTTTGAGGCGTCCACTAATCTGCTAATGTAATGTGCCGTTTTATAAAATGTAGAAAGCGCGATGAGTGAGCAAGTGGAAAATCAGGAAGCGACACTGGCGAGATTTGGTAATCCTTTTTTGAGGGATGATGCGCCACCGGTAATTACTGATCCATACTCAGTGCCGATTGAACAGATTAACGTCGTTGATGGCAGATTGTTTCAACAAGATATCCATTGGGCCCATTTTAAGCGACTGCGTGAAGAAGATCCGGTACACCTTAATGAAGCGCCCGGTATAGGTAGATACTGGTCCCTGACCAAATTCGAAGACATCATGTTCGTTGACAAAAATCATGAACTGTTTTCTTCTGCTCGGGGTATTGCCCTAGGTCCACAAATCGATCTGGAACCAAATCCCGAAGAGTTAAAATTTAATAGCTTTATTTCTATGGATCCGCCCAAACACGATCTGCAACGCGCGACGGTAAGTGGTGTTGTTGCCCCACCAAATCTGGCGAAGATGGAATCAATCATTCGTGAGCGCACTTGTAAGGTGCTTGACGGGTTGCCAGAAGGTAAAACGTTTAACTGGGTTGAGCGGGTATCAATTGAACTTACGACGCAAATGCTAGCGACGCTATTTGACTTTCCTTTTGAAGATCGAAGGAAGTTAACACGCTGGTCTGATGTTGCGACGGCGCCGCCTGGGACTGGAATTGTTGATACAGCGGATCAACGCCGTGAAGAATTGTTGGAGTGTCTGGCATATTTTACGCGATTATGGAACGAGCGCATCGGCGCTGATGAACCAGGCTCGGATCTGATATCAATGCTTGCTCACGGTGAAGATACCAAAAACATGGAGCCCTATGAGTTCCTCGGGAATTTGATTTTGCTCATTGTCGGCGGTAACGACACAACGCGTAACTCAATGAGTGCAGGTGTAATTGCGCTCAACCAAAACCCGACCGAATATGCCAAGTTGCGTGCTGACCATTCATTAATTACGAATATGGTGCCAGAAATTATTCGTTGGCAGACGCCCTTGCCTTATATGCGAAGAACCGCGAATGAGGATATTGTCATTAGAGATAAGCAGATAAAAAAAGGCGATCAGGTGCTGATGTGGTATGTGTCCGGTAATCGCGACGAAGAGGTTATTGATCGTCCGAACGATTTTATTATCGATCGACAAAAAGCCAGACATCATCTGTCTTTTGGCTTTGGCATCCATCGCTGTATGGGTAATCGACTTGCTGAAATGCAGTTAAGAATCGTCTGGGAAGAAATTTTGAAGAGGTTTCGAACGGTAGAAGTTGTTGGTGAACCTGAACGGCTGCTCTCCAGTTTCGTAAGAGGCATCACTAATTTACCAGTTCAGGTACATCGACTTTAAGCTGGTAGAGGTAAAAAATGACAGAAATCACCTTCTCAGTGATTGAAACAAACGGGATAAAGATGCGGGTTGCAGAGGCGGGTGCCGGCCCGTTGGTATTATTGGTTCATGGTTGGCCCGAGTCATGGTATTCCTGGCGTCATCAGATTAGGGGGCTGGCTGAAAGTGGCTACCATGTCATCGCGCCGGATATGCGGGGCTATGGTGATACCAGTTCACCGGCCGCCGCGGAGGAATACAGAATTGATATTCTCGTTGCTGACCTAATCGGTTTGTTAGATGTGTTTGGTGAAGAAAAGGCCGCCTTGATAGGGCATGACTGGGGCTCAATGGTTGTGTGGAACGCTGCGTTAATGCACCCAGAACGCTTAACAGGTGTGATGGGCATGAGCGTGCCCTATGGTGGGGTTGGCGCTGAAGCGCCGACGGCAGGGTGGCGAAAAGCGATGGGTGATCAGTTTTTCTACATTCTTTACCATAATGAGGAAGGAGGGGTAGCTGAAAATGAGTACGACAGTGATCCCCGGTCGTTTTTGTCTATGTTGTATGCGTCGCCGAGTACGCCGCGGCACCCGCCAACGGTCACTGACCCGGCGCGATCAGCGGGTGGATGGATTGGAAGAATAGGCCAGCCGATTGAACGACCGGAATGGTTGAGTGAGGCTGATCTGGACTACTACGTCGATGAGTTTACAAGGGCCGGATTTCGCGGTGGCGTAAATTACTACCGGAACTTTGACGCTAATTGGACATTGATGAAAGACAAGGACCCTGTGATTAAGGTTCCCTCTGCTTTTTTGTCCGGTGCTGCTGATCAGGTAATACAAGGGGCAAACGAGCAGGCTTTGCGTGCGATGATGGACCCTGTGATGGCTGACTTCAGAGAAATAACGCTGTTACCGGAAATGGGCCACTGGGTTCAACAAGAAGATCCCGAGGGAACGAATAAAGCGGTTCTCAGGTTCCTAGAAGGGCTTGTTTAAACGAAGCTGCCGAATCCGTCCTGCTTCTTTCCTAGATTCATTCAGACGACAATGACTTTGCAGATGCGATGGTTTCATTAGACGCCGGCGCGCTTAATAGTCCCTCTAACGCGTCAATCAGACTGTTTATAAATAGATCAGCGTCATCTGCCTCAAAAGCGTTTGGGGCGCGAGCCTGGTGATTCATCGAAACCGACGTGAATCTAATAGCACTATCAATGCGGCGCTGATATGCGCTATCGTCTAGATGGTTTAACATTTTGCGGAGTAGCCGCCCGGTTTCTCTTCCACTTTCACCGCCAGCACCTTTGTTTTTTATGAGTAAAAATGCGGAGTCTGTTGTAAGTGCAGGTTCAAGACTGAAAGCGCTGATGTAGTTACAATAGTCTGGGTCTTTTTTTGCAAGCAAATACGGAGGTAATACCATTAACTTGCAGATATCTCGCAACGTGGGCTTCGGAGTATCACGCAGTAGTTGATCTAACAGTTCGGTACGTTTTTCCTGAGTCTGGATAGATCTAACCTTCAAAATTTCGTCAATCAGACCCTCAAGGTTCTGAAAATGATATTGAAGAACGGATTCATTTTTTTGACCCGCTGTCGAAGTGATTGCCCGCTTAGTAACGTTCTGGATGCCCTTCTCAGCGATTAGTTTTTCTGCAGCAAGCATTAACGCGTTTTGCGTAGCTAAGCTGCGAGCTTTCTGACCGTCAACGCGATTGTCCATGTCGTACCCAGAGCAAAAAAAATAAGTATAGAATTAAACTCGAAATGTTAATAGCGTAAGAGAAAAAAGGGCGACTGGGTTCCTCGGATGGTATTCTATAGCGCCAATCAAACTGAAATACGGATAAGCGGCGAATGAATATGGATATACCACAGGTGGGTTTCGGACTATGGAAAATTTCTCGGGACGATTGTGCCAGTGTTGTCTACGAAGCGATTAAGTCAGGATATCGTCATCTGGACAGCGCATGTGATTATGGTAATGAAAGAGAAGTGGGTGAAGGTATTAGAAGAGCCCTGGATGATGGGTTATGCCGGCGTGAAGATCTATGGGTTACTTCAAAACTTTGGAACACGTACCACGCTGCAAAAGACGTGGCGCCAGCACTGGCACGAACACTGTCAGATCTCCAATTGGATTACCTCGATCTGTACTTAATTCATTTTCCGATTGCACTGGCATTTGTGCCGTTTGAAACAAGGTATCCGCCAGAATGGGTGTTTGATCCCGCGGCACAAACACCGGGTATGCGGCTGTCAAATGTTCCTTTGAGTGAGACCTGGGCGGCGATGGAGAACCTCCATCAACAAGGTCTGGTCCGGAATATTGGCGTCTGTAATTACTCGAGCGGGCTTATTCACGATTTGATGAGCTATGCGCAGCATAAACCTGATGTACTGCAAATTGAGTCTCACCCCTATCTGACCCAAGAACGTCTTATCAGGTTAGCAAAACAATACGGAATGGCTGTAACAACTTTTTCTCCTCTCGGCGCGGCGTCATATCTTGAAATGGATATGGCCAACGAAGCTGAATCGGTGTTGGAGTCCGAGATTGTGAAACGTATTGCCAACAGTTCAGGGAAGACACCGGCCCAAGTTGTATTGAGATGGGGTGTCCAGCGTGGCACTTCGGTGATTCCAAAGTCGATTCGAGCGGAACGAATGAAAGAAAACCTCGATATATTTAATTTTGAATTGACTGATGAGGAGATGGCGGAGATATCAGCTTTAAATGTTAATCGACGCTTCAACGATCCAGGACACTTTTGTGAGGAAGCCTTCAATACCTTTTACCCTATTTATGACTAATAAGAAGCGCACGAGACGGCTTCATCTGGCTTTGAGGAAGTATTAATGAGTAAGCTGAATTGCGTATCAACCCCAGAGCAATTGTCTTACGACGGAGAGGTTTTTCCGCGCATCGTTGTTTTTGACTCTCCGCCTGATTACGATGCAGAGAGGTGGGTTCAATCCCACAAGCATGCTATCGAACGATCATTGCAACTTTCCGGCGCGGTGCTTTTTAGAGGTTTTCCTGTAACCTCTGCAGAAGACTTCGATTCATTCTCTGCGGCTTTTGGTTATCCGGATTTTACCTACGCTGAATCTCTGTCGAATGCTGTTCGAATCAATTTTACCAAACGCGTCTTTACGGCTAATGAAGCACCGCCTGATGTCGAAATCTTTTTACATCATGAGATGGCGCAGACACCAGTTTCTCCATCCAGATTGTTTTTTTACTGCCATGCCGCGGCAGAAGCAGGTGGCGCCACGCCGCTATGCCGATCAGATCAGCTGTTTCAGAAGTTGATCAGGGAGAAACCAGAGTGGGCGGCTGAATTTGAAACGAAAGGCGTCAAATATACGACCGTTATGCCGGAGCAGAATGACCCCAATTCAGGCCAAGGGCGCAGCTGGAAAAGCACGCTGAGCGTTCAAGATAAATCCGGTGCAGAACAAAAGCTAAAATCTCTTGGCTACTCCTGGAAATGGCAAGTAGATAATACCCTTGAAGCAACAACCCCGAAGTTACCCGCCGTTAAGGTACTGCCGACCGGCGAGAAAGCGTTTTACAACCAATTGATTGCCGCCTACAAGGGTTGGAAAGGTGTGAAAGAAAATCCAAAAAGCGCGATTACATTTGGCGATGGATCTGAATTTAAGTTGACTCAACTGGAGTATGTTGCAAGTCTGACCGACGAGTTTACTTTTGATTTGTGCTGGCAGGATGGGGATATTGCGATGGTCGATAATCATCGTACTATGCATGGGCGTCGCAGTTATTCTGGTGATAGAAAACGTGAGGTGCTTGTCGCACTCGCCGCCGAGCGTTAGCTGTCTTACCCCCAGGCTTTTACCTTGAAAAGCGCAGATACGTTGGTATGTCACCATTTAGATGTGCATGATTATCTCTTGGGACAACATACACAACCTCCGCAAAATCGACGACTAAAGCGGTGAGGCTATGACAACTCTATGTTTGCGCTTGACCGCGTCGGAACCGTGTCAGTGTTTTCTCCCTGACTTCTCGCCAAAAGGCACTAAAGTGCTCAGGTAGAACCAGCATGAGTGGCGTAACAATCAGAGTAAGAACGGTCGCAAAGGTTAAGCCGTAAACAATGCTACTTGAAAGTTTTACCCAATAAGCCGATACCTGACCACCGTAGATAATGTCTCGATTGACTAAATCAATGCTAACGTTCGTAGCAAGGGGTAATAATCCTAGTATGGTCGTAGTGGTGGTGAGAAAAACCGGGCGCAAACGCTGGGCTCCTGTCTTTACTACGGCGTCCACAACGTCCATACCTGTTCGGCGAAGCTCATTGTAAGTGTCGATCAAAATAATGTTGTTGTTTACAACAATACCTGCCAGCGCAACGATGCCTATACCCGTTAAAATGACACTAAAGGTTTGACTAAATGTCAGTAGGCCAAGTAGCACGCCAGCGGTAGACATAACAACCGCTGATAGAATGAGTGCGGCCTGATAAAAGCTATTGAACTGTGCTACCAACAGGATAAACATCAGTAACAAAGACATGAAAAATGCGAAGCCAATGAACTCCAAGGATTCAGCTTGCTCTTCCGTCGCACCGCGAAAAGAAATCTTAATGCGCGGATCAAAGTTTGATTTTTGAATAAATTGCTGCAGCTCCCTGACCTTGTTGTCGGCGACGATACCCGGCTTCACGTTTGCTCGAATAGTCATGATGTACTCACCGTCAACTCGTTCGATAGAATCCAACTTGTTCTTAGCACGTCTTTCAACAAAGTTACTTACGGGTACAGAGCCTGTCGGTGTTGTCACGCGCAACTGGTCTAATGAATCCATGTTGCGTTCTTCAAACGGATAACGCAGTCGAATCTCGACTTCCTCTTCAGCATCATCCGGTCGATATTCACCGAGGTATAAACCGTTGGTGACGAGTTGGACAGCAGCACCGACCTCATTGACATTGACATTAAACAGCGCTGCTTTGGCGCGATCGACCGCAAGTTCCCATTCAATTCCTGGTAAAACTCGGGTGTCTTCAACGTCACGTAAATCATCTATTTGGTTCAGGTGAGTTCTAATCTTCTTGATCGTGGGCTCCAAATCCTGGCGGAACTTAGAGGACACTTGAATTTGGATGTCCTTGCCTGTGGGTGGACCATACTCCTGTTCCACGATTTCATATTGAATACCTGCAATTGGCTTTAGTTTCTCCCGGGCGAGCTCAAGCACATCATTGCCAGTGGTGCCCGCATTACGCGCATACTCCATATTCAAAAATATACTGCCAATTTGATCGGCCGGCCCACCGCCGCCATTGAAGCTCACTTGTTGCCCCCGGCCGGTTGAAGTGAAGTAGGTATCAACGCCATTGATAGGCATCAGCGTCGCTTCTGACGTTGTCACAAGATGTTGCAGCTCTGATTTTGAGTAGTTACCGCGAGCACTGATACTCACGCGGCCAAACGTTGGGTCTGTTGATGCAAAGTAGATATAACCCGCGCCATAGCTGCCATAGACTTTGAATATCAGGAACAGCGAGCAAAAAGTGAGCGTTAAAATAATTACCGGATAGTTCAATAACCGGCGTAAGAAACGTGCATATACGCCGGTGAGTCCATTTAGCTCGAGTACATTACCGTGCTCAAGTAGACGAAGTTGCTCACGTGATTCTTCATCGGCGCTACCGGCTTTGCCGAACAGCCCGCCCAGGGTTGGTCCAAAGAACAGAGCATAGAGTAGAGAGCCGAATAGCACTGCGAATACGGTGATGGGCAAATACTGCATAAATTGGCCAGAGGTCCCTGGCCAGAAGAAGAGCGGCACAAATGCCGCCAGCGTGGTAGATGTCGACGCAAGAACTGGCCAGAACATACGCCTGGCTGCGGTGATGTACGCTTGTTTTTTCTCCATGCCTTCAGACATTTTTCTATCTGCATATTCGATAACGACAATGGCGCCATCAATCAACATGCCAAGCCCGAGTAACATACCGAACATCACCATAAAATTGAATGACAAGCCCAGCGCATAGATAGCAGTGATAGCAAACAGGAAAGATGTTGGTACTGCTGCGCCAACGAGCAAGCCGGAGCGCCAGCCTAATGCAGCGACAACGAGTATCATTACTAGCGCCATTGCGGTAACGATATTACCCTGCAGCTCAGTTACTTGTTGCTTGGCAAATGGTGATTGGTCTTGACTAAAGATAATAGAGAGTTCTTCAGGATAGTCTTTGGTCACCTCAGCGGTAAGCGCTCGAACCTCTGCACTCAAATCGATCACATTTTCACCCGGTCGGCGCAGTACCTCGACGGTAATTGAAGGCAAACCGTTGATGGCAGTGTAAGCTTCCCGGTCTTTAAATGTTCGCCGAATCGATGCGACCTTATTTAAGGTGACGACGGTTTCACCGCTTGACTTAATCGGCAAGCTATACACGTCCTCACGGTTCTCAATCAGTCCCGGCACCTTGATCGCAAAGCGACCTTTACCCGTGTCCATGGCTCCTGCGGCGATAAGAGAGTTGTTATTACGGATGGTGGTGAAGAGGTCTTGTTGCGATATTTTGTAGTGTTCGAGCTTCACCGGATCGATTATGGCCTCGAGAAGTTCTTCTCTATGGCCAGAAAGACGCGCTTCGGTGATAGCCGGTATCGACTCTAACGCATATTTAAGCTCAACTGCTTTCTGATACAGCACTCGCTCCGAAACCGTATTGCTTGCTAAGCTGATGGCGATCACGGGATAGTCAGAAAACGTGATCGCCTTGATCATCGGCTCTTCAGAAGTGGAAGGGAGCTCACTGCGTGCGCGATCTACCGCCGCTCGGACCTCAGAGATGGCGACGTCCGGATCAAAATCAATATCGAACTGTAGGGCAATTGTGGCAAGGCCCTCCCGCGCGTAGGCATTCACCTCTTCAATACCCTCAAGGGACCTAACTTCTGATTCTACGGGGCGCACGATCAGCCTGTCAGCATCTTCCGGCGAAATACCAATGTGAGGAATAGTTACCATCACCAACGGGATCGTAATATCGGGATCGGCTTCAACTGTGATAGAGGATCTGGCGAAGATACCGGCGAAAACCAGCATGACTAAAACGCTAATAGTGGTGCGAGGATGTTTGATAACCGCTTCGATGACGCCGTGCATAACTAGTTGCCCGTGGCCATAGTTGTTTCAGGTACGGCAATGACACGTTGACCAGAGAAAACAAGCTCTTGGCCGACTGTAATTAGCTTTGCATTGGGCGGCAGGCCGGTTAACCAAACACCGGTGGCGGTATCGCTAACAACTTCAACTTCCACGAATTCTACCAGATCATTGTTGTTCACGATCTTTGCGCCGATCGCGCCATTGTCGCTCAGGGATAACGAAGCGGGAGAAACGTTGTGGGCCATGACAGAGCCTTGCGTCAGTATCAATTCTGCTGAAAGACCATCGCGAATAGAATAGTCGTCATTTGGGACTTCGACCTCAACACGATAAGTGCGAGTCACTGCATCAGCAGCATGGCTGACAAAAGAAACAGATCCTTGGCGAACAGCGCCATTGTCAATGCGTACATCAGCAGCGCCGGCCAGGGTGAGATCTCCAAGCTCTTGCTGGGTGACATGTGCGACTACAAGCATCGGGTTTGGGTCAAGCACGTCTGCGCAGACCAAGCCCTGTTGTAGAAAATCACCTGTGTTGACCGGGCGTGACTGCACCAAGCCATCAAATGGAGCAATGATATCCCGGTGGGCAAGATTAAGTTCTTGAAGCTTAAGGTTCGCTTGGGCGTTGATAAGATTCACTTCAGCCGCAGCGATTTTAACTTCCCCTTGGAACCCTTGTTGGCGCAGTTTTTTCAGTCCTTGATGTTCCAGCTTTGCATGACGCAACTGAGACTTTGCTTTTTCCAGTTTTATCTTTCGATCATCGAGCGCCAATTTGCAGAGAAGGTCACCTTTGCTCACACGCACCCCTTTTTCGACGGGTAAGGAGATAACACGGCCGCTCGACTCGGCGCGAACCTTAACGATTCTTTTAGCTTCAGTCTCCCCCGTTGCACGAACCTGAACCACGTAAGGCACCGCTTTGCTGATGCGAGTCTGAACTCTACCGAGCGTGTCAACACCAGAAGTCTCTGAGTCGTCAGCGACTTCTGGCGCTTCAATTTGCCCCGATATTAACCAGGTGATTAGAACGATTGCGGTGACAATCGCGACGGTATAAGTAGATTTCAAGCGGGTACTCCGTTTTCGGGTCAGCAATTAAAAAATAAATCTAGGTAACACCCAGGTTATTCCCGAAGGGCAATTGTAGCAGAATCGCATAAGAAGGTTTTCCAATTGTTTGTTGAGAACCTCGACGGTTATTCACGGCAATCAATCTTTTCTGTCCGCGAACTAACGACGCTGCAAAGCAATATTATTGAAAACACTGGTACACGCTATCTGTTGAGGCTTGCCATTAACAATTAGGATTGAGACTATCAGCACAATGAAGAGCTGAATACAGGAAGACATCATGGCGCTTGAACCCGGTCCAATGCAGGTTATTAAAAACTTTCACTCAACCAAAGATGAGGTACTAGACGATATCAAGAAGCTTGATCTATGGCCAACAGTCTACGTTTCAGAGCGAATGGAGGAACTGCCTCCGCACTGGCACGACTTGGATAATTGTGGCTATGTTATGGAAGGTAGTAGCTATGTGTTAAACGAAAAGGGAGAACGTGTGCAACTAAGTGCAGGAGACAAACTTCAAATACCGGCGGGGGCTATTCACGCCGAGGGCAAAGTTGAAGAGCGCATGGTTTATATCGTTGGTATCCCTGTTGCTGGCAACCTTTTGGAAAAATTATCCTTACTGCCACCGGAAGAAAGTCCGCTTTACGGTAAATAACTTATGCAACCAATCAATTTTTACGACCCAGAAATACAAAAATGTCCTTACGATCAGTACAAGACGCTGAGAGATGATCATCCTGTATATCAAGATCCTAACACGGGTATCTATCACGTCAGTCGCTACGAGGACGTTCGCTATGTGCTGTCGAATCACGAACTTTTCTCAGGAAACGTTCGTGGTCGAGCGCCCTCTGAGCGACAGATAAAAGTTAATAACCGGTTTGAAGAAAGAGGATGGATCCCTGGACCTACACTAATCAGTCGAGATGAACCTAACCACAAGCAGATGCGCGCAATGTTTAACGAAGCTTTTAGACCAGCGCGAATTAATCAGCTTGATCCGTTCGTTGAAAGCACCGCGCGAGATCTTTTTGCGAGCATCAGAAAAGCGGGGCGTTGTGAGTGGGTGCGTGATTTCGCAGTTCCTCTGCCCTTGTCCATTATCGTTCGACAAATGGGAGCTGATACAGCTGATCTTTGGCGCATAAAATCTTGGACCGACGCCTTTTTCAAACGTATTAGTATGATGCTCTCCGAAGAAGAGGAAATGGCAACTGTCGATAAGGAGATTGAAGCGCAGCATTACTTTCAGCCAATATTCGAAAGACTGAGAGAGCGCCCCGATGACACACTGCTATCGGAACTGGTGAATAGAGAAATTCCTGAGTGGGGAAGGACGCTTACTGACAATGAACTACACGCGGAAATGATGGCTGATACTTTTGTGGGTGGTAGCGAAACGACGACGAATGCCCTTTCCGCCGGTGTCAAACTATTAATAGAACAACCAGAAACATGGAGGCAGCTAAAGTCGGATCCTGATAAATACCTCCGTACATTTATTGAAGAGGTGCTTCGATTGGAGTCACCGGTTCAGTGCTTGTTAAGGATGGCAACAGAAGAGGTCACAATTTCTGGGGTTAAACTACCCGCCGGTGCAGTGATCGCAGTTCGTTATGCCTCGGCTAATCGAGATGAACGGCGTTTCGATGAACCTGAACAGTTGGACCTCGATAGAATTAAGCCAGCGACACACCTTGCTTTTGGTTCTGGTGCCCACCATTGCCTCGGGGCACCGCTAGCCCGTCGTGAGCTTTGGTGGGGGTTCAAGGTTTTAACTGAAGAAGTCGAGTCCTTGAACTTTGTCGAAGACAAAAACACCTTTGATGTCCACCCACACTTTTTACTGCGCTCGCTGAAAGAACTGCATATTGAGTTCACGGTAAAAGACTAACCCGACGGTGAGTCAAGTTAACGCGAACTACCTCTGTTAGTTCGCTACTGAAGCGTCTATCCAGCTTCCATGAAAGCCACCAGGAATTCGCGGCAAATCTATCGATGCTACGGGTTCACTGTCCATGGATGCGGCATCCATAATAACAAAGCTGCTACTGTCACTGCTGGCGTCATAGATATAGGTCATCAGGTAACCATCATCCTCGGCGCTGCTATTTGCGGCAGGAACAAACACGGGTTCGCCACCAGTGCGGCCTCGACCAAACTCTATGTCTGATCGTACGCCTGTCTCGCGGTCGTATTTCAAGATAGCGCCTGAAGCCTCACTCGGATCCTTAGACTGTGACATGCCCGCTAGGTACCCATATCTGTGCTTCATGCCAATAACGCTATCCGCAACCCTTGGAAATTCGGCAGGCCGATCATCAACCTGCTCCTCATGGACCTTTCCTGACACGGTATCGATCGTCCAACGCCATAATTCGGGTGGGGGGAAATCCATTGTGGAGGCCTTCCACATATGACTGAATCTAGCAACATCCAGTATAATTTTGTCCCCATCTTCATAGGAGTTTAGAGGGTGGAAAACATAGCAGGGGTTAATGTCGAACCACCTGACCTGAGTATCATTGCCATTACGTGGCATAACCCCAAGTCTTGCGGGGTAACTTTCATCCCAGCGAATTGGCATTTCGCCGGTCATCGCCAATTCCAAGTTGAAAACGGCGGGTAGGTCCATAAAAATGACATTGTTCTGCGTGATATTAAAATCATGCATCATCGTAGGACCGCCAACGGTGATATTTTCTGTTTGCACCAGTTTCCCATCCGCTGAAACACGTAAATAACGCAGGTAGGGTTCAGTGGCTGAGTAGCCGAATGCCAGTAGTTCGCCAGTTGTCGGACAAATTTTCGGGTGCGCGGTAAATGATCCTGTTAAGACGCCGTCAAAGTCAGTTGGACCGACGGTATTGAGTTGACCATCAACAACATAAGGAAAGTGACCCTCCTCGAGCGCTAAAATTTTGCCCGCATGCCCCATCACATGGGTGTTTGCTTTCGAGGATTTCATATCCATCATTACTGAAAGGTCAAGCACATCAACCGAGGGGTCGGTGATAAATGGCGTTTGCACATATCTGTTCCGGTACCACTCGGCTTTACCGTTTCGCAGTCGCACGCCATGCAACATGCCATCACCTAAAAATGGATGAGTACTGGTACCCGTGATCGGATTGGGGCCTGTTCTTACGTATCGCCCGTCAAGCTCTTCGGGTATTTTGCCGTTGACCTTTAAGTCATCTAGCGTGAGCTCCTCTGTGACTGGTCGGCCATTGCCTCGAAGGTGAGAAGGGGTGGTTTCGGCGACTGCTGACATAACTATGATCTCCAGATTATCGAATCGATTAAATTTTCAGTCATGCCTATCAGCTAGATCGCAAAATATACGTTGCTTACACCGATGGCACCTAAAATTAGGTTAACAGGTAGTTTTGCAATTTCAAGAAGGACTGGTCTATGGTGGTGGTTTAATTGTTAGAAGGAGCTCCCAATGCCGAAATTTGTCTTAATCGGGCTATGTGAACCATTGGCCGAAGAACACCAGGCGGCATTTGATGAATGGTTTATTGAACAGCATATTGAAGACACAACCAACTGCCCTAATTTTGTTCGCGGCAGGGTTTTCAAGCTCGCCGGTCCGCATCTGAACCTTGAAACGCACTCGGCATATCTGTCCCTGTATGAGGTTGAGGCACCTAGTTACGAAGAAGCTGAGCGCGTTTTAAATGCATGGCAGAGCGATATAAACGCTTGGAAGGGCCGCAAGCGGCACCTTGAAACGGGAGAAAAATTTGGCAGCATTCCAATGAAAATCAAGGGCTCAGGGTGGTATGAGGAGTTAAAGTCGTTTGAGGGACCAGCGGCAGTTTCAGAACCTTCGTGATAAAGCTAACACAAGGTAGGTGCAAATGAAGTTATGATAATTTTATACAAACCTAGAAATATATTCAGTTTGATGGGGAATCAATATGGCAAAGGTAAGTGAGTCAGAAAAAGACGAATTTTTTAGCGCGGTAGATGAAGCGTGCAAGAAGGCGGTGTGGTGTGCAGTGGCTACCATTGCCGATGATGAACCGCGGGTGAGAATTGTTCATCCAACATGGGAGGGTGATGTGCTCTGGTTTGCGACGGGGCCAACGTCTCCCAAAGCTCAGCAATTGCGAAAAAATTCTAGTGTTGATATTCAATACCAAGTGGCGCCGCCGGATTTTGTGCACGTCATGGTCAGAGGTACGGCCGAGCTAATCAGCGACGAGGCGACCAAAAAGCACGCATGGGATGCCATTGACTACGACTTGACGCAATTTGGCTCTACTGGGCCTGAAGACCCCAATTTTTTACCTGTAAAAATCACCCCAGCGCGGGTTGAACTGTCGGAAATGTTTGGTTCAATGAATAAGAAAGTCTGGCGTGCTCGATAACGAGATAGGGCACGTTTACTTGTTCGATGACAACGATATATATCCAAGCTGAGCGGCAAGAGGAATAAGTTTCATGAGCAATAAAAAAAATGTAGTGGTTGCGCTGCCAGGCATTGCCAAGCGAGATGTACCGTTCGCAGAAAAGTGTGCGCTAGAGATGGAAGAGCTTGGTAATGTCGCTACGCTCGTCGAAGCAGATACCAGCGACATGGAGGGCTTTCTGCAATTGGCAAAAAACGCTGATGGCGTGCTGACTTCATGGGGAATGCGGTTTACACCGGAAGTCATTCATGCGCTCAAGCAATGTGCCATCATTGGTGTGGGTAGCGTGGGAGTCGATATGGTTGATGTCGATGCCGCAACTGATGCAGGTATTGTGGTAACCAATGTTCCTGATATTTTTATAGAGGAAGTCGCCGATCACACGATGATGCTATTACTTGCTTGTTATCGCCGAGTGAAGCTTATGGATAAAATGGTGTCTGAGGGGCGCTGGTACAAGGGACGCCCGGTTTTTAACGATATCCCAAGAATCTGGGGTCAAACGTTGGGGCTTATTTCTTTTGGTAATGTTGCGCGTGCTGTAGCCCGCCGCGCAAAACCGTTTGGTCTAAATGTCATTGCCTATGATCCCTATGTTTCTGAATTAAAGATGACCGGTGAAGGTGTTGAGCCTGTCTCCTATCAGGAGTTGTTGGAACGATCAGACTATATTTCGGTTCACCCTGGTCTAAACGACGATTCCCACCATATGCTGAGTACGTCGCAGTTCGAAATTGTGAAAGACTCGGTCTGTATCATTAACTGCGGTCGAGGTCCGGTGATTGATGAGGAAGCCATGATACACGCGCTGGAGACGGGGCAGATCGCCGCCGCGGGTTTGGATGTGCTAGAGAAGGAACCGCCCGACCCAGACAACCCCTTGATCGGTATGGACAACGTCATTATTACTCCACACTCCGCAAGCGCGACCAGTCGTATGCGCATAGAGACCCGTCGCCGTGCCGCGCGTGAAGTCGCACTGGTGATGAAAGGCAAATGGCCGATGAGTGCCGTGAACCCTGACGTGTTACCCAGAGTGACACTCGAACGCTGGCAACCGTATCCGATGGAACGTGGTCCAAATAGATAGCAGGCAGAAACGGGGTGAAACCGATCTGCCAACAAGAAAATAAGAGCGATCGGAGCGAATGTCGGATTAATCTTTCTTTGATATCCGTTTCAACGGCGTGCGTATTGCTGATGGACTTATCTGTCTGCGTTCGCGATGATATTGTAGTAGGCATTCGACATAAACGTGCGAGATCGAGTAGTTTAAGAAAGTGTTAGAGATTAATCATTAAAGCCCGCTTGGAGTTAAACCAACTTGAGTAGAAATTCACTAAAACAGGTGTTGTCGGGTTGGGATGTGTTCTTCATCGCAGTGGGTCAAATCATTGGTGCGGGTGTGATTGCGTTAACCGGTATTGCTATTGGCATGACCGGACCTTCGGTGATATTGGCTTATCTTCTTTCCGCCGTGCTTGTGCTTGTTGTGACGATCTTAATCATGATGGCAGGCAGCGTTTTACCGGCTGTGGGTGCATACTATGCGTGGTGCTCGAGACTCAGTGGTGGTTGGATCGGCTCTATCGTGCTGTCT
>CAXRCG010000232.1:0-10120 GCA_964228885.1 Pseudomonadales bacterium | reverse complement strand
TGTGATGCAAACACCCAAGATACTAACAGCAATGCCAAGGTGGCCAAGCATCATGCCATAGTAGGACATGCTCTGTCTGAACAGCGCAGTGACTTTGTCTGCTTTGCTAGCCACTTTTGCCATTAGATCTCTGCCGAGACTCACGATTATCCATAAGGCGACGGTATTGACAAACAGAACTACAAGAGAGAACTCCTTGGCCAGTGCCAACACCAAACACAACATAACAAAGAAGCTTGCAACCAGGCTAACCCATTGTTTCTTGAACAACTGAAATGGGGTCCTTTTCCACCTAGACAAAGGACTGAAGACCATAAAAGTAAACAACAGCATGACAACAGGAACAAAGGTAGCATTAAAGTAGGGAGGACCAATGGATATTTTTTTACCATCAGTCAGTGTTTCATAAACCAATGGATACAAGGTGCCAAGCAATACAATTGCCGCGGAAACCACCAACAGTAAATTGTTGACTAACAACATACTTTCCCTGGAGCCCCACTCGAAATCTGCATCACTCTTAACGCCTGACGCTTTAAAGGCATAGAGCGTCAGGGAACCCCCGATAATTAGCACTAGGTAGGTCAGAATATACATGCCACGCTCTGGATCAACCGCAAACGCATGCACTGATGTCAACACGCCGGACCTGACCAGGAATGCGCCCAATAGGCTGAGGGAAAATGCAAAAATGGCGAGTAACACCGTCCAGCTTTTAAACACCCCACGCTTTTCAGTGGCTGCTAACGAATGCGCTAATGCCGTACCCACCAGCCAGGGCATAAACGAAGCGTTTTCAACCGCATCCCAGAACCACCAGCCACCCCAACCAAGTTCGTAATAGGCCCACCATGATCCCAAGGTGATACCGAGCGTAAGAAATCCCCATGCTGCATTTGTCCAGGGACGAGACCACCGGGCCCAAGCTGAATCGAGGTTACCAGTGGTCAGGGTCGCGATAGCAAAAGCAAAAGGCACCGCGAAACCGACATAACCCATATAGAGCATCGGCGGATGGACGATGAGGCCAAAATCCTGCAACAATGGATTCAGATCATTACCGTCGGCGGGATAGACAGGTAAGGTGCGATCGAAGGGATTCGACGTAAGCAGTATAAAAAGCACAAAGCCGATAGAAAGTGCACCCATCACTGCCAACACCCGCGCACGCATGTCGAGAGTCAATCCACCACTAAGTGCCCCAACGGCAAAAGTCCATCCCGCCATGACCAATGTCCACAATAGGAAAGAACCTTCATGTCCTCCCCAAATTGCAGATAACTTGTATTGGACTGGCAGCGCCGAGTTAGAATTCAGCGCAACATATTGCACGGAAAAATCATCGCTCCAAAATGCATAGCCAAGACAGAAAAAGCTGATGGCAACAAACACAAAAAAGCCCGCGGCAAGCGAATTTGAAACATTCATCAATTGCGTGTTTTTTTGCACTACCCCAACCGTGGGGATAACGGCTAGCGCTACACACATACCCAGCGCCAGAATCAAACTAAAATGACCCAACTCGGCAATCACAAATCTTTACTCCTGATCAATAAAACAACGACTTATAAGGTAGAATCGAAGGCGGGCTTTTCTTCGTGCGCATCGGCGAGTACTTCAGCGACTTCCGGCGGCATATACTGCTCATCGTGCTTAGCTAGGACTTCTTCTGCGACAAATACACCTCTGTCATTCAACTTACCCCGAGCGATAACACCCTGCCCCTCACGGAACAGATCAGGCAAAATCCCTTCGTATTGCACGGTTACCTCCGACGTTTTCATATCACCGATCACAAAAGTTACTGTAAGGTCGGTATCTGATCGCTCAACACTGTCAGCTAGCACCATGCCCCCGGCACGAATTAGCGTATTGTCCGGTGCTTCCCCTTGCGCAATCTGCTCGGGTGAGTAAAACAAGTTCATATTTTCGTCCAGCGCCAAAAGAGCAAAAGCAACAAACCCACCAACACTCAACAATAGCGCGCCAACAATCATTAGCCGGTTTTTTCTGTGGGTTTTCATCTTGCCAAATTTCATGATTCGCGTCCTTCCGTCGTATTCTGCATGATAGTAAATAGCTACCGGCTTTCAGTTAAAGTTGTCGCGCTTGAGGGACTTTCTTCCGCACGAACAGATTGCTGACTTTCGTGTCTCATTGCGTCTTGTTGCGCAATGCGAAATTTTCTCGTTGCCTGAATGGGTTGAAGGACGTTAATTAATAAAGCTGCGATAACAATTCCGTAGCAGCTCCAGACAAAAACGCCGTGCCCACCCATCGTGATAAAATCGGCGAAGTTATCGAAACTCACGGAGCCGTCACCCAATCTTTCACCCACTGGGTTCTGGATTCCCGCCGTAATATCTCAGCACGCATTCTCAACATCCAGGCGGTGAAAAAGAAGAAATAATATCCAATCACCATGACCAGCAGAGGCAACCACATTTCCGCTGGCATCGCCGGTTTTTCCGTCAATGAAAATGACGCCGGTTGGTGCAGCGTAAACCACCAGTTTACAGAAAATTTGATAATTGGCAGATTAATGACTCCAACCACCGCCAGCACAGCAGCCGCCCGCCCGGCAGCTTCTCTTGATTCCATGGCGGAGCGCAGCGCAATCACACCTATAAATAAAAAGAACAGCACCAGGGTTGATGTCAGCCTAGCATCCCAGACCCAATAGGTTCCCCAGGTTGGCTTACCCCAGATTGCGCCAGTTACGAGGGCGATAAAGGTAACTGAAGCGCCGATAGGGGCCGCGCATTGCATCGCAATGTCGGCCAATTTTATCTTCCAAACAAGAAATACAACAGCCGCACTCGCCATCATCAAGTAACTTGATTGAGCAAGAATTGCGGCAGGCACGTGCACATACATGATTCTAGCGCTATTTCCCTGCTGGTAGTCCTCTGGCGCGAAGGCAAGTCCCCACACAATACCCAGACAAAGGAGCAAAAGCGCGCTTACACCCATCCAGGGCAGCCATTTTCCGCTGAGATCAAAGAAATATCTGGGAGAACCCAGTTTATGGAACCATTGCCACATACAAAACCTTAAACGTACGAACCCAATAGACGGCGAAACCTTCCGTTGGCGACAGTGCGGAAGTCTACCAGAAAGACATCGAATTTTCGATTCAGAACGCTAGCATAAACACAATTATCCACCGCTTCGTCGGATCTGTTCTATCCCTCACTGACTCAGGGATATCCTGATGCCGGCGCATGTCGCTAGCGGCGCGAAACCAAGAGACAACATCAATATTGCGCCAAGCCAGAGCATGTGCCCCTGGTAATTTCCATCGGATACCCCCGTGTGAACCATCGCAGTCGAGAGTATTAAAACGGGGACGTAAAGCGGTAGAATCAGAATAGAAATCAACACCCCGCCCTTCTTTAGACCAACCGTGAGGCTGGCGCCAATCGCGCCCAACAAACTCAATATTGGTGTCGCGATGCATAGCGATATGATCAGTGCAATTAACCCAGACTCATTGACAAACAGCATCATACCGAGCAATGGGCTCATCAACGTCAATGGCAAACCTGACACTATCCAGTGACTGATTATTTTACCAGTGACAATGAGATAAAGCGGTTCGGCTGAAAGCGTCATCTGCTCAAGCGAGCCGTCGTCAAAATCGCTTTTAAACATCATTTCCATAGAGAGCAAAGTTGCGAGCAATGCGGCGACCCAAATCACACCCGGCGCAATCTCACTCAGCACGTCTTCCGAAGGGCTAATGCCTAGCGGAAACAAACTGATCACAATCACGAAAAAAACCAACGGATTCAACATGTCTGCGGGATTTCTGGCCATAACCACCAGATCTCGCCGGATCGTCGCCCACAGTAGGCTCAAGACCGCACCCCCAGACTTAACGTACGTACCCTCGCATCAAGATTTACCGTCTGGTGACTGGTCAATATGATAACGCCACCGTTTCCGAGGTGTTCCCTCATTCGATTTTCAAGGCGTTGTACACCCGCAACGTCAATCGCACTGAAAGGCTCATCGAGTATCAATACATCCGGTAGCGGTAAAAACAGCCGCGCCAGATTTACGCGCTTGCGCTGCCCTTCAGACATCGAACCACAGGGCACACCTTGGAATCCGCGCAGATTGACTTGCTCAAGCGCCTTCATCAGTGCTTGCCGGCTATGCGAACGACCGCTCAACTGGCACAACCAAGTCAGGTTTTCGAATGCGGTTAGTTGATCTTTGACGCCAGGTTTGTGCGCTACGTATAAAGGATATTGCGCAGTCTCCCAAGTCACATCACCCTCATGGTCTTCATACAGCCCACAGAGAATTCTTAACAGAGTTGTTTTACCAGAACCATTACCCCCTTCAACTCGCAGGAGTTCGCCACCCTTAACGGAAAAACTGACATTCTCGAACAGAACACGTTGTTCTCGTTCACAGGTAAGTTGGTTTACTTGGAGCATGAGCTGATTATATAGATAGTTGAAGGGGAATGTAGCGCCCGCCTACACAATCAGGTAGCACCTCGCAGGTTTTTGCACAATCCAACGGTAAGACCTGTTTACCCGCCTGGGTCAACGCTTGGATGGACGCACCTATCTTACCCGCAGAAACTTGGTGGATTCACCCAAGAACCACTGACGCTCAGCAAATATCCCAATTGTTATTCACAATAATTCCGAATAACATCAAGGGTCATTTTTACCGTTGGCCCCGATTTACGTGTTTTACTCTATCTTCGCCGTATTGCTTGTTCTCTTGTTGGTTGTGCTCTTCGTAAAAAGGCCAAGGCTTCACTCAACAGCCCCGCCATCGACTGTGCCAGATAACCTATCACTCACTGAACTTGAACAATGGGTCAAACATTCAGAGTCCAACACCCTCGATATTGTGGATGGCGCTGAAGCACTGATTGAGTTTGCTGACAGCACGACACCCATCAAAACCAGCGTATGCTTTCTGTATGTTCACGGATTTTCGGCCAGTCGACAGGAAACTGCACCTGTGACCTCCGAAATCGCTAGCCACTACAACGCCAATGTTTTTCATGCACGTCTTGCAGGACACGGTGTTGGTTCCACTGGCATGGTCACTAGCGCCGAATCATGGCTTCAGAGTATGGTCGATGCGTGGAAGGTCGCCGAATATTTGGGAGACGAGGTTGTTATTGTCGCAACCTCAACGGGAGCGCCCCTAACTGTCTGGCTATTAAAGCAACTGGGCGTCGCAAAAAAAGTCACCGCAGTACTGTTGATGTCTCCAAACTTCAAAATTAAAAACCCTTTCGGCTTTTTATTAACCTGGCCGTTGTCGCCTTACTGGGTCCACTTGCTGCTAGGTCGAACCCATAGCTGGGAGCCTGAATCACCGGAACACGCAAAAGTCTGGACAAGCAGCTACTCGACACTTGCCGTCATCGAAATGCAGAAAGTTGTCGATTGGGTGGGAGGAACAGACCTAGGTAGCATCCAAACACCTCTTGCAATGATGTGTATGAAAAATGATCCAACGGTTAATGCCAGCGCCGCCGAAAGCGCCTTTGAACGCTGGGGCGCAACAATGAAATCACACATACCTATCAGGCAAAATAGCGACAACGCTGAGCATGTTTTTACGGGTCACCTTGCTGGTCCCGACAGAACAGACGATACGGTTGAAGCCTTTTCAGCATTTCTCAAGCCGATTATCGTTTGATTTAAGCAGGTTATGATCATGTCTGGATAGATCTGCTCGAACCCATCAACATCAAAACGTTTCCTTTCACATGCAAACAGGACTGCGCTGTCAACTTTTCACCCTTTGGTTCAGTTGAACGAGAAATTCCTCAGTCACTTTGCGGTGCATTGACCATTCAACTGCTAATTATTGACACCATCACTATGATTCCAAACGCGCCTGCTTTACCATTTTTCCACATAGAGGGTCATCTTGGCTTATGTCAAAGCAACAGTCAGTCTACTATGCGATTGTCTTCAGCGGACAAATCATTGAGGGCTTCCAGATCATATCGGTCAAAGACCATCTGGCCAAAATGCTAAAAGCCAGCCCCGAAAAGATATCTGCACTTTTTTCCGGCAAACCCGTCGTCATAAAACGGACCACGAACAAACAGAAAGCCATCAAACACGGTACCGCACTGAAAAAAGTGGGTGTCGATGTCAAGATTAAGATCATCCGCAAAGAAGCGGCCGCCAATCAACTTCCGCCGGGGCCAACACAGACGGCGGTCGCTAAAACCACGGCTTCCTCTTTCTCTCAAGCCTCCGCTAATCGCTCGATCGTTAACCTCGCAATATCGGCACGCGCTACAGCTTTTACGCTCGCTGAAAACAGGGGAGACCTGTTTGAACCTACAGAAAAAGACACTCCGGTTGTTATCAAAGTCGACCATATTGATTTGGCTCGCAACGACGGTTCACCCATCGCCGAACCGAGGCAGTTGGCTAAGAAAATTGAGGCACCCGCGTTCAACCTAGACGCGCCTGGCGCTATACTTGAAACACGAGAAGAAGAAGTACATCAAGCGGAACCGGATGTGAGCAGCATTACTCTCGCGTTTCCGGGCGCAGACTTGCTCAACCCAGATGAAATAGAGGAAGGTCCTGAACCTATCGTCCCTAATGTAAGTCATATTCAACTGGTGACAACCAAAGCGACTTTTGATGTCTGCTAGACAATCTCCGCAAAACTGCTCGAAGACCAACCTTATCGGCTGCTCGACGCAACCGCGCGTTGAGAAAGCTCCCTGGTCGTCGGAAGGCAGCTTGCATTTTGGCCTGTAGCGGTCTGATTGTTGTATCGCTCAAGATCTTCGGGCCGATCAACATCCCATAAGAGTGATAATAGCTGCCAGCTTTCAAAACACTTATTCATCGCTCGGGCAGTCTCAGCACACACGCTATCTGTGCCCCACTCCATGCCTTCAAACACGGTCGGCTCGGGTCTTCTCAATCCGATCAAACCGTAGCCTCCATCCTCAGCCGGGCCCAGGCATGCTTCAGCATGCGTTAGCGATTCGATAGCTTGCTCAAGATAGGTCGCATCAAGATTAATACAATCGGTGCCTATCAGGATGCTCGATTTAACATCCGGTTCTCCAAGACTACGCGTGATGGCTACATCCATACGCTCACCCAAATCCGCACCTTCCTGCAAATGAGTGACGGTCACATTAAGATCAACTAATCGCCTGAAAAATGGATGTGTGACATTCGGCGTTCCCCACAACCGCACGGGCGCAAGGCCCGAGGTCTGCACCATAGAGATCACACGGGTTGCAAGTTCAACATGAAACCGCACCGCCTCATCATACGTCAGCGGTGGGACCAAACGGGTTTTGACTGCGCCGACCATAGGCGCCTTGCACAAAATAACAATTCTTGAATCAGGGTATTTAAACTTCATTTATAGTACTGTTTGACTAATATATCTGGCGATGTACCCATCGCATAACGAATGCGAAGATACCACATCAAGAGTATAGTTTTCAGTATTCCTGCCTCGTCCCAACGACGACTTGATGTCGTTAGCGGGGTACGAACTCGCAATGGCTTACATATCTTACGCAGCCGATCTGTCATCTCTATATCTTCCATCAGGGGAATAGCCGCGTAGCCGCCCAGCGATTCAAACAGATTACGTTTGATAAAAATCGCCTGATCTCCAGTACAGATGCCGGTCTTACCTGACTTCCAGTTCATCATAAACTCAATCATTCGAAACGCCCAATGATCACCGCTCAACCGAACATCAAACCGCCCCCAATCAGCTGCCTCTTGCTGAACCAGCGATTTAAATCCCTCGGGTAAATACGTGTCTGCGTGCAAAAACAACAGATAGTCACCTGCTGCCACTGCCGCGCCTGCATTCATTTGATAAGCTCTGCCTTTCTCTGAAACAACAATCCTGCTAACGCGACTTGCAGCATACGAGAGTGACCCATCTGAGCTGCCGCCGTCCGCTAGAATTATTTCCATTGCGGAATCAGGGTCTGGCAGTGCCTGAAGAAACGGAAGCAGTCCTTCCCCTTCGTTTAAGACAGGTATCACAATGGAAAGCTTCATTCGCGGTTTATTCACCAAAGCAAACAGGTTTCAAGCATATCGGGCATGCTCGATTTTAGTACATTTGTCTTCGACAACCTCAATACCTGCCTTTTCCAAAGCTTGCCTAGCCTGAAAGTTTCTGATGTCGAGTTGCATCCAAAAGCAGCTAGCACCAATAGCGATTGCTGGCCCAACCAATGGCATAACGTTTTCACTTCTCTGGAAGACGTCCACCATATCGACAGGTTCAGGAATAGATTCAAGATCAGGATAACAGGTAAGCCCCAAAATCTGTTTATGTTTGGGATTAACCGGAATAACCTTGTAATGCTGCATCAGATATTGGGCCACACCATAGCTCGCCCTAGCTGGATTATCGGACAATCCTACGATAGCAATACTGTGAGTATTATTTAGAATAGCTTCAATATCAGTCATCGCTTTTTTAGTCTTGTTTTCAATAAGAAGCGATGGAATGTACAGAAGCCAACGCCTGCTTGCAATTTTCAAAAAAATAATCCGCGTGACACCCTCGCGCCATTAGTACCGTTAGCCAAACATCTCTAGATCTAACTCAAAAGTTGCTATGCCCGGCAAATCAGGGACTGCCAAAAACCTCTATGGACGAAAGTCCAACTAAAAAGTTCCTGACAAAGCTGGCCAACGGATGACCCCGCTGACAGGATAATTTGACCTAGCATTGTATAGTCACATATTTTTCGTCTACTGGCTTGCTAAAGCCCTTCCGAAAAATGTAATTTTAGCCATTATTTAGCCCAAAATTGGAGATATCCTTGACTGACTTTGAGCGGACATCTGATGCGAACTTCGAGAACCTCGACAACTTTCCATTTGCACCCAATTACCATGGATGGCAAGACCTCAGAATGCACTATATCGATGAGGGGCCGAAAGATGGTCCTGTCATGTTACTTTTGCATGGCATGCCAACCTGGAGCTACCTGTATCGCGACATTATTCCGCCGTTAGTATCAGCCGGGTACCGTTGCATTGCGCCCGATCACATGGGATTTGGTCGATCAGACAAGCCCGTCGACATCCACTGGTATACCATCGCCAGACACACTGAGATCTTGACTACACTGATCACCAACCTAGATCTGAACGACATCACTCTACTATGCCAGGACTGGGGAGGTCCAACCGGGCTCGCCCAAGCAGCGACAATGCCAGAACGCTTCTCTCGACTTATCATCATGAACACTTGGCTACATCATCCAGAGTATGAGTATTCAGACGCGATAAAAAACTGGAATAAAAACTGGCATGAAGGCGGCACTTTCCATAGAGCAAAACCCAAGGTCGGTTTACTGATGGTTATGTCCGCCGGTTTAGCGGCACCTACCGACATCATGCCACATATTCTGGCAGGCACAGAACCGGCGCTTGAGGGCGCTGCCGCAAAAATGTATCACGCCTATTCGGCACCCCACAAAGGGTTGACTGATGCTGCATATAACGGGTTGAGAAGATTCCCCCTATCCATTCCTCTCGATAGTTACGACAACGGCAATGGCGCGGCACAAACCTTACATTACAATCAACTCTTGCAATGGAACAAACCTGTCCACTTTGTATGGGGATGTCAGGATGAAGTATTTAACGACGCTTGGGGTAGAAAATGGGCTGAGCGGATGAATGCTAGCTTTGACGCTGTGACAGCGGCTGGGCACTTTCTACAGAATACGCATGGCGCGGAGGTGGCTGCCCATGTGCTCGACAGAATAGATCAGGAGTAATGCGAATCTCATCGAATATCGATCTATGCATTCAACTGGCGGGCATCAACTGGTAGAATCCCCTTTCCCAAGCCCCCGTAGTTGAATGGATACAATAGGGACCTCCTAAGTCTTAGGTGCTGGTTCGATTCCAGCCGGGGGCACCAAATACTAAGGTGCTAACCTCCTTTAATACACGCTAAGCCCTATATTAATCACACATTTCACCTATTTTGACATTGTAACGCATGTTAGCCATGCCAAGAATAGACGGCTCTACTGCGGTAGGCCGCTTTTTCATGTGCGCCAACCTAACTTCTCCCTATCCAGCCAATAACGCATTCTCTAGGT
>CAXRCG010000231.1:0-45782 GCA_964228885.1 Pseudomonadales bacterium | reverse complement strand
TACAATCTCTCTTGTCCAAGGTTCTTCATAATCTACTGTTTCGCTAATTCCGTATGCAAGAATTAAAATATTTTCTTTCTTATAGTAAAGATAAACCGGGTAATAACCGTTGCTAGTAGACATTCCTGGTCCAAGAGTCGATATCCAAGGAACGTGTGTGGGTGTCCCCATACCAAAAGATACTTTGACATCTAGATCATTTATTAAATCCGGATAAAGATCTTTTGTTTTTAGGTTTGTGGTTTTTGTTTGCTGAAGGAATTTATCTAAAAAACTAATATCCATTTTTATTCAACCGTTACTGACTTCGCTAGATTCCGAGGTTGGTCTACGTCAGTACCCTTAAACACGGCCACGTGATAGGAAAGCAACTGCATTGGTATAGCGTAAACTATCGGCGAAATAAGCGGATGGCAGCGTGGAATAGAAACGAACGTTAAGTTGTCTTTTTCATCAAAGGTATCTTCATCACCAAAAACAATAAGTTGCCCGCCGCGTGCTCGAACTTCTTCTAGATTAGAGAGTACTTTCTCTAACAATCCATCTCCTGGGGCAACTACAACCACGGGCATATTGTCATCAACTAGTGCCAGCGGTCCATGTTTAAGCTCTCCAGCGGGATAGCCCTCCGCGTGAATGTAAGATATTTCTTTGAGCTTCAATGCACCCTCTAGCGCGACTGGGTGATGAGCACCTCTGCCGAGAAACAATGCGTTGTTTTTATCGACAAACTGTTCCGCCACTCGCTTAATTTCTGAGCTCCTAG
The DNA here is from genome assembly GCA_964228885.1 of Pseudomonadales bacterium. Taxonomy (GTDB): domain Bacteria; phylum Pseudomonadota; class Gammaproteobacteria; order Pseudomonadales; family Azotimanducaceae; genus UBA4582. Next base: position 45,016 of record CAXRCG010000231.1, on the reverse strand, counting down.
ATAGCGTCTCACTCAACAAATCAGGTACCGAATTCAAAGCAGAAACATACTCCGCTTCGTTTTCTGGAGACATGCCTTGGCTCTTAGCCAGCGACAAAATAAGGAGTAAGAGATCTGTAAGTTGATTAGTAAACGCCTTGGTCGACGCAACACATATTTCAGGGCCAGCATTAATCATCAAGCACAAGTCAGACTCTCGCACGAGGCTGCTATTTGGGACATTACAAAGACAAAGTGATGCCAGATAATTTTCGTTAGTTGCGTCTCTTAGGGCTGCCAAAGTGTCTGCTGTTTCACCCGATTGCGATATAGTCACCATCAGGGTATTGGGTTGCACAGCCACCTGCCGATACCGAAATTCACTGGCTATCTCGACATGACAGGGCACTCCGGCTATTTGTTCGCACCAATATTTTGCAACTAGGCCGGTATAAAAGCTGCTGCCACAGGCGACAATTTGCACTGCTTTGGTTTGCGCAAAAATCGCTTCTGCCTCAGCCCCAAAAGCGTTAATCAGTACCTGCTTATCAGTTATTCTACCCTCTAGGGTTTCACGAACTCTGCTAGGTTGTTCGTGGATTTCCTTCATCATGTAATGACGATAATTGCCCTTGTTGGTCGCGTCGGCGGTCGCATCGAGTTGAACAATTCTAGTGTCGGCCGGCTCAGCACTACCGCCAGTAATTTCGACAGTGTCCGCCGTGACCTCAACTATTTCGCCTTCCTCTAAATAAATAAACCTATCAGTCACAGGTCTCAGAGCCTGAGGGTCAGAGGCAATAAAATTTTCACCAATGCCACAACCAATGACTAACGGGCTACCAATTCTTGCTGCAATAATTTTCCCTGGGAAGTCCGTATGCACAACACCAACAGCATAGGCACCCCGCAGCAGCGCTAGTGCCGAGACAACGCCGGCTTTAAAATCGCCACTTGATGTCACTTCACGATGAACCAAATGAGCAACGACCTCTGTATCAGTCTCAGATGTGAAGTTGTAACCAGTGGACGCCAGATCCGATCGAAGCTCATGATGATTTTCGATGATGCCATTATGGACAACCGCAATTTTATCCGAAGATACATGAGGGTGCGCATTGCCTTCCGTGGGTTTGCCATGGGTTGCCCAGCGGGTGTGAGCAATACCCGTTTCTCCACGACCCGGAGCAGTATCACTATTTAGCTGACAGGCAGATTTTAACTCGGCAACCTTACCGACGCGACGAACTCTTTGCAGCGCATTGTTTGCATCGACAAGTACAAGACCCGCCGAGTCGTAACCTCTGTATTCCAACCTCTGTAATCCCTCCAGAAGAATATCGGTTACATTTCTTTTTGTTGCCGCGCCCACAATACCACACATGCTTATTTGTCCCTTGGTCCTTTCCAGTTTTCAAAGATTTTTTGTCGCCCTCTGCCGATCGCCAAACCACCCTTTACGTCGTGGGTAATTGTTGATCCTGCACCTATTGTCGCACCTTCACCAATCTTAACCGGCGCGACAAGCGAGCTGTTCGAGCCAACAAATACATTGTCCTCGATTTCCGTTACGTGTTTATTCACACCGTCATAATTACAAGTGATCGTACCGGCACCAATATTTACACCAGCGCCTATCTCAGCGTCACCAAGATAGGATAAGTGGCTTGCCTTCGCCCCCTGACCCATCTTAGTCTTCTTTACTTCAACAAAATTACCGACGCTTACCGTATTGACAAGATGTGCTCCGGGGCGCAGTCGCGCAAAGGGTCCTACGCTGCAGTGTTCACCAATGGTTGCTTCCTCAAGCATAGAGTTGGGTTTTATCACAGATCCATCTGCAATCGTCGAATCTTTAATAATACAATTTGACGATATAATAACGTTATCGCCGAGTGTAACTTCACCCTCAAAAATGCAATTAACGTCAATACGCACGTTTTTACCAACGCTAAGATTTCCTCTAATATCGATGCGCGCAGGATCAAGAATATGAACACCTGCATTCATGAGTTTTTCAGCTTCTCTCATCTGGTATACCCTTTCCAGTGCGGCTAATTGAGCGAAGTTATTAACACCAGTTGCTTCAAGCGGATCGTCTGTCATAATCGCCCGTACTGTACATCCGTCGTCATTCGCCAATCCGACGATGTCCGTCAACAAATACTCTTGCTGTACATTGTTCGTATCAATTCTAGCAAGCCAGTCTGTCAGTAATTTTCCCGTTGTGACCATCACGCCAGAGTTTATTTCTCTAATCTCTTTTTGCTTCGCGGTGGCGTCTTTTTCTTCAACGATGGCACGAACCTGCTCGTCATCGCCTCTTACGATGCGACCATAATTAAAGGGATTTTCCAAAACGACTGTCAGTATACCCAGGTCACAGTCAGCTGAGACGAGCGTCCGAATGGTATTAACATCTATCAAGGGTGCATCGCCCAACAATATCAATATTCGGGCATCTTCCGCGATATCAGGTAATGCCTGCATGACCGCATGACCCGTACCCCTCTGGTCTTCTTGATGTACCCAGTTTAATTTAGTCCGAGTAAAAGCCTGTTTAACCTGATCGGCACCATTACCGATCACAACATGAACTTGCTCAGGACTGATTCCTTGCACTGTGTCCACCAAATGTTGCAGCAACGGACGCCCAGCCAGGGTGTGCAAAACCTTGGGTTTATCTGATTTCATCCTGCTACCCATTCCAGCAGCGAGAATACAAATTTCTATTTTTTCTGTTTGGGAATTTTGAACTTTCATTCGTGAAGTTTACTCCGTTACTCAACGTCTGGGCAGTAAAATCTAATCGCCTTAACCTCTGGCTTGGCTTGCAAGACAAACGCATTGATTAAATTGTGGGCAAAAAAAAGGCAGCTCTAAGCCGCCTTTTCTTGATTGGACCAATCTGAAATCCAGAGTCTATCTCTTTTGTTCCCTGTGTTTTCGAATCGTGCGCAACATCGCCGCTTGCTCAGCAAGGTCCGCACTCACCCTTGAGAAATCGATGTTAGACTTGTTGTCTGCTAACTCTTTCTCGGCTTTCTTTTGTGCTTCAACGGCTGCTGCTTCATCAATATCATCAGCACGCACCGCCGTGTCAGCTAGTATGGTAATCGCCGTTGGCTGGACCTCTATATAACCACCCGATGCGAAAAATACTTCTTCGTCGCCGCCTTCGAGTCGAAGTCTCACAGGACCCGGTTTCACACCACTAATCAGGGGCGTATGTCCAGGAAATATACCCAACTCGCCGATAGTGCCAGAGGCGACAACCATTTCGACGAGCCCGTTAAAAATTTCCTGTTCTGCGCTAACAATACTGCAATGTACTGTTGATGCCATTACTGTGTTTCTCCTGATGCTATGTCTTCACCAATCGTGAACATAACGTACCGAATATGCCTTACAAGGTTTTGGCTTTCTCTATGGCTTGTTCAATATTACCTACCATGCTGAATGCAGCTTCGGGCAATTCGTCGTAGTCACCTTCTAAAATTCCCTTGAAGCTTCTGATGGTATCGGCCAGTGAAACATACACACCAGGCTGTCCCGTGAATACTTCTGCGACGTGCATAGGTTGAGAGAAGAATTGACTCACTTTACGCGCACGGTAAACAGTCAATTTATCCTCTTCAGACAATTCGTCCATACCAAGAATGGCGATAATGTCTTTTAATTCCTTATATTTTTGTAACACACCCTGAACGCCCTGAGCTACATTGTAATGCTCTTCACCTACAATCAATGGGTCTAGTTGGCGGGAAGTAGAGTCCAAAGGGTCTACAGCAGGATAAATACCCAGAGATGCAATGTCCCGCGACAACGTAACAGTCGAGTCAAGGTGAGCAAAGGTTGTCGCTGGAGACGGGTCAGTCAAGTCGTCTGCTGGTACATAAACCGCCTGAATCGAAGTGATCGAACCGGTTTTCGTTGTTGTAATCCGCTCCTGGAGCACACCCATTTCCTCAGCCAATGTTGGCTGATAACCAACGGCAGATGGCATACGACCAAGTAGTGCGGAAACTTCTGTACCCGCAAGGGTGTAACGGTAAATGTTATCAACAAACAAGAGAACATCTTTACCATCATCACGGAATTTTTCTGCCATCGTCAGTCCTGACAATGCCACACGAAGTCTATTACCGGGGGGCTCGTTCATCTGCCCGAATACCATCGCGATCTTGTCCAAAACACCCGCTTCCTGCATCTCATGGTAAAAGTCATTGCCTTCCCGTGTACGCTCTCCTACTCCGGCAAATACTGACAAACCACTGTGCTCTGTTGCGATGTTATTGATAAGCTCAAGCATGGTCACTGTTTTACCCACACCCGCACCACCGAACAACCCTACCTTACCACCCTTAGCAAATGGGCAGATTAGATCGATCACTTTCACGCCGGTTTCAAGCAAATCACGGCTACCAGCCTGCTCATCATAAGAAGGAGGCGCTCGATGAATCGGCATTTTTTCCTTTTCACCGATTGGACCTTTCTCATCAATTGGATTGCCAAGGACATCCATGATCCGGCCCAGCGTTTCTTCACCAACGGGCACAGAAATAGCGTTTTGAGTATCACTAACACCCAAGCCACGCGCTATGCCTTCTGAACTCCCCATCGCAATTGTGCGGACAACGCCGTCACCTAACTGCTGCTGAACTTCGAGAGTCAATCCACCTTCATCGACAGTCAATGCGTCATATACCCTTGGCACTTCGTCCCGGGGAAACTCCACATCAATTACCGCACCAATTATCTGTACGATACGTCCACTACCCATTGCTGTATCCTCTATGCGCTTACGCTTATTTTCTAAATTTGAAGCCTGAAAAGCTGGTGTTGCTCGAAGTCCAGTTAATACACTTCGATACTAAGCTCGCTTAAACAGCCGCCGCACCACCAACTATTTCTGACAATTCCTGTGTAATTGCTGCCTGTCGTGCGTTATTCATAATGAGCTGTAACTCATCAACCATATCGCCCGCATTGTCTGTCGCGTTTTTCATCGCGATCATTTTAGCGGCCTGCTCGCAGGCGCCATTTTCTACAACCGCCTGATAAACCTGCGATTCAATAAATCTTGTCACCAAACCCTCTATAAGCTGCCTAGCATCTGGTTCATAAATATAATCCCAGCGATGTTTCATTCCGGCATCTTCAGCAGGGTCCAATGGTACCAACTGACTGATTGTTGGGGTTTGAGTCATCGTATTAACGAAAACATTGTTCGCTAAAAATATTTTATCGACTTTGCCGTCGTCGAATGCATCGAGCATTACTTTAATACTGCCGATAAGGTCTGACAGAGCAGGGGCCTCGCTCACGTGGCTGCTCGCGGCGATCACATTACCACCGTAGCTTCTGAAAAACTGAGCACCCTTATTTCCGATGAGACAGAGGTCTACTTCCACATCTTGGTCTACCCAGTTTTTGATGCTATTAACTGTTGCCTTTAACAGATTAATATTAAGACCACCACACAGACCCTTGTCCGTAGTGACAACAACGTATCCGACCCTTTTTACTTCCCTTTCAATCATGAAGCCGTGTCGGTATTCAGGCGAGGCATTCGCCACATGACCAATCACTTCCTTCATGTGGTCAGAGTAGGGCCGACCACGAGCCATACGCTCCTGAGATTTGCGCATCTTGCTCGCTGCGACCATTTCCATCGCGCTAGTAATCTTCTGAGTATTCTTAATACTTCCGATCTGCTTTCTTAGTTCTTTAGCGTTTGCCATAATTCTCTCGTTAGTTACCCCTGCTATTCAGCGGGTGCTACCAAGTCTGAGTTGACTTGAAGGTTTCTATCGCTTTTCTCATCGTGTCGACGACTTCATCGCTATAAACACCATTTGCATTTACTTCATCCATAAATGCAGATTGCTCTGAGTTCATGTAGGACTTCAGCGCAGCTTCAAAGTCCAACACTTTGTTCACTTCAATATCTTCAAGGAACCCTTCGTTAGCGGCAAAAAGCACCACACCCATTTCAGCTACCGACATGGGGGCATATTGCTTTTGCTTCATGAGCTCGTTAATTCGCTCTCCATGCTCGAGTTGTCGTCTGGTTGCATCATCTAGGTCAGAGGCAAACTGCGAAAAAGCAGCAAGTTCTCGGTACTGCGCCAATGCAAGCTTAATACCACCAGAGATCTTAGACATGAACTTAACCTGAGCATCACCACCCACACGTGAAACCGATACACCTGGATTCATCGCGGGTCGTTCACCTGCATTAAATTTATCTGATTCAAGGAAGATCTGGCCGTCAGTAATCGATATCACGTTAGTCGGCACAAAGGCTGATACGTCACCAGCCTGAGTCTCAATGATGGGCAACGCGGTCAGCGAACCTGTCTGACCTTTAACTTCTCCATTGGTAATCGCTTCTACGTAATCAGCATTAACTCTCGCTGCTCGTTCAAGCAATCTGGAGTGGAGGTAGAAAACATCTCCCGGGTAAGCTTCTCGTCCAGGTGGTCTACGCAGCAGCAATGAGATCTGACGGTAAGCCCAGGCTTGTTTCGTCAAGTCATCGTAAATAATCAACGCATCTTCACCACGATCTCTGAAGTACTCACCCATCGCGCACCCTGAATAGGCCGCAATGTACTGCATCGGCGCTGGATCCGACGCGCCAGCGACAACTATAATCGTATTTTCCATTGCTCCGTGTTCTTCTAATGTTCTGACAACATTAGCAACGGAGGAGTACTTTTGACCGATCGCGACGTACACGCACTTAATGCCTGACTTCTGCTGGTTGATGATTGCATCAATGGCTATCGCAGTTTTACCTGTCTGACGGTCACCAATGATCAACTCCCGCTGACCCCGACCAACCGGAATCATAGAGTCAATACACTTAAGCCCTGTTTGTACTGGCTGATCAACGTGTTGACGCGCTATGACACCAGGCGCAACCTTTTCAACGGGCGATGTCAGCGACGTATTAATTGCGCCTTTACCGTCGATTGGATTCCCTAGTGCATCTACGACGCGTCCTAGCATTTCTGGCCCTACGGGTACTTCAAGAATTCTACCAGTACATTTTGCCGTCTGGCCTTCTCGCAGAGACTGATAGTCGCCAAGGACAACCGCGCCGACGGAATCGCGCTCAAGGTTCAAAGCAAACCCGAAGAGGTTCCCTGGAAACTCGATCATTTCACCGTTTTGAACGTCAGCGAGTCCGTGAATTCTGATAATACCGTCAGATACACTGACGATCGTACCTTCGTTTCTTGCTTCAGAAGAAACATCAAGCTTCTCAATTCGCTGCTTGATTATTTCGCTAATCTCAGAAGGATTTAGTTGTTGCATGTCCCGTTCCTCGAGGAATGGTTAATTCAAAAGTGTATGTGTTTCCGCTATCTATACCCGGCTTCAACACCGCATAAAGTAACGGTGTATCTCTAATTTAATACTTGCGCCAATCGGTCGAGTTTACCCCGGACCGAATTATCAATTACTGTGTCTTCTGTTCTGACGACGATTCCGCCAATGAGGGCCGAATCTACACTAGCAGTAAGATTAACGTCTCTCTGAAGTCTGCTCTTGAGTGCTTCTGAAAGCTTATTACCGTCTTCATCACTCACTTCATAAGCACTAGTCACTTCCACATCCATGGTCTTTTCGTGATTGGCTTTCAGCAGCTCAAAAATTTCAGAGATTGTTGTCATCAGGCTAATGCGACCGTTTTCTGTCAGGACGGTCACAAAGTTACGCCCTTGTTCGCTCAGTTCTTCACCCATGATCTCGATAACAAGCTCACTCTGCTGCACTCTTGTAAGTAGCGGATTTTCAAGCGTCAACTTTACTGCATCGTCCTGAATTGTCGCGCTAAGCATACCAAGCATACGCGACCAGTTTACTAGGCCAGATGCTTCGTCGAGCCCCTGCGAGAACGCTGCCCGGGCATAAGGTCGAGCAATTGTCGTTAATTCTGACTCAGCCATTACCTAATACAGTCCTATAGTTAGTCTAAAGTTGCGCCGAAATCTTGTTCAACATCTCTTGATGAACACTCTTGTCTACGCTGGTCTCCAGAATCTTCTCAGCACCCTCAATCGCAAGCTCACTCACTCTCGATCTCAGTTCTTCGCGCGCTCGGTTGACTTCTTGGTCAATTTCACTCTGGGCACCCAACTTGATTCGATCGGCTTCTTCACCGGCCTGCGTTTTGGCTTCTTCAACAATCTGATTAGCGCGGGTCCGGGCTTGAGCCAAAAGTTCAGCAGATTGCTTTTTTGCCTCTTCAAGTTCGTTCGCAGCGGCGTCATTCGCCGCTTCCAACTGCTTCTCAGCGGCTGAGGCTTTTTCAAGACCGTCGGCTAATGCTTTTTGACGTTCGCGCATTACCTGGGTCAATGGTGGCCAAACAAACTTCATGCAAAACAAAACGAACAGCACGAAAGAAATTAGCTGACCAACCATGGTTAAGTTAATAGTCACACTTCACCTCTAGGTTCGAAAAAGATAATAGATAAAACTCGCTAATTTTTAGATCGCAAAGATCATGTAAAGCGAAATACCTACGGCAATAATTGGTACAGCGTCAACCAATGCCAACGAGATAAACAGCTGGGTCATCAGCATTGGCTGAAGTTCTGGTTGGCGAGCAACACCTTCAAGATATTTTCCGCCGAGGATACCGATTCCGACACCACTACCGATAGCTCCAAGGCCCATCAGAATGCCACCAGCAATAAAAATTAACGATTGTTCCATTACTTACTCCTACAATTGCACATCAACGTGTGTATTAACTTCTTGTATATATTTAAAAAATATCTCGATCAATGGTCTCCGGTTTCATGTGCCTGCGTTAGATAGACAATTGTCAAAATCATAAACACAAACGCCTGAAGACTAATGATTAAAATGTGGAAAATGGCCCATGGGAGGGAAAGCGCCCATTGAGCGTAAAAAGGTAACAACGCAATCAAGATGAAAATCATCTCACCCGCATACATATTGCCGAAGAGTCGCAAACCGTGTGAAAGTGGCTTTGCGATAAGATCAACGATTTCGAGCAAGAAATTAAACGGTGCCGCTGCCCAGTGATCAATTGGGTGAGTGAACAAGCCCAGAGTGAAATTGACAGGACCCTTCATTTTGATGTTGTAGTACATCACAAGGAAAAACACGCCGAGCGCCATCGCTAAAGTCGCATTTGGATCTGTCGAAGGCACAACCTTCATAAAGTGTATACCAGCCATGGCTGCGAGCGCTGGAATAAAATCGACAGGAATCAGGTCCATCAGGTTCATGAGAAAAACCCAAACCAATATTGTCAGAGAAAGTGGTCCAATGATCGCATTTGGACGGGTTCCAAAAACTTGACGGATGTTATCCTCTACAAATTCAACCGCCATTTCGCATACATTTTGCAAAGTACCTGGCACACCAGCCTTTAGATTGCGGGTCGCCCAGAAAAATAGCGCGCAAAATACCATGCCCAAACTGATAGACCAGAACATTGTATCGACGTGAATCGCATAGAAACCCATGGCTTTTGCTTCTTCTATGGAGTGTGCAATACCCCAGCTACCATCCGGCAATTTACCATACGTCAGGTTGGTAATGTGATGTTGGATATATTCGCTGGAAGTCTGAGTTTCGCTCTGCATACTTTATTACTCTGTTTCCTGACTTGCTAATTTCCTGTACCAGCAGTTTTGGATCCAACACATCCCTAATGTGAGGGAACACTTGTCGGCCAAAACAATGGCACAAACACATGACACAGCATGCTTATTACTAGTGATGAAAAGAAGAACAATAAATCTATTGGCTTAACAAAAACAAAGACCGCAATAAAAATCATTGCGGTCATAGCCAATTTCCCAATTTCACCGTACACCAGCTTCCTAAATGCTTTTCCTGGCGTCAAAGTGGGGCGAGTCAAATGCCATGCCATAAATGCGCTAGGAAGCGCAGATGACAGACCACCCAGTAAAATTGAGTAGGTTCTCACATATCCGCCTTCATCAAATGGCAGATAAACTATTGCGAGACCAATTAGACCGACTAATTGAACCAGCACTATTCGAAACGGGATTTTAAGAAGCACAAGTACCCCTATATTCGAGCGGGCGTAGTATAGTGATTTAGATTAAGCCATTCAACTTCAGACTGAAGTAAATTGTTACTTTTTTCCATTGCGAACGAATTGTGATCTCCAAAGCTCGATGCTGTGCTGGCTTGCCAACAGGTATTACCTCGCTAGTCGAGATCACCAAAGCGTGAGAGAACACCATCAAGCTCATCCAGTGAGTTATAGGCGATGACCAACTTGCCTTTGCCTTTTGCACTATGCTGTATTTGGACTGGCTGCCCTAATTTCCCCGAAAGTCTATTCTCTAGATGCCGAGTGTCGGGATCAACAGACTTGCCTTTATGCCGCTTTTCCTTTGTTTCGCTAAGCCACACCTTTACCAATGCCTCTGCTTGGCGAACATTCAGCTGTTTCGCGGCTATCTCCTTTGCTGCTTGACTTTGCTTTTCATCATCAAGGCTTAGTAAAGCCCTTGCATGGCCCATTTCAATATCACCATGCGCCAGCATCTGCGAAACTTCAGCACTCAAGTTGATCAGCCGTAAAAAGTTTGTGACGGCGGTTCTGCTCTTGCCCACGGCTTCAGCAACCTGTTGATGCGTAAGATCAAATTCCTTGATCAGTCTCTGCAGGGCTATCGCCTCTTCCATCGGGTTAAGGTCTTCGCGCTGAATGTTCTCGATAAGAGACATTGCGATGGCAGACTCGTCGTTAACTTCTCGTACTATCGCTGGAATTTTTTCCAACCCAGCTAACTGACTTGCTCGCCAGCGTCGTTCCCCCGCAATTATTTCGTATTTATTTTCGGATATTGACCTCAACACTATCGGCTGCATGATGCCCTGCGCTTTTATTGAAGATGCCAACTCTTGAAGCGCTTCATCTTCAATGACTTTTCTGGGCTGGTACTGACCAGGCTGAATCCATTCTATCGGGACTTCCTGCAGCTTGCCCGAAACATCTTCAGGCTCAGCCTTCGCTGTTCTCGGTTCGGACCCTAGTAAAGCATCTAGGCCTCGACCTAGCCCTCTTTTCTTCGCTACCATTGCTTTTGCGTCCCATTTTTTTCGTCTATTACCGCTGCTGTTGCGGATGGATCATCACGCGTACCCACTCCACCAGAATTATCTATCCCTTCGTACCTTCTGGCTAGTTCGCTAGCCAGAGCAAGGTAAGCCCTAGCTCCTCGAGACTGTTTGTCGTAGTGAAGCACTGGCAGCCCGTAACTGGGCGCCTCGGCCAGCCTAACGTTTCTCGGAATAACGGTTCTGTATAACTTCCCACCAAAGTGGTTCGCTAACTGGTCCGAAACGTCTTTTGTCAGGCTGTTCCTAGGGTCGTACATTGTTCTCACAATTCCCTCAACCTCCAAACTAGGGTTCAGGCTAGCCGTAATTCTCGATATTGTGTTAATTAGTGCTGACAAACCCTCAAGCGCGTAATACTCGCATTGCATGGGTATCATTGCCGTATCTGATGCCACTAAGCCATTAATGGTCAGGAGACTAAGGGAGGGGGGGCAGTCAATGACAATGTAGTCATACGATGCCTGAACCGGCATCAGCGCTTCTTTTAATCGAAATTCCCTCCTGTCCATCGACAGTAATTCGATCTCGGCACCGGTTAAGTCTACATTAGAACCAAGGAGATCAAACCCCGCAGATTCGGCTTCTATTCTGGCTTCAGACACCGTCAAATCATTAACGAGTATGTCGTAAACTGACGCATCGAGGTCAGATTTATCTACACCACTGCCCATAGTCGCATTACCCTGCGGATCAAGGTCCACCAATAGAACACGCCGCTTCATTGCTGCGAGGGAAGCGGACAGGTTGACGCTGGTTGTGGTCTTGCCTACACCGCCTTTTTGGTTAGTGATCGCTAATGCTAATGCCAATTTAGAGCTACCTGTTTCTGATTGCCAACCGCTGAAAATTCAACGGCGAATGTCATGCTATTTAACTCTACAACTGAGCTTATATGATGCCAGAAGGTCTCAACTACGATGCCTTCTTCAACACAACCAAGTGCCTCGGCGCATCGATTCCAGTGACACTCAAACGATGCACATGATGAAATCGAATTTGGCCTATAGGCTGATCCAACACCTCATTCTTACTTTTCATCGCAAAGACAGCACCTTCTTCTTTTACAAGATGACTCACGCTGGTCGCAATATCAACTAAACTCGCAAAAGCTCTGCACATAACCAGATCAAACTCACCAACATGGTCTTCTACTCTGGATTGGATGACTTCAATATTATTAAGTTTAAGCGTCATTTTCACGTGATTAAGAAACCGTGTTTTCTTGCCGTTACTATCGAGCAATGTAAATTTTTTTTCGGGATAGGCGATTGCCAGCGGTATCCCGGGCAAACCGCCACCACTGCCGACATCGAGAATATCCTGCATTCGCTCTTCAACAAATGGGTAAAGGGCTATTGAATCCAGCATATGCAATGGCACCATTTGCAAAGGATCGCGAACCGCCGTCAGATTATAGGATTTGTTCCACTTTGTAAGTTCACGAATAAAGCCGACTGCCTGCTCAATGAAGTGCGCGCCAGGCGAAATTTTTGCGTCTGTCAGCCCCTTTGCCAGTAACGTTTCGAGGTTTGCTCTGTCATCAACTGCCATCTTCCGGTCTACGCTGATTTTTGGCTAGCGCGAAGGTGTTTACCCTTCTTTATATGCACCATCAATAGGGAAACAGCCGCCGGTGTCACGCCGGAAATTCTGCTTGCTTGACCTATCGTTTCCGGCTGCACATCTATCAATTTTTGAAGAACTTCGTTTGAAAGCCCGTTAATCACGCCATAATCTAGCGTAGCAGGTATCACCATACCTTCTTCAGATTTCAAACGATCAATTTCTTCCTGCTGCCGCGAAATATAGCCTTCGTACTTGAGGTCTATTTCGATCTGTTCATTCACCTCTTCGTCTGGCCAAACATAACCCGCCTTCTCAATCAGGTTTTCAATTGAAACATTTGGCCGTTTCAACAAATTGCTCAAGTTATATTCCCGGCCTAGCGCTTTACCCACCAACGTTTCAATTTCAACATCTCCTGGGTGGCACCAATGTTCTTCCAACAGCTCTTTACGCGCATTAATAAGCGATAACTTTTCCTCGAACCGGCACCATCTTTCATCCTCAACCAGCCCCATGGCTCGACCCACCTCAGTCAAACGACGATCTGCATTGTCTTGTCTGAGAATAAGACGATATTCTGCTCGACTGGTGAACATTCTATAGGGTTCTTTGGTCCCCATTGTAATCAGATCATCAATGAGCACCCCGATGTAGGCCTGATCTCTACCCGGACACCAGGGCGCTTGTTCTGTGGATTGGCGGGCAGCATTGAGACCGGCTATAAGTCCTTGAGCTGCTGCTTCTTCATATCCTGTCGTACCATTTATCTGCCCCGCAAAGTAAAGCCCATCTAAATGGACTGTTTCCAACGAAGATTTCAAATCTCTTGGTTCAAAGAAATCGTACTCTATCGCGTATCCGGGTCTCGTGATATGTGCATTTTCAAAGCCCTTGATACTTTTGACCAACTCCAACTGGACATCAAAAGGTAAGCTGGTTGATATACCATTTGGATACAACTCGCGAGTGTCAAGTCCCTCTGGCTCAATAAAGATTTGGTGTGAATCTTTGTCTGAAAAACGTACGACTTTGTCTTCAATAGAGGGACAATATCGAGGTCCAACACCGTCAATCTCTCCCGTAAACAAGGGAGAGCGATCCAATCCACTTCTGATCAGATCGTGGGTTCTGGCATTAGTATGGGTGATAAAACAGCTTACTTGCGCCGGGTGAATCTCTCGACTACCCATATGAGACATGACTGGACGAGGGCTATCCCCAGCTTGCTCGTCCAGCCCTTTAAAATTAACTGTCTTTCCATCAATTCGTGGTGGCGTTCCCGTTTTCAACCTAGCGACCTTGAACGGCATTTCCCGCAATCTTTCGGCCAAACGATTCGCTGGTGCGTCACCAGCACGACCACCCGAAGATTTATCAAGCCCTACATGAATAATACCGCCCAAAAAAGTGCCCACGGTTAGGACGACCGCGTCACTCAAGAACTCGATCCCGGATGCTGTCACAACACCTTTGACTGCATCTCCTTCAACAATAAGATCATCAACGGATTGTTGAAAAATATGAAGGTTTTGCTGATTCTCCAGCAAGCTACGAATGGCGCTTTTGTACAGATGTCTGTCAGCCTGAGCTCTGGTAGCTCTTACAGCAGGACCCTTACGAGCATTAAGCACTCTGAAATGAATACCGGCGTGGTCAGCCGCCAGCGCCATCGCGCCGCCCAAGGCATCAATCTCTTTAACCAAATGACTCTTACCAATACCGCCAATCGCTGGATTGCAGGACATTTGCCCAAGCGTTTCTATATTCTGTGTAACCAGCAGCGTGTCTACGCCCATTCTCGCGGACGCTAGCGCCGCTTCGGTACCTGCATGACCGCCGCCTACGACGATAACGCCAAATTTTTTAGGATAATTCATAGTATGCGTATTCGACTAAATTTATCGATAAAGTGCCCACAATCGGTTGGGTGGCAAAGTATACCCATGGGTGGACCAATGTCTATCGTTACCCTTGGCAGCATTTTGTCCATGGGCCAACACTAAGTAACAGCAAAACCGGGTTATTTACCGATACAAAAAGAGGAAAAAATCTCTCCTAGCAAATCATCACTAGAAAATTCTCCAGTAATTTCACAAAGACTTTCGTGCGCTATTTTGAGTTCTTCTGCAAGTAATTCACCCGCCATATAAATCGCGAGTTGCTCTCTTCCTCGTTCTACCGCTTCGCTTGCTTTTTCAAGTGCATGGATGTGACGACGCCTGGCTAGAACAACACCCTCGCTAGTGTCAACATAACCCACTATCTGCTTAATTGTCGTTTTAAGCTGGCCGATACCTTCGCCAGTTTTAGCAGATATTTGCAGAACAGACCAATTCGAATCCGCCCCGACGTGAGTGTGTTTTTCGGAAAGTGGTTGCTCGAGTAAGTCAGTTTTATTGAGCAAAACCACTACATTGCCTCGACCCTCAATAATCGATAATAGACCTTTAACTTCGTCACGCCATGCTTCTCGACAGTCTGATAAGTCAACTATCAATAGCACTATATCTGCTCTTCCCGTTTCTTCCAGTGCTCTTTTTACGCCTTCTTTCTCTACCGGATTGTCTGTTTCCCTTAACCCTGCTGTATCAAATAAGTTAATGGGTATCCCATCCATTTGTATTTTTTCCGTCAATACATCGCGAGTGGTGCCGGCATGATCCGTCACTATTGCAGTATCCTTTCCGCAGAGCGCGTTCATTAAACTTGATTTACCTGCATTGGGTTTACCGGCTAGCACCAGGGAAATACCGTCATTTAAAACAGCACCCTGTCTTGTTTGACCAAGACATGCATTTAACTCCTCTTGTATTTCTTTAATAGATTGGCCTATGCGGTCGTTCTGCAGAAAGTCTATTTCTTCTTCGGGAAAATCAATGGCTGCTTCGATGAACAGTCGTAGGGCTACAACTTTTTTGTCAAGTGCATTTACGCGTGCTGAAAACTCACCCTGAAGAGAGTTAATCGCCCCTTTAGCGGCTTGTTCGCTAGAGCTATTTATCAGGTCTGCTATGGCCTCGGCTTGGGCTAAGTCGATCTTGTCATTGAGAAAAGCCCTAAGGGAAAACTCCCCGGGATTAGCAATTCGGGCACCCAGCTCAAGCGTTCTTTGAAGCAAAAGATCTATGACAATAGGACCACCGTGTCCTTGAAGTTCCAATACGTCTTCGCCGGTAAACGAATTGGGGGCCGGGAAATACAAACCAAGACCATGATCAATGTTTTGACCATCGTTACCTGAGAATGTTGAAAAGGTTGCGACCCTCGGTTTCGGCAATTTTCCCAACACCTTTATCGCCAGTTCTGCAACCAGTGGTCCTGAAACTCTGACGACACCTATGCCACCTTTTCCTGCTGGCGTGGCTATCGCTGCTATTGTGTCCTTGCTACCATGAGCCAAGTTCGTCACCTATCGGTGTTTTATATCAGGGTTGCGCTTCTACCTTTTTGTTAACGTAGAATTGCTGGGCAGCCGAAAGTATATTGTTCACCAACCAGTATAAGACAAGCCCAGAAGGGAACCAGAGGAAAAAGAATGTAAACAGAATTGGCATTAGTTTCATCACTTTCGCTTGCATAGGATCTGGGGGTTCAGGCTGCATGAGCTGCGTCAAGAACATTGACCCTCCCATCAGAATGGGCAGCACAAAGTACGGATCCATAACGGATAGATCATCTATCCAAAGAATAAACGGCGCCTGACGCAACTCCACACTTTCCATTAAAGCCCAATACAGTGCCAAAAATACTGGCATCTGTAATAAAATAGGAAAACACCCACCTAGTGGGTTGGCACCCTCTTTTTTATAAAGCTCCATCATAGCCTGAGAGAATTTTTGCTTGTCATCACCAAACCTTTCTTTCAAGCGGGCCATTTCGGGTTGTAACTTTCGCATTTTCGCCATTGACTTGAACCCAGCGGCTGATAACGGAAAGAGGAGTGTTTTAACCAGTATCGTCAAACCTATAATAGCGACACCCCAATTTCCTACCATGCTATGAATCGTGTCTAGCAAAAAAAACAGCGGTTGCGCCAACCACCACAGGAAACCATAATCCACCGTCAAATCAAGTCCTGGGCTAATCTCTCCTAAGCGATATTGGTCCTTAGGTCCGACATAAAATTGCGCACCTTTAGTTGACTGTTGGCCAGGTTCAACGCTCCAGATCGGACTCGTGAACCCGAAAAGAAAGACATCCTGCTGTCTAAGATATCTCCCTTGATAGGTGTTTAATTCGTTGCCCTTTGGCACCCAGGCGGACACAAAGTAGTGCTGCACCATGGCGATATAGCCACCACTAACTTTTTCTTTGTAGGATTCTTCTTCTATGTCGTCGAATTCAAGTTTGTTGTACGGTGTACCAGAAACGAAAGTAGCACCACCAGTATAAGGTTGCAGACCCATAGCGCTTTCATCTGAGACTATCGGGGCTTCTCGGTCTCTTTTTATCTGGGCGAAAAGTGCGCCCTGCCATGTCTCGTTAGCCTTATTAATCACGATGTAATCTACATCAATAAGGTAATCAGACCTCCTCAGAGTAAATCGCTTTACAATTGTTGCTTCTGCTTGTTCAAGCGTAAAATCAACCAGTAGCTCTGACTCACCTTCTTTCAAAGAATAGTTGTAACTGGAGACTTTGAATCGAGGACGACCCGCACTTGTGTCCGTGCCATTTCTACCAATTAACCCACTTTGGGCAGCATAACTATTACCGGGATCTATAAGCGTAAACGGTGAATCGGGCGTATCAATAGTCGTTGGAAAAGCTGCTAGCGAAGCCTTAACAATATCGCCGCCTAACGTATCGATTGTCAGATGCAACAGATCAGATTTAACGCTAACAAGTCTACTCTCGTTCAGGGCTTTTGTTTCAGCTGTTGGTGTTTGAATCCGAGATTCTGGCTCGACAGTAGGTAAAAAATCAGCAACATTATCTAAATTTGAGCTTTCCTGGATTAGCGGCAGCGCTCCGGAAATATCACTTAGATCATCTACATTTCCTGCAATGAACTCGGTGCCTTCGGGCTGCTCAGCGGCAACTTTTCTGCCTGAACCGTAGTCTTCATTCCATGCAAGTATTATCAGATATGCTGTGACTGCCAAACCCAATAAAATAAATATTCTCTGAAAATCCATGGGTAAACCTATTGCTCGTGATTTTTATTCTGTGGGACCAAGTCTATGCCGCCAGAATGGAATGGATGACACTTTGTGATTCTTTTGGTCGCTAGGTATAAACCTTTGATCACTCCGTGTGTCTCTATCGCTTCAATCGTATAGTGAGAGCAACTTGGGTAGAATCGACATCTTTGACCCAGTAACGCGCTGATAGAAAACTGATAGAGCTTGATGAGAGTAATGAGGATTTTCTTAAACACTATTACGCACCTTGCTTACTTTTTCCCGAAGCCTTAGCCAAACCTTTGTCAATTGTAAAAATAGCTCTTCGTTCGAACATTTAATCACTCCGGGACGAGTGACAATAACAATATCTAAGCAGCTGTTACTGAACATAGAGATAGCAATTTTTCGGTAGGACTCTCTAAATATTCTCTTAATCTTATTGCGATTGACAGCTAGACGGGTGTTTTTCTTACCTACCACCATACCCATCCTGGTTGAGGGTAGGCTGCTATCGATAGCCAGAACAAGAAACTCGGAACAACCGACCCTATATTGGGCACGGTCAAAGACAGCGCTAAACTCCTTTGAAGAGAGGATTCGGTTTTCTTTAGAGAAGCTTTGAGAAATCAATGCTGTCGTCTTCCACCTGGTTTTATAAAATTTGCGCCAGGAGGTTACCATGCCTAGTAGGGCCTTGAGCTTTTAGCCGTCAGCCTTCGATGATATAGGTGTCCCTAAGCCGTCGCGCCAGTTTTTCAGCCTAAGCAAGGTTTCTTACGCGGAGAGTACTTTTCGGCCCTTGGCTCTGCGTCTTTTTAGTACTAGACGACCATTCTTAGTTGCCATTCTGGCACGGAAACCATGAGTACGCTTGCGTTTGATAACGCTAGGTTGGAAAGTTCTTTTCATGATAATTAGTCCGTGAATGTGTTGGTTCAAAAATGAGCGCGAAGTCTAATCAAGATGCATGACTGAGTCAATTTTAGATTCGGTATATTTCGATCAGTCAGTATGTTGCTTCTCTTAATAGAAAGATCTTTATATATATAAATTTATTATTGTTACTCTTACTAAGAGGAAGGGTATTGTGTACTAATGCTTTTTATTCATAGCTTTCAATAGTTTAGGGTGGACGAAAGTCTGTGCATAAGCGGTGTTTCGAGGGAAGTCTGTATGTGTGCAACCTGTGTTGAAATGGTGCGTTTGTCCACAATCTCATAGTTAGTAAAAATAATCGTTTTCTTATCCACAACTTATTCACAGGATAGCCACCGGTTACCGACTATAATCGTGTATAACATATTGAAAAATAACGTATTTTTTTTGGCTTTTTTTGAAAACAACTATTGGCTTGAGAGCACGATTGGAGTTACTATTCATAAAACGCGTTTCTGTAGTACCCTGCTTCTCAAATAGCGTGTCTCCAAGAATAATAACATCTATCACGGCTTGCACGGAGGGTCTGTGGCGGTATCAATCTGGCAAAAATGTTTGCAAGTTCTGGAAGGTGAATTGACCCCACATCAATTCAATACTTGGATAAAACCTTTGCAGGCGGTAGCAGATAACGACAATGCAATTAGGCTATTCGCGCCTAACAAATACATTGAAGATCAGGTAAATCATCATTTTTTTGGTCGAATTGAAGAGTTGGCGTGCCAGGACGCTCCGGTAAAAGTAACGCTTTGCATCGGTACTTCTTCGGATCGCAGGTCTCAAGCGGGTCATTCGACTGTGAGGCGAGAGCAAAATGGTGGTGTGTTCACGATACCCGACGGTACAGGAACAGGTAAGAGCAATAGTTTTGTAGCAAGAGAGAATTTCTATCCGCTGCTAGAGCTGAAGCGTGAATTTACTTTTGATAATTTTGTTGAAGGCAGATCGAACGAACTGGCAAGGGCAGCAGCGGTACAAGTATCCGAGAGTGTTGGAACTACCTACAAATGCTTGCTGCTTTACGGGGGCTCCGGTCTAGGAAAGACCCATTTGATGCATGCTGTTGGTAATGCCATTCATGATAAGCATCCAGAGCTTAAGGTAGCTTACATGTATTCCCAGCGATTTATGGAAGACATGGTACGGGCGATTGAGCATGGCACAATGGCAGAATTTACCCGTTATTACAGGTCGGTCGATGTACTGTTGATGGATGATATTCAGTTCCTTGCGAAAGGAATGAAGTCACAAGAAGAGTTTTTTCACGTATTTAACCGTCTGCAGGAGAATGGCAGCCAGATTGTTCTTACGTGTGACCGTTATCCTAAAGAAATTGCTGGTCTGGAAGAGCGACTGAAAAGCCGTTTTGTGTGGGGTATGACAGCGCCCGTAGAGGCCCCGGAGCTAGAAACCCGGGTGGCGATATTAATGAAAAAGGCAGAGATGGAAAGGGCAGAAGTACCGCACAATGCTGCTTTTTTTATCGCGGAGAGAATTCGATCAAATGTGCGAGAACTGGAAGGAGCGCTGAAACGTGTGATTGCAAACGCTACTTTTACTGGACGATCGATTTCTATTGAGCAAGTAAAAGATTCCCTAAAAGACCTGATTGCATTGTCCGAGCGCCAAGTAGGGATTGAAAATATTCAAAAAATAGTGGCCGACTACTATAAAATTAAGATAGCCGATTTGCACTCGAAGCGAAGAAATAGATCGATAGCAAGACCAAGGCAACTGGCAATGGCGCTAGCCAAGGAATTGACTACTCATAGTCTGCCCGAGATAGGCGATGCTTTTGGTGGTAGAGACCACACAACGGTGTTGCATGCTTGCCGCAAAATTGAAGAATTAAAAGAGAGTAGCAGGGATATTAGGGAAGATTATAATAATCTTATTAGAACGTTGACCGCTTAATCTAATCAGACAACTTCAAAAAATGAAATTTTCAGTCAGACGAGAAGCGATACTCGGCCCGTTGCAGTTTGTAGCAAGTGTTGTTGAGCGTCGTCACACATTACCTATATTGTCGAATCTACTGTTAAGACTTCAGGCGGACGGTCTTTGTCTCGTGGGCTCCGACCAAGAAGTAGAACTGTTGGCCAATATTTCAGATGTAGAAGTGTTAAAAGAGGGCGCGATCACGATACCCGCCAGAAAGCTAATCGATATTTGTCGAAGCTTAAGACCAGAAGCTGTAATAGATTGTGAGTTAGTAGGCGATCACTTACAAGTGAAAAGTGGCCGTTATAGATCTCAGCTTGGTACCCTGCCGGCTCAGGATTATCCGTGTATCGAGATTGATGAAAATGTAGCGCCGATGAAAATCTCATCCGATGTTTTTGGTAATACGTTGGCGAAAACTGGTTTTGCCATGGCGCAACAAGATGTCAGATATTTCTTTAACGGAATGTTGCTTAAATTGTCATCTGCTAAGTTGACGACAGTAGCGACCAACGGTCAGAGATTGGCGACCTCAGTGATCGACCTAGCTGATCTTGAAGAGCAGAGTGGGGAGTACATCGTTCCGCGCAAGGGCGTTTTGGAATTGCTCAAAGTGATTAAATCAGACGGCAGTGAATTAGCGGTTTATTTCACGACCAACCATTTGCAGGTGGTGAGTGATACGGGTACCGTCACCACAAAACTGATTGATGCGACTTACCCAGAGTTTGAAGCAGCGATACCTAGAGACAATCCTAACATCGTTACGGTAGACCGGCTTGACCTGAAAGAAGCGTTGACTCGAACCGCAATTCTTTCAAATGAAACCTATAGAAATATTAGGTTGGTCGTTTCCAGCGATAATCTGCAACTGGAAGCTAATAATCCCAATCAAGAGGAAGCTGAAGAAAATATTGCCGTTGACTACCATGGTGAAGATTTAGACATAGGATTTAATGTTGAGTATCTTATCGATGCATTATCGGTCATGAAAAGTGACGAGATAGTAATGGCTTTCTCCGATGCCGGGTCAGCAGCATTGCTGACGGATCCAGAAGATCCTGATTCCAGATACGTCGTTAGTCCAATGATGCTGTAGATAGAATAGATTATATTTAGCGAGTTATCCGCTAAGTGAGTACTTACTTAGGATAAAAAATGAAATTCAGTGTAAATAGAGAATTGTTGCTTAAGCCACTACAGCAAGTGGCCGGTGTCGTAGAGCGGCGCCAAACACTACCTGTGCTGTCTAACGTGCTAATTCAGGTAGGTGAAGGCAGTGTCTCATTAACAGGTACGGATCTTGAAGTTGAGCTTATTGGTCAGGTGAGTACAGAGAGTGCAGACGCTGGCGAGATTACGGTGCCAGCGAGAAAGTTGCTTGATATCTGTAAAGAGTTGCCTGACAAGGCAACTGTCGACTTTGAGCTGGTTGAGTCGAGGCTCTTGATAAGATCTGGTCGTTTTAAGTCCAATCTGTCAACGTTACCTGCAGCTGATTTTCCTTCGGTCGATAAGTCGGCCGTTGAAATTACGACAAAAATTGATAGTAAAGCATTCAAAAAATTACTCGATAAAACGGCCTTCGCGATGGCCCAGCAAGACGTCCGCTATTTTCTCAATGGTATGTTACTAGAGCTTGGCGACGGTTATATCCGTAGCGTGGCGACAGATGGCCATCGATTGGCTTCAAGCAACCTTAGTCAGGATTCTGGCAACAGCGAAATGAAGCAAGTTATCGTGCCAAGGAAGGGTGTGCTCGAGCTCCAGCGATTGTTGGGGGACCTGGAAGGAGATGTTGAGATTAGCTTTGGCGCAAATCATCTTTGCGCGCGCTCGGATAATTTTACCATGACAACAAAGCTGGTAGATGGACGTTTCCCTGATTATGACCGCGTGATTCCAAAGAACGGCGATAAGATCGTTATGGCAGACAAAGTGGAGCTTAAACAGGCGTTAAACAGGACTGCTATTCTTTCCAATGAAAAGTTTCGTGGCATAAGAGTCAATTTGTCCGCTGGTCAGCTAAAGCTATCTGCAAATAATCCGGAGCAGGAAGAAGCAGAGGAGACCGTAACGGTTGATTACGAGGGTGTCGATTTGGAAGTGGGTTTTAACGTCGGTTACTTACAAGACGTTTTGGGCGTGCTGGATTGTGATAAAGTTAAAATTACTGTTCATGATGCCAATAGTAGTGCATTGCTGGAACACCCTGAAGAAGATGACTCGCTATATGTTGTCATGCCAATGAAACTCTGATCCCGCTTGGATTGTGCTCACTAGGCTTTTAATCACCAATCTTAGAAATATTGCCCAGGCAAGCTTGGCGTTCTCACCTCAGCTTAACCTTATCGTCGGTAAAAATGGTAGTGGCAAAACTAGTCTGCTAGAAGCGATTCATTATTTGGCCACTGCGCGAAGCTTTAGAAGTCATCAAATTTCTCCACGGGTTACGCACGGCGAAAGTGAATCTGTTGTTTTTGGACGCATACTCGGTGATAACGGCCGTGAGATTAGGGCGGGTGTCAGTCGCAGTTTAGCGGGTAAACGCGAAATTCGAATAGATGGCGAGCCCATATCTAAAGCGTCGGAGCTTGCTAGATTGCTTCCTGTATTGGTACTAGGCCCAGAAACGATCGATTTGTTACTGGGCTCTCCACAGGTGAGGCGAAAGTTTCTTAACTGGGGTGTGTTTCACGTGAAACCTACGTTCTCTGATGAATGGGATGTCGCCAACAGATGCCTCAAACAGCGAAATAAATTATTGAAGGGTGGCCATCCGAAACAAGAACTTAAGGTATGGACAGATAAACTAGTGCAAGCGGCCGAAGCCATTGACAGATATAGACAGATATATTTTGATAAATATGTTGTCGAGCTACAGCAGTTAATAGGCGAATTAACGGAATTTGGGAGCCAAGTTGATTGTGAGTATTTGCGTGGTTGGGATAGCGAAAGAGCACTTGCTAATGTGTTTGAACAGTCTTTGGAAGGGGATATCCGTAGAGGCTTTTCTCAGTTTGGGTTTCACAAAGCCGATATAAAGCTAAAGATTAGTGGCCAGCCTGTAACCGAGGTATGCTCTCGGGGTGAATTGAAAATGCTCGCTTGGGCGATGGTACTAACTCAGGGTAAAATACAGCGGCAAATAAATAGTCAAAGCGTGCTTTATTTGGTTGATGATCTAGTATCTGAACTCGATTTAGATCATAGAAGGTTGCTTTGCCAAAACCTATTAAGAATGAAGGCTCAGGTGATGGCGACTGGTATCAATGAAAAGGAGCTGGTGGCTAGTTGGAATGAGTGTCAAGCAGAAGTGTTTCACGTGAAACAAGGCGTACTTAGTGCGTTATCGAGTACGAGGGAGTGAGTGGCTAAATGAGCGACGAAAATATTTACGATTCGAGCAGCATCAAGGTTCTAAAAGGGCTAGAGGCTGTAAAAAAACGACCAGGTATGTATATCGGAGATACCGATGATGGAACCGGCCTTCACCATATGGTGCAGGAGTTAGTTGATAATTCGATTGATGAGGCTCTAGAGGGTTTTTGTTCCAAAATAACAGTGACTATTCATCCAGATCAGTCAGTGACAGTTACTGATGACGGGCGTGGGATACCGACAGAAATACATGAAGAAGGAAAATCTGCAGCAGAAGTCATCATGACGGTCCTTCACGCTGGCGGAAAATTTGACGATAGCAACTATAAGGTGTCAGGCGGTTTGCACGGTGTTGGTGTGTCAGTTGTCAACGCCTTATCTGAAAAGCTAACACTCACAATCTATCGTGATGGTCACATATGGGAACAAATATACAGAAATGGCGTGCCAGACAATGACCTAAAGGTCGTGGGTGATACAGAACAAACCGGCACAAAAGTCAGATTCAGGCCTTCGGTAGACACGTTCACGAATATCGAGTTTCATTATGAAATACTAGCGAAAAAATTGAGAGAATTAGCCTTTTTAAACGCTGGTATTTCCATAGAACTCCTAGATGAGAGAACTGCAAAAACCGAAAATTTTATGTACGAAGGTGGGCTCAGCTCTTTTGTCGAGTATCTCAACAAAAACAAATCACCACTTAATCCAATATTTCATTTCTCTGCTTTCAGGGAAGATGGGATCGGCGTCGAAGTTGCATTGCAATGGAATGATTCCTACCAAGAAAATCTGTTTGCCTATACCAATAACATCCCTCAAAGCGATGGTGGTACTCATTTGCAGGGTTTTCGAACCGCGCTGACGCGCTCACTCAATACCTATATAGAAAAAGAAGGTCTCGGTAAGAAAGCGCAGACTAATACAACGGGTGATGATGCAAGAGAAGGGCTAACGGCAGTAATATCCGTGAAGGTACCTGACCCGAAGTTCTCATCTCAGACAAAAGACAAACTTGTTTCCTCCGAGGTCAAGACAGCAGTAGAACAGGAGATGGGAAACAACTTCGCAGATTATTTGCTAGAAAACCCTGTTGAAGCAAAAAGCATTGTGCAAAAAATGATCGACGCCGCTAGGGCACGAGAGGCAGCCCGTAAAGCCCGAGAAATGACACGCCGCAAGGGCGCGCTGGATATTGCGGGTTTACCTGGCAAGCTGGCGGATTGCCAGGAGAAAGATCCAGCCTTGTCTGAAATATATCTAGTAGAGGGTGATTCAGCGGGTGGTTCAGCTAAGCAGGGTAGAAACCGCAAGAATCAGGCAATCCTGCCGCTTAAGGGTAAAATTCTAAATGTTGAAAAAGCCCGCTTCGACAAAATGCTTTCATCCGCAGAGATAGGCACATTAATCACGGCATTAGGTTGTGGCATTGGCCGAAATGAATTTGATCCCGATAAGTTGCGATACCACAGCATCATTATAATGACAGATGCTGATGTCGATGGCGCACACATCAAGACATTACTATTAACCTTTTTCTTTCGTCATATGCCCGAACTTATTGAGCGCGGACACGTAATGATTGCCCAGCCACCGCTATATAAAATGAAACGCGGTAAATCAGAACGTTATATAAAAGACGAAGCTGAATTGGGTGACTTCATCTTTGAAGTATCAATGGAAGAAGCACGTTTGATACCAGATAGCGAAGATAGGTCGCGGTTGATTGAGCCAGAGGAGTTTCGAAGTTTGGCGCAGAGCTACTACCGGATCCAGGAAAACATTAAGCGTCTTGAACGAATCTTTCCGGTCGAAGTTCTTGAGCAATTTGTTTATGCAGATCCGCTACCTGCAGAACAATTAAATAATCGAGACGTCGTGAGCGCTTGGATTGCTAACTTTGAGAACCAGATGGATCTGCTTAATACGACAGAGAAGCAATATCACTTTGATATCAAACATGACGCTGAACGAGATCTGTATTACCCAGAGGTGGAAGTTGTTAACCATGGTGTCTCAAGGGAGTATGTCTTTACGCTCGACTTTTTCCAGTCCAAGGATTACGAAGACTATCTAGTGCTCGGTGAAAAACTGGCGAGTTTGATTGTAGAACAAGCGATCGTGCAAAAAGGTGACAAAGAAAAGGTTGTCTCCAGTTTCGCAGAAGCGCTTCAATGGCTTCAACAAGAAGCACTTAGAGGACAAAGTCGGCAGCGTTATAAGGGATTGGGTGAAATGAACCCGGACCAGTTGTGGGAAACGACTATGGATCCTCAACAACGCTCAATGTTAAGAGTGAGTGTTGAAGATGCAATCGCGGCTGATCAACTGTTTACGACGCTAATGGGTGACCAGGTTGAACCAAGGAAGGAGTTTATTGTGAGTAACGCGCTAGCGGTTGCTAACCTAGATATCTAATCAATTAGCCAGTTTAAAATCAGCGTAATCTGCAAGATCTTCGAAAGTCAGTACACTTTCTTCCAAGTGTTTTAGTGTGTGCTTACCATTGCCGGTAAGCACTAGCACGGGGTTAGCGTGAGCAGCCAATGCGGCCTCAATGTCTTTGCGAGAGTCACCAACAAAATCGGCTTGATCCAATGAACGTCCAGCATGTTCAGCGATCTTTAACAACATGCCAGGTTTTGGCTTCCGGCACGCACATTGCTCATCTGGATGATGGGGACAGTAGAAGATTTGCTCTATCTTGCCTCCCTTACTCTCCACGAGAGAGTTGAGTTTTTGATGCATAGATGTCAAATCCTCTAGGTTGAACTTCCTTTTCGCGAGCCCAGCTTGATTTGTCGCGACATAAACCGAAAACCCGGCTTTGTAAAGACGGACGATCGCGTTAATACTGCCTGGAATGGTTTGAAATTCCTCTGCGGATTTTATGTACAGAGGAGAATCAATATTGATGACTCCATCACGGTCGAGAATTATAAGACCACGGTTCGACATTGCTATTCCAAACGGTTTACTCTCGAATTCGGGACCATCGCTATAACTGAAGCAATGAAAAATCAGCGACACCTAGAAACAATTGACGCAGTGATAACAAAGTAGCCAACCGATTATTTCTTGTTTCACTGTCTTCGCAGTTTACTAATACCAGCTCAAAGTACTGGTCAATATTCGCTTGTAGTTCTCCCAACAATTCTAATCTACTTGCAAATTCTGGCGTCATTGTGATTTTAGATTGAATCGTTTCAACCTCAGTATAAAGTTGGTCTTCAATTGGCGTTTCGAAAAGTGAGCGATTGACACTTGGAAGTGTATCTAAATCTACTTTTTTTAATATATTAGCGACGCGTCTATTTGCTGCAACCAAGTCCTGTGCGGAGGACTGCAAAGCAAATTCCTGTAAAGCCAGCAAGTCGGAATGATTTTGAGCCAATGAGATCACGCCTTTTTTGCTGTGACGAATAGCATTGAAAAGTGAAGCATCTATATCCTGGTCCAGATACCAGGTTTCGAGCCTATCCAGAAGATAGGTAAAGACATCATCCGCTTCGAAATCTTTCTGATGCAGCTCGGTTGCATCTTTTACTAGACGCTTTATATCAATATCAAAATTGTTCTCTATGCACATCCGGATGATTCCGAGCGTCTGGCGTCGCAGCGCAAACGGGTCTTTAGAACCGGTCGGCGGCTGCCCTATGCCGAAAAGCCCGGTAAGCGTATCGAGTTTGTCGGCAATCGATACACAACAGCCGACAATAGATCGGGGCAATTTACCGCCGGATTGAATTGGGAGGTAGTGATCTGCTATCGACTCACTAACCTCGTTAGTTTCACCCGCGTACTGGGCGTAATAACCACCCATCAACCCTTGAAGGTCGGGAAATTCGTTGACCATATCTGTGACTAGGTCTGATTTGCAAAGCATTCCGGCTCTGGTTGCGGCTTCAACATCTGCTTCCAGCCTTTCTGCAATCAATCCGGCTAACTTTGAAATGCGCTCGACTTTTTGTTTGTAAGTTCCGAGACTGTTCTGGAAAATCACCTGGTTTAGTCTGGGTAGCATAGATTCTAGATCTGACTTTTTATCCTGACTAAAAAAGAACGCGGCGTCTGAGAGCCGTGGCGCGATGACCCGTTCGTTCCCCTTAACCACAGCGTTAGGGTCTTTGCTCTCTATATTAGAAACCGTAACAAATCTGGGCAGCAGTTTATTGTTTGCATCGGTAACGTGAAAATATCGTTGATGTTCTTTCATGGCAGATATTAACGCTTCTTCAGGTACCGTAAGAAAATTTGGGTCAAAGTTACCAGACAGTACAACCGGCCATTCAACCAAAGCAGCAACTTCTTCCAACAGCCCTTCATCAATGACAACATTAGCGTCTAACGTTTTTCCTATTTCTCTTATCTGAGTTCTTATTGACTCTACCCGTTCCTCGAAGTCAACGATGACTGAATGGCTTCTGAGTGTAGCTGAGTAACTATCAGCTGATTTTATCACGACCTCCCCTTCACTCATGAAACGGTGACCGCTGGTTCGATTTCCAGCTTCATGATCCAGTAGGTTCATCGGGATGACCACATCGCCGTATAACAGGATGAAAGACTGCACCGGTCTTACAAACTCTGATCTAGAACTACCCCAACGCATTCGGCGCTCAATTGGTAGGGCTTTAATTGTTTGCTCGATGATCGCCGGTACCAGGTCGCTGACTGACGCTCCGGTTTTCTCTTCAGTAAAATAGAACCAAGTGCCCTTCTCTGACGTTCTTCTTTCTAAATCATCAATATTCTCTACGCCGCAAGAACGGGCGAACCCAAGAAGTGCTTTACTTGGTTTGTTATTTTCATCGAGTGCCGCAGCCAATGCGGGACCCCTGCGTTCAACAAGTTGATTTGGCTGACGATCTGCGAGCTCTTCAACGATGACTGCGAGTCGTCTCGGTGTTGCATAGCCAATAACATTGAGATGAGCAAGCCCCTGTTTTTGTAGACCGCTCTCTATGCCAGCAACGAAGTTATCCCTAAGGTTTTTAAGGTTTTTGGGCGGCAGCTCCTCGGTCCTGACTTCGATTAGTAAATTCTTATTTAACATTTTGCCCCTCCGCTAAAACTGCTCTGCGAATAGCCTCGTCTGCTAAGGGGAAGCCAGCGCGCTCTCGGGACTCGTAGTAGGATTTTGCTACTGCTCTGGCAAGCGTGCGTACTCTCAGAATATACCGCTGGCGCTCGGTAACAGAAATGGCATGCCTGGCATCCAACAAATTGAAAACGTGTGATGCCTTCATCACAAATTCATAAGCGGGCAGTGGCAGGCCTACCTCTAATAATCTGAGTGCCTCGGTCTCATTGAACTCGAACTGAGAAAACAGGGCTTCGACGTTGGAATGATCAAAGTTATAGCCTGACATCTCTACTTCGTATTGGTGGAAGACGTCCGCATAGGTAACCGTTTGGTTAGCATTCTGAGACCAGACCAGTTGGCGAAAGTCTTCTACGCCCTGCAGGTACAAGGCTAGTCGCTCGAGGCCGTAGGTAATTTCTCCCGTCACGGGATAACATTCCAGACCCCCAACCTGTTGAAAATAGGTAAATTGGGTTATTTCCATGCCATCCATCCAGACTTCCCAGCCCAAGCCCCATGCGCCAAGGGTGGGAGACTCCCAATTATCCTCAACGAACCTTATATCGTGCACTAGGGGATCTATTCCGAGCATGCGTAATGAATCTAAATATAATTCCTGAATGTTTTCCGGCGATGGCTTCATCACTACTTGGAATTGGTAGTAGTACTGATATCGGTTGGGATTGTCACCGTATCTGCCATCGGTTGGTCGACGGCAAGGTTGCACGTAGGCAGCATTCCAGTTTTCTGGACCAAGCGATCTCAGAAAAGTAGCGGGATGAAATGTACCAGCCCCTACTTCCATGTCATAGGGTTGCATGATTATGCAACCGTGCTTTGCCCAATACTGTTGCAGGTTGAGAATTAAGTCCTGAAATGTCAACGCGCTCATTTGCCTCGATGCCGGGTTAAAAAAGAGCGCTAGTATACCTGATGCGAAGAGAAATTCAGAAAGGGTAAAATAACATCTGAGAGCAGACCAATGTTAAACTACGCTGACGCTCGGCTTTGTCATGGCCACGTTTTGATTACATGGGAGAAACTAGAAAAAGATGTAGAGAAGCTGATTAAAGGGCTGAACGCTGTCATGACCAGCGATTTAAGCCTCCCAATCGAGCGTATGTTCGAGTCGAGTAAAGCAGTACCTGCTTTTGCGCTGTTCTCGGTTTATATGAGCAAAACCCCAAGAAAGCGGGTTTCAACTTTATTGGTCAAATTATTCGCGATGCATTTACACAGCACACAGATAGCGTCAACAATGACCTTCGCTTTTTTGCGCTCGTCGTATTTGTCATTTTGATGTAGCAATTTTCTGCCATACTTTGCGAACCTGATAGGTTTTTTGAATATGAAGGTTAGATTACAAACCCTAGCGATTTATGGGCTGATGAACTTAATTTCTTGGTTTCCACGGGGTTTGAGTGGCGTCATCGGTAGTTTCATTGGATACATGAATCTGAAGTTTGACACCCGCGCTTCTAAAGTCACCCGGACAAACATAGATCTTTGTTTTCCAGAGCTAAGTAATGACGAAAGAACTGAATTAGTTATCGCGAGTTTAAAGAATACGGGTAAGAACGTCATGGAAACTCCAGCCGCGTGGATGGGTTCCTTCGACAGAATAAGCCAATGGATTACCCGCGTTGAGAACAATGAACTTTTCGAGCAAGCCTATGCTCAGGGTGACGGTGTCATTGTTATTTTGCCTCACCTAGGTAGTTGGGAATTGTTTAATGTCTATTACGCCATGAACCCGATTGGTGAAATGGCGGGTTTATATCAACCGCCGGATAAACCCTGGTTACAAAGCATCATGGAGGAGATTCGGGGTCGATTCGGTAATGAATTGGTTCCCACGACCAGAAAGGGCATTACGCGGCTTTATCGGTGCCTTGGCGATGGCGGTTTGGTCACTATTTTACCGGATCAAGTGCCTGAGACTGGTGATTTTGTGCCTTTCTTTGGCGAACCCGCTTTGACTGATCGGCTGATCTGTCGATTACAGCAAAAAACCGGTGCGCGTATTGTTTGTTGTTTTTTGAAGCGACTACCAGCAAATGACGGATTTGCTGTCTGTTTTAGAGAACCTGTTGCTGACGTCTACGCTGAAGATAGTTTGGTTGCAATGGCAGGCGTCAACAAGAGCGTTGAGGCTTGTGTGAGGGAGGCACCCGCCCAGTACCAGTGGGAGTACAAGAGGTTTCGTGAACGTCCGGCAGGAAAATTACGAATTTACAATTACGAAGGTGATAGCTGGACGCATCATTAGACAGGATTCGCTACTTTCTCCAGAACATGGGTGAAAACAACACGAGTAAAGTAAAGATTTCTAGACGCCCAAGCATCATTGCAAAACAGAGAATCAGCTTGGCGCTGACTTCAATATTTCCATAATGGTATGCAACGTCCCCAAGACCAGGTCCCAGGTTATTAATAGTGGCGCCTACTGCTGAGAATGCCGTGATGAAGTCCATACCGGTTGCGACCAGCATCAGGTGCATGAATAAAAAGACAATGACGTAGATAGAAAAGAAGCCCCACACCGCTTCAATAATATTACCCGGTACAGGCCTTCGATTGAGTTTAACCGGGAAAATTGCATTAGGGTGAATCAGCCTGTCAATCTCCCTCAAGCCCTGTTTGCAGATCAACATGACTCTCATGACTTTCATACCGCCTCCTGTTGAGCCAGCACACGCGCCTGTAAATGCCCCGAAGAAAATCAAGTACGGCGCCATACTTGGCCACATGGTAAAGTCCGCAGTCGCAAAACCAGTTGTGGTAAAAATTGAAACCACTTCAAAGACAGCGTACCTGATAGCATCAGAAGACTGATAGGTGCCTGTTGTTGCAAGGATGAATGCAACAACAAGCGATGCAGCACACAAGATAGAAAGATAGAAACGTACTTCATCATCTTTGAAGTAGTGAACGATAGATCGCTCTTTGAAAGAGAAAAAATGTAAGCCGAAGTTCAGCCCTGCGAGTACCATGAAGAAAATAGCAACTGCCTCGATTGCAGGGGAGTCAAAATATCCGATACTTGCGTCATGCGTTGAAAACCCGCCTATGGCAACAGTCGAAAAACTGTGGCAGATAGCGTCAAACCAAGTCATCCCTGCGAGCCAATAAGCGAGCGCACACAGGAATGTCAGGCCGCAATAGATTGACCAGAGCGCTAATGCCGTTTGTTTAATTCTTGGCGTTAGCTTGCTATCTTTTACGGGGCCTGGTGTTTCTGCGCGATAAAGCTGCATACCACCGATGCCCAACATGGGTAATATTGCGACGGCGAGTACGATGATGCCCATCCCACCTAGCCATTGAAGTTGCTGACGATAGAACTGTATTGATTCGGGTAATTCATCAATACCGGTAATAACGGTTGCTCCAGTAGTGGTTAAACCAGAGAAAGATTCGAATAGTGCGTCTGGCCACGAGAGCGCTATTCCTGACGGTTGTACCAGGGGGATTGCGCCAAAAGATCCGAGCGCCATGTAGAACATAAATGTAATCAGAAACCCGTCTTTCGTACGCATTTCCTGCATATTTCTTCTGAACAGTACCCATAATACAAGACCTGCACCAAGAGTAATTGCGAAGGTGTCTATAAATATGGTGCTCACACCATCTTCAAATAACCAGGAAATAAACGCGGGAGGCAGCATAGTTAGACTGAACATCATCAGTAGTATGCCAAGTATCCGAGCTGCGATTTGAATATGCATGAAGGAACCGGACTAGAAGAAGGTGAATGGGGCCTGGAAAAGTTTTTCTACGTCGGCAATACGTGATCTATCGACTAAAAAAAGGATCAGATGGTCATCCGGCTCAACTACAACATCATCGTGAGCGATGATGACATCTTTTCCTCTAACAATCGCACCAATGTTTGTACCTTGAGGTAGATCAATTTCCTCGATTGTTCGACCAACTACTTTAGAACTGCGTTTGTCACCATGTGCGATTGCTTCAATGGCTTCAGCTGCACCGCGTCGCAACGAATGCACTTTTACAACATCGCCCCTTCTAATATGTGTTAGAATGCTGCCAAGTGTAGCTTGTTGTGGTGATATCGCGATATCAATTTCGCTACCCTCAATAAGATCGACATACGCAGGATTGTTTATCAGGGTAATAACTTTCTTAGCGCCAAGACTCTTAGCGAGCATAGATGACATAATGTTGGCTTCATCATCACTTGTGACGGCACAAAAAACATCGGTTTCCTCAATATTCTCTTCAAGTAGTAGGTCCCTATCAGAGGCATTGCCGGCGAGCACAATGGTGCGATCAAGTGACTCTGAAAGCTCGTAACATCGCTGCCGATTACTTTCGATAATACGCACGCCGTAACGTCGCTCTGCGGCATGAGCTAGTCCTTGACCTATTTGTCCGCCTCCAGCAATAATGATTCTTTTGGTTGGTTTTTCTGTCTGGCGTAGTTCGCTCATGACTGCCTGAATGTCGTTAGCTGCGGCAATAAAGAAGACCTCATCATCAGCCTCAATAATTGTTTTGCCCTCTGGGATCAGAGGGTGGTCCTTTCTGAAAATTGCCGCCACACGCGTATCTACCGTTGGCATGTGTTGCCTAAGAAACCTTAGTTCTTGGCCGACAAGTGGTCCGCCATAGTGTGCTTTGATCCCAACCAATTGGACCTGCCCGGCCGCAAAGTCCATGACTTGAAGTGCACCGGGGTTTTCAATCAGTCTTCTAATGTCATGGGTAACTATTTGTTCTGGATTAACGAGGAAATCTACCGGCATTGCGGTATCGCCAAAGATGCCTGTGTCCATATAAGTCCGGGATCTTATCCGGGCGATCTTCGTCGGTGTATGAAAAACGGTATGGGCAACCTGACATGCGACCATGTTTACTTCATCACTGTTGGTCACCGCGATGAGCATGTCAGTATCCTCTGCCCCGGCTTGTCTTAACACATCAGGATGTGAACCCATACCACGAATGGTTCTTATATCAAACTTATCCTGTAACTCTCGCAGCCTGTCCGCATCGTGATCAATAATAGTAATATCACTTGCCTCTTTGGTCAGGTTTTGCGCAAGATTCCCACCTACTTCGCCGGCGCCTAGAATCAGAATCTTCATTGGGCTTTCTTGGTCAGGAGTGAGTAGAAAAAACCGTCGTAAGCATCGGTTGTGGGTAATAACTGCCTACCGGTAGTTGTTCGCAAGCCCCAATCTGCGTTGTACTCGGATGCGAGATCGAGGATTGTTGCATTCGGATGACTAACGCAGAAATCGGAGACTATATTCTCGTTTTCTTCGGGAAGAATAGAGCAGGTTGAGTAGAGCAATTTTCCTCCTACCTTAAGGAGATCCCAGGCGGTGGCTAACAATTTTGTCTGGGCTCGGGCAAGTTTAACAATATCCGTATCTCTGCGCAGCAACTTAATATCCGGATGTCTACGGATGATCCCGGTAGCAGAACAGGGGGCGTCCAGCAGAATCCTGTCAAACGCGTTAGGCGTTTGGTAATTCTCTAAATCAGAGGTAATCACGGTTGCAGTAGCACCTATTCTCTGAAGATTTGAGTGAATCCGGTGCAGCCTAGCAGCATCTTTGTCTATGGCGGTTAATTTTATCTCCGGACAGGCTTGTAACATGTGGCAGCTTTTGCCGCCCGGTGCTGCACAGGCATCAAGTACATTTTGTCCGGGTGCCAGATCGAGCAACAGAGCCGCCATTTGAGAGGATTCATCTTGGACACTTGCCTGGCCTTTGTCGAAGTCAGGTATATCTTCGACGGGCATCGGTTTAGAGAGATAAAATGCTTGTTTGTAGAGTGCACCCCAATGACCTTCAATCTGTTTTTCACTAAGTTTTTTACTGAAGTCTCCTCTGCTAATGTCGTCATTCACTCTTAGTGTCATTGGTGGCTCACTGTTGTAGGCGGCGAAAATCTCTAATGCCTGCGCGGGCCAAGCGATGTTGATTCTGTCACTGAGCCAGTCAGGTAGGTTGGTATTGGCCTCCAGTGTTGCGTTAGCCGTGCCGTTGAATGCCTTGTTTTTGCGAATATAGTTGCGGAGGACGCCGTTTATTAAACCCTTGGCCCAGCTTTTATTGAGTGTCACAGCACATTGAACAGCGGCATTGACACTGGTGTAAGCGGGCCTTCGTAGAGCGTCAACACTGTAAATGCCGGAAATTAACAATAAGAAAATGTCATTGTGTTTGGCGGGCAGTGGTTTTTTAAGCAATCTGGCAACAATGTTTCTTAACCGATAATAGTCGCGTAGCACGCCGTAGCAAACCTGTTTTGCAAGGGGCGAATCGCTGTTTGAAAAACAGCTATCCAGTGATTTTCCTTCAAAAACGACACTGTTGAGCACCCTGATGGAAGAGATATATGTTTGCATTAATTAGCCACTTTGACTGCACCTAGTACCGTGCCGGGAGAAAACATCTCTTTTCTAGCGTTAAGAAGGTCAGCGGCATCCAGAATACTCCCTTTACCCAAGGGTAGTTGTAGCCGCGTAATAGTGATGCTCCCGGTTCCACAAGCGACGACAAGCCCCTTTTTTGTTAATGAAACGACCGACCCGGGTTTGGGCTTTAGCTGTTTATCATCGCAGGTTGCCTCCCAAATTTTTACCCGAAGATCTTTTAGCCAAGTAAAAGCAATGGGATCAGGATTGAATCCGAGGATGTTCCGCAGAACTTCATCGCTATCAAGCGACCAATTTATCTCTGCTTCTGATTTATCTATCTTGTTGGCATAGCAGATGCCTGTTTCGCTTTGATCTAAAGCTTTGACGTTACCTTGGGCAACTTTGGACAGGATCTGGGGTAGCATTATGGTACTCATTCTGGCCAGTTTTAAGGCGAGTGTGGCGCTTGTATCTTCTTTCGAAATCTCACAGGACTGGCTGGCTAAAATAGGACCAGTATCGAGACCTTTGTTCATTTGAATGATGCAGACCCCGCTCTGCGTATCTCCAGTGAGTATTGCTCTTTGGATAGGAGCAGCACCTCGCCATCTGGGTAACATTGAGCCGTGGACATTGATGCATCCAAATGGCAGTGTTTCAAGAACAGGAGGCCTAAGTATCTGGCCGTAGGCAACGACGACCATTGCTTGCGCATCGTAGTGAGAAATATCATCCACAGTCAATTTATTGGGCTGGATAACCGTTAAACCCTCTTGTAAAGCAAGGACCTTAACCGCGCTTGGAATTGGCTTTTTACCCCGCTTTCCAGGCTTATCCGGTTGCGTGATGACGCCAACGACCTGATGCTCGCTGTCGATCAGGCATTTAAGATGCCGCGCGGCAAATTCTGGCGTACCGGCGAATAAGAGTTTCAAGTTAACTACCCTGCTTTTTCAATTTCAGCAGCTTCTTACGAATGATTTGCCGCTTAGTGGAAGAAAGGTAATCAACAAAAAGTTTCCCTTCCAAATGATCCAACTCATGCTGTATGCAGACCGCGAGCAATTCCTCAGCCTCGATAGAGAACGGGTTTCCTTCGCGGTCAACGGCTTCGACGGTGATCGCGAGAAATCGATCGACCGGCTCATAAAATCCGGGAATAGAAAGACAACCTTCGTTGGTTTCAATTTCTCCCTCTCGGGCCACAATCTCCGGATTAATTAAAACCAGCGGACTGGACTTGTCCTCTGATACGTCGATCACGATCAATCGTTTGTGAACATTGACCTGACTAGCCGCAAGCCCTATCCCAGGAGCAGCGTACATGGTTTCCAGCATATCGTCGGCCAATTGCGCTATTCGGCCGTCTACTTGTTGCACGGGCTTTGCTTTAGTGCGTAATCTCGCATCTGGGAATTCTAAAATATCTAATAACGCCATACAGTTTCGTCATTCACCTCTAATAAGAGAGCAACCTGTGCTACTAAGATTATGATCATGTTAAATATTCGACGTTTTCGCTTAAATTGCCCCAAGGCTTTTCGCTTGACCAGTCTTAGAAAAAAGGACATTGAGCCGAGGATAGGTCGACCTGACATTATACGCTTATTAGCGATGGGATTCGCCCCAAGAAACAACTTCTTCTAGCCATTTTAGTAGGTCTAATATTTTCCGGTAGCGTGGTAGGTGCCGATAATGTGCTAAAAGAAGGTCATCCAGATAAGTACACTGTGCAGGAAGGCGACACGCTCTGGGATATTGCATCGATGTTTCTTAATAGTGCGTGGTTATGGCCAGAAATCTGGCAGGTAAACCCTCATATTGCAAACCCTCACCTTATTTTTCCAAAAGATGTAATCTTTCTGCGATACGTTGAGGGTCGACCCCAATTGAGCCTAGAGAGGGGAAATGCAAACAGGACGCTAAGAGTGTCTCCGGCGCAATCTGTTCGGCAAGGCGTTCGAAATCGAAAGCTAATGCCTCAAGTGCGATCAGCGTCCCTTGCGAGCGCCATACCGGCGATACCCCTAGATGCCATAGCCAATCTGTTAACAACAGGAAGAATAGTCGAGGAAGAAACCCTACCTAACGCCCCTTATATCCTCGCTGGGGAATCCGATCGATTGATATTTGGACCGGGTGATGTCTTCTATGGACGTGGCATCTGGAAAAGGGAAACAACGGTCTACGGCATATTCAGGCCAGGAGAAGTTTACCGGGATCCGCTTACCAACGAAGTTTTGGGATATGAAGCACTAGAGGTTGGTATTGCCACCCTCGATGAGTTAGGTGATAACAATGTAGCTACGTTTACCGTCAATAGCGTCTCTGAGGATATACGTTTGGGAGACAGGTTATTGCCCACGGAACAGCGTCGGGTGGAATCAACATTTTACCCATCGGCGCCGAAGCAGGCACTTGATGGCAGGATCATGACCGTGGTCGGCGGCGTGAGTCTGGTTGGTCGAAATGATGTGGTTGCGATCAATAAAGGCGCAAACTTTGGTCTCGAAGCAGGGAATGTATTGGCGATTTATAAAAGCGGTGCCGTGGTACGTGATCGTAATCTGCGCGATAAGGTAAAATTGCCGGATAAACGCGCGGGTATGTTGATGGTGTTTAGAAGCTTTGAGAAAATGTCCTACGGTCTTGTGCTCAATACGGATACGCCCCTCAGTGTAGGTGATCGTATAAAGAATCCGTAGGACATTGGCTCTAGGCCAATAAGCAAGGGGTTGTTAGAGTAACGGCTATAGTCACAGCTGGATCCCACAGTGCAAGAAGATACCACCCTGCGAAGACTTCAGACTTCTTTGTTGCTATATCAGTACCCCTTGGTCGCCAGTCAACTTTTGGATATCTGCGGAGACGTTGACCACATTTACTCATATCTTGTGGCCAAAAATTCCTCCGAGGTCAGGTTGCCCCCTAAGCTGAAAAAAGTGCTCAAGGTTCATCATCGATCCCGCAACCAGGATCATTTGAAACACATAATGGCGTGGCTGAAGCTACCTGATCGCGCATTTATCTGTCTTGATTCAGCGCACTACCCGACACAACTTGCTGAGATCTCTGATCCGCCATTGTTGCTGTATGCCCACGGAAACCTCGATTTACTAAAACAACCTCAACTAGCAATAGTTGGATCGCGTAATCCTACGCAATATGGCCGAGGTGTTACAAAGCTATTTGCGGAAGAAATAGGCAAGAGTGGAATAGTTGTGACTAGTGGTATGGCAAGGGGCATTGATTCAGCTGCACACCGCGGTGTGCTGGGAGTTGGCGGTAGCACGATTGCTGTGCTCGGGGCTGGGTGTGACCATGTATACCCGAGTGAAAATAAGATATTGATGCATGAGATCGCCTCCTCTGGCTTGTTGCTTTCGGAATTTCCACCCGGCATCGGGCCGGCACCAACTCACTTTCCGCAACGTAATAGAATCGTCACTGGGATGTCTTGCGGAACCATCGTCATGGAAGCCAGATTGCGCAGTGGGTCGCTCATTTCGGCTCGTTTAGCGATGGAGCAAGGGCGCGGTGTTTTCGCGGTACCTGGCTCGGTGCTGAGCAAGCAAAGCGAAGGGTGCCACCATTTGTTGAAAGAAGGTGCCCAGTTAGCGGGTAGCGTGGCAGATGTCATTGAAGAGCTGTGTTTGAGCTATCCCGACTTGAGAGTCCTTCAGAATGCGGGCCAAGTACTTGAGTCAGCAAGCCTGAATCAGCGCCAGCAAAGTGTGCTTGAAGTGATTGACCTCGAGCCCCGAAGCATTGATTCAGTTGTGAAACAAACGGGCATGGCCACGTCGGAAGTACTGCAAACGCTGGTTGAGCTTGAATTGATCGGCTTTGTTAGCTCGATGGCAGGTTGCTATCAACTTTGTAGCAACTGGTCTAGAGACTGACGTCGCTGGCGATGAATTGAATGGTTGTTGTATCAAGTGAGGGTGAAATTGTGAATAGATGATTGAAACATTTGAAGGGCTAGGGTACCGTGCCGACCCTTCTAATAACCTTTATTTGGAGAGCTTATGGCCGCCCCTTTTGTCTCGATTCTAATGGGTTCAGATTCTGACCTGCCAGTGATGGAGAGAACCTGTCAGATACTGAAGAAATTTGATATTCCTTATGAGGTCAGAATCTATTCTGCTCATAGAACACCAGAAGATACCAAGCAGTTTGTCGTAGAAGCCGAAGATCGTGGTTGCGCAGTGTTTATTGCTGGAGCAGGGCTTTCTGCTGCTTTGCCTGGTGTTGTTGCCGCATACACAACACGCCCGGTGATTGGGATTCCAATTGATACGGGTCCTTTGCAAGGTGTTGATGCGTTGCTTTCCATGGTTCAAATGCCCCCAGGCATTCCTGTGGCGACCGTTGCTATTGGCTCCGTCGGAGCTCGGAACGCCGGTTATCTTGCCGCGCAGATGCTAGGTATGATCGATGAAAGTATTGCCGCGAAGATAAAACAAGAGCGTCTGGATAATGCTCAAGTAATCCGAGATAAAAATGAAGGGCTGTCAATCTGAGTAGATTAGTACGCATATGAGTCATAGAGATTGGCAATACAAACTCGTCGCTACGAAACTTCATTCCGGAGATGTTATTGCTTATCCAACGGAAGGCGTATGGGGCCTTGGATGTCTGCCTGAAAATCAGACTGCGACGATGAAAATACTCGCACTCAAAAAGCGCTCGTGGGAAAAAGGACTAATATTAATAGGCTCTAGCCTGAAACAAATAGAACCCTATATTATTCTGGGAGACGAGCAAGCGGGGGTATTAGAGAACTCAACCGGCCAAGGTGTCACATACCTCGTCGAAAAGAGTGAAAACGTGCCTTTGTGGGTTAGTGGTATACACCACAAAGTAGCCGTTAGATTGACAAATCACGCGACGGTGAAAGGGATATGTGAATCTGTTGGTCAACCTATAGTTTCTACGTCAGCAAATGTTGCCGGCAGACCAGCTGCTAAAACACGCGTGCAGCTTCTCGGAAGTTTTGGTCAACAAATTGATTACATCGTGCCAGGTCAATTAGGCGGCAGGCAAGGAGCGAGTGAGATCGTTGACCTGGCAACCGGCGCCGTGATTCGGCAAGGGGGAACATTGTGAATTTGTTGGCGGTTATTGGCAATCCGGTTGGGCATAGTCTTTCACCACAAATTCATCAGATGTTTGCTGATCAGACAGGAATTTCTGTTACCTATCAAAAAGTGCATGCACCTTTGGACGGCTTTACAGAAGCAGCGGCGAAGTTAATTGATCAGGGCGCATTGGGTTTCAATATTACTGTCCCTTTTAAATTTGAAGCATGCGCTTTAGCCGACAGATTATCGCAATATGCCAGCACGGCGCAGGCGGTAAACACGATCAAGTGCGAGCGCTCGGGGCTACTCAGCGGTCATAATACCGATGGGCTCGGTCTAGTGCGGGATATGGCGGAGAATTTGGAGTGGTCGATTGAAGGAAAGCAAATTCTGGTATTAGGCGCCGGTGGTGCTGTCAGTGGTATTCTTGAACCAATACTCAAACAAGGTCCCTCGAATATTCATATTGTCAACCGCACGCATGTAAGGGCCGAGGCGCTAGCCGAAAAATATTCTGGTAAAGTTCAGGCAGTAAAACCACCAGATGTATCCACGAATTATGATTTCGTGATCAGTGGTTCATCGGCCGGTTTACCCAAAACTGGTGGGAGTACACAAGAAATACTGGTTCCTAAGCAGATTATTGGTGAGCACACATGTTGTTATGATCTGATTTACAGTAAGACCGAGACTCCTTTTTTATCTTTATGCCGGGACCTAGGTGCCAAAGAGCGGGCTGATGGTCTCGGTATGTTAGTTGAACAAGCAGCGTTGGCGTTTGAAATCTGGTTCGGAAAACGTCCGGATTCAGCGCCTGTTATTAACAAACTCCGCGGTGGTCAAACGAATGATGATCCGGAGAATCCGGATGTAGTATGAAAAACCCATTACTGGAACAACACGAATTACCCCCGTTTGATGTAATTAAACCTGAGCATATCGTGCCGGCTATTGACCAAATTCTTGCTGACAACAGGGAAGCAGTTAGTCACCTATTGAGTTCGGGTGCAAACGGCTACGAAGATCTGGTTGTTGAACTCGAAACCCTCGACGATGTGCTCAATCAAGCGTTTTCACCCGTTTCGCATATGAATTCGGTAGTTAACTCGACGGAGTTGCGAGATGCTTATAACGCTTGCTTGCCGAAAATTTCGGAGTACGAGACCGAAATGGGACAAAACCCGATGCTTTACGCCGCTTATCAGGCGATTCAGGAGAGCGAGGAGTTTCATAAGCTTGATCGGGCTCAACGGATGGTTATCGAGCAAGCGATTCGAGATTTCAAGATGTCCGGGGTTAATTTACCAAAGCAAGAACAGCAACGTTTTTCAGAAATCTCGAAACGGCTGTCGGAGCTCTCCAGTAAGTTCAGCGACAACGTGCTCGATTCAACGATGGCTTGGTCTAGACAGTTTGATGACAGCAGTGAGCTTCAGGGATTACCCGAAACCGCTTTGCAGCTAGCCAGTCAGACGGCAAAGCAGAGAGGCGAAAAAGGCTATGTCTTTACGCTTGAGTTTCCAAGTTATTTGCCGGTGATGACCTATTGTGAAAATGAATCCTTCCGCAGGGAAATATATGAAGCTTACGTAACACGAGCTTCGGATCAAGGCCCCAATGCTGGAGAGTGGGATAATACATCTGTGATGCAGGAAATTTTGTTGTTGCGAAAGGAGATGTCCGAGTTACTAGGTTTTGGTAACTATGCCGAATATTCGATTGCAAAAAAAATGGCACAGAGTACTGATCAGGTAATTGCATTTTTGGAAGATCTTGCTTCAAAATCTGTCTCGGTCGCGACGGCTCAGTTTGAAGAGCTATCTGAGTTTGCTCGACAGCGTTACGGAAAAATTGAATTGCAAGCTTGGGATGTCACTTTTTATTC
Source organism: Pseudomonadales bacterium (assembly GCA_964228885.1). Classification (GTDB taxonomy): domain Bacteria; phylum Pseudomonadota; class Gammaproteobacteria; order Pseudomonadales; family Azotimanducaceae; genus UBA4582. The sequence continues at coordinate 2,484 of CAXRCG010000231.1, read as the reverse complement.
GGAAAAGCTCAAAGAGCAAACGTTTGATATTTCCGAGGAAGCGTTGAGACCTTATTTCCCAGCGCCCGCTGTTTTGGATGGTATGTATGAAGTCGTGCGTCGTTTATATGACATTGACGTAGTGCCTACGACTGACGTAGTGACATGGCACAAGGATGTTCAGACTTTCGACATCAGGAAGGATGGTCTACCCATTGCCAGATTTTATCTAGATTTGTTTGCAAGACCGAATAAACAAGGTGGCGCCTGGATGGATGAATGTCGAGTGCGAAGGAGGATCAAAGCTGCGGGTGAACAGGATTCTTCCATTCAATTACCGGTTGCTTATCTGACTTGTAATTTTACTGGGCCTGTAGGAGACGCACCTGCCCTGCTTACCCATGACCAGGTTGTGACGCTTTTTCATGAATTCGGACATGGATTGCACCATATGCTGACGAAAGTATCTGCTGCTGGTGTATCAGGGATTAATGGTGTTGCATGGGATGCTGTCGAATTACCGAGCCAGTTCATGGAGAACTGGTGTTGGCAAGAAGAGGCGCTGGGATTTATTTCGGGGCACTATGAATCCGGAGAAGTTTTGCCCAAAGAGATGTTGGCGAAAATGTTGGCAGGGAAAAACTTTCAATCTGCCATGTCAATGGTAAGACAGCTTGAATTTTCTTTGTTTGACTTTCGCCTTCACGCGGAGTTTGACCCGACGGTCCCAGATCAAATACAGGAAGTGCTGGATAGTGTGAGGCGCAAGGTGTCAGTTGTTCCAACGCCGGATTTCAACCGATTTCAACACGGGTTTGGGCATATCTTTGGTGGTGGATATGCAGCAGGATATTACAGTTATAAATGGGCCGAAGTGCTGTCTGCAGATGCCTTTTCCAGGTTCGAACAGGACGGTATCTTTAATCGGCAAACGGGTGAGCAATTTCTGGTTTCCGTACTCGAACAGGGTGGTTCAGTTGATCCGATGGACATGTTTGTCTCATTTATGGGTCGCGAGCCTGAGGTTGAGGCTTTGTTAAAGCAAGATGGCATCGTTGCCTGAGCCTCTGACAGGTGACGAAGTTGTCAACTAGCGTTAGCCGCAGAAGGTTCATCGCGGATGCAACATGTCCGAAGTGCGGAGAAGTGGATAAAGTGTTCACGCAAACTCGCAGCGTGAGAACTTCTGACACAGGGGTAGCATCTGAGCAAAGAGAAAGGGGTTGTGTTGCCTGTGATTTTATTGAAGCGATTGAGGATGTGGTGACGAAAAAAGCCCCAGCAGATATCAAATCAGGTGAGGGAGGTGACTGGTCACCAGTGAAATTACCCAAGTAATAGTAAGTCGTTAATATCCTTGAGGGTTGACCCGTTTCTCAAGGCCTCGTCGAGGTAGCCTGAGACGAAATCTATTGCATGATTAACTGAGGGTGAAATATTTAGATTTCCTAAGCTATCTCTCTGATATTAACAAGGATGTTCAATTGATGTCGTTGAGCACAAAATCAGCGATGAAAAGGCTGGTGATGCCCTGACCTTTATCCCAGATTGCCAGCGAAGCTATTTTATCGCGTTTGATTGATAAGATATGTATCAGACTTCTCGTTGTAATTGCTAATCTTTGTAATCGCTGACATAGGATGCCCTATGCGGTCTTTTTGACTAGGCTCGTGCCCTTCGAAGTGGCGTAAATTGACTTTCGCCATCGTTATTTGGAGGACGTCAGTTACAGTGAATTTGCGAATTCGTTATTTGCTGGAGGTCTGCTTTTACAATTGCTTCGTATCATGTCACTCGAAAGGTTATTCCAATTGCTGGTAAAGAAAAGCTTTGCCAGAGTTTGTTTACGGAAAGCCTTGAAATTTAAAGTTTTCGAGGTTGAGAATAAAGTGAGCGCTGCTATAATTGGCGCGGTTTTTGACCAGGGTCATTTTTTTTGCAATAAGCATGGTGTTGAATCAATTTTCGGGTCGATTCAGCAGGGAAAAGAAAGGGTCAAAACAAGCATCGTACCAAAGCCTAAGCTATCGTTAGTTTGCGTTAAGGCTAAAGCGCATAGATTAGCAAGGTTTCAATCTGGCCGCAGTCTGCGGTCTTTATTGTTGGGTCCCGATCTGAGTGGGTTTCAATGAAAAATTGAAGGCATTAAATAGACCCGGCAACAATCGTTTGTAAATTATTATTTGAAAAGTGGAGTTCTTCGGATGAAGAAAGCGAAGCAAGGGAATTGGCTAGTTGCTTTGTCATTGCTGCTGTCCAGTAGCTGGGCACATGCAGATTGGACAGTAAATATGCGGGAAGGTGTGACGGCGATTAGCCGTGACGTGTATTCGCTTCATATGATCATTTTTTGGGTCTGTGTGGTGATAGGAGTGCTGGTATTCGGGGTGATGATCCTTTCAATGCTGATGCATCGAAAGTCGTTGGGTGTTAAGCCGGCGGATTTTCATCACAGTACAAAGCTTGAAATTATCTGGACAGTCATTCCGGTTGTCATTTTGGTAG
>CAXRCG010000230.1:0-15964 GCA_964228885.1 Pseudomonadales bacterium | reverse complement strand
GGAGGAAGGGGTTCTTTGAAAGACGAACAGTTCTGTGGCGCCTTCGCCGAAATGGGGGACACACTGAACAGCGGTTGCCCCTGTGCCTATAATTGCGATTCGTTTGTCGGCCAACTTATCTAGGCCGCCATGAGAGTTACCGCCGGTATAGTCATAGTCCCACCGGCTGGTGTGAAAGGTGTGACCTTTGTAATCACCAATGCCTTTTATTGCTGGTAGCTTCGGTCGGTTTAATGGACCGTTCGAATGAACAACATATCGTGCTTTTAAATTATCTTGACGATTCGTCGTGACAGTCCAGCGGCGTGTTGTTTCGTTCCATTCTGTAGAGATAACTTCTGTTTGCATCAAAGCTAAATCATTCAGACCAAACTTCTCTGCGAGCACCTGGCAATATGCTAACGTCTCAGGCGCATCAGTGTATTTTTGACGGGGCACAAAACCGGTTTCTTCGAGCATCGGTAAGTAGACATAGGACTCAATATCGCAAGAGGCACCCGGGTAACGATTCCAATACCAGGTGCCGCCAAAGCCACCGCCTTTCTCTATGATTTTTATATCTGTGATGCCTTGCTCGATTAATCTTGCTGCTGCTAGCATGCCGCCAAAGCCACCGCCAATAACCACCACTTCGAGCTCTTCGGTAAGCGCTTCACGATCAAAGCCCTGCTCGACATACGGGTCGTCAACATAGTGTGAGAAGTCTCCCTTCACTTCGATGTATTGATCGTTACCATCATCACGAACTCGCTTATCTCGTTCTACGCGGTACTTATCTCGCAACACGTCGGCATCAAAGTCATAGGCGTCGCTGCTATCTGTTACTGCCACTTGCTTCTCCCCCCTCTCTCAATCTCGCTAATGCTAAACCTTATAAACACAATGCTCAGAACCGACTCATCAGTCAAGCTAGACTCTTATCCCAACAATTTCATTAGAGTGCATTCAACCACCGCTTTCGCTCGTTTCACAGGCAGTTTCTGGACTGTACGTAACCGCTCCCAGCTTTCCCAACTAGTCATATTATCAATACCGAGTAACACATCAGCAGCTTGTTCTAATTCAGACATTTCGGCAGCAAACAGCCGCCGGACCTGAGAATAAAACCATTTCTCGTTTTTGCTAAGGAGGTTATCAAGTAATTTCGAAACGCTCCTGCGAGCCACCGCGTAACGCCTCACGTTACTTACTTTTTCGTAAAAGTTTGATCGCAACTTCACAAGTTGCCTAACGCGCTCACTCAATGGTAGCTGGATGGGAACATCCACAAAATACTCCCGTAGCTGCTCGACTCGATCGGTTAATACTGCGATATGAATGGCTTCTAAATCTTCATAAAGGCGAAACAAAGTACTTGTCGACACGCCGGACCGTTTTGAGATCATTTGCGCAGTGGGATGGCTTTCTCCGTCCATCAGCAACTTCAAGAATGCCTCAGCAACCAGCTTTCGGTTTTTCTCTGCGCGCAGATTGCGGCCATCCAGTTTGGGTTTGTCGTTGGTTGCTATATTTTGTTTAGACACTTTAACAAAACTATTGGGATTAATGGTCCCAATATAGCATGCAATGTTGGCGTTTAAAACAAGTACTTAATAGTTGCTTGCGCGTTAGCGACGTCGAGCGAATAAGAGATTTAAAACGAGGAGATAGTGATCGCGATCATCAAAATTATTTCACCTTACTCAACCGTTGCAAATTTGACCTTAGAAATCGTTAATTTTATAGACAACCCAAATTGGGGTTACCAAGGTAGCGATTGCTTCAAATACCCCCATTATCGTGCTCGGTGCTCGCTGATTGGGTCAAATTCCGCCGGCAACGATTAACGTTTGACCGGTTACCCAACTGCCTGCCTCGCTGGCTAGGTAAATAGCAGCAGAGCCTATATCTTTGGGTTTGCCGAGACGCTTTAGAGGAATACGCGCTTGCGCCATTTCCGCCAATGCTTCTTCGTCGGTTTGTAGTGCTGTCATCATCACCTCGGTGGGAATATATCCCGGTGAAATACCGTTGACGGTGACGTTGGGGGCAAATTCCAGCGACAGCGTTTTTGTTAAACTATTGACTGCTGCTTTGGCCGCGCCATAGTGCCCACTGCCCGGAACGGCGCGATCGCCCGCCGGTGAAGAAATTTGAATAATGCTTCCCCCCGCCTGCATATGCTCAAATGCGACTACGGAACCTTTCCAAACTGCGGTTAGATTAAGATCAAGACATGCGTCCCACTCTTCGTCGGGGAGCTCGCTCAATGCCGTCCTCACGGGCGATCCGCCAGCGTTGTTTACCCAGCAATGAAGGCCGCCGAATTCGCTGATGGCGGTTTCCGCCAGATTGATCAGCGCGCTGCGGTCTGTGACGTCCGCAGGCACTGCTAGCGCCTTACCGCCAGCGGTTCGGATCTCTTCGGTAACACGTTCGATTTTGTCCTTTGATCGTGATGCGACGATGACTGCTGCGCCAGCGCCTGCCATACTTTTAGCGATGCCTTCACCAATCCCTTGTCCCCCGCCAGTGACGACGGCTACTTTGCCTGTTAAGTCGAATTCATTCATTGTCATTGCTCTTTGTATTTTGTTTTGAAGATCAGGTTATTGGAAAATTGCATCAGCAGCTAATATATCATTATCAGTTATTGCCGCCAGATCATTTGTCAAAAGATATCGCAGCGATAGCGGGCAGTTATTAACAAAGTGAAGTAATTGTGTAATTTACCCGTTTGCCCGCAATTTCGGCGGAAATTTCATCTTCGCAAGTTGCTCCGGATAATGCGCAACCCAAGGGGGATTGCTGAGTAATGATTGTGATCTGCATGCTTGCAAAATTGATGACCTGTCCCCCAGCAGTGGGTCCAATGAATACGTCACGTTGAGCGTTGGAATCATCTAGCAGCGTGACTAGCGAGCCAATCATGACAACGGAGTGATTGTTAGGCTCTACAATTAGGTTCTCAAATGCTTCGAGGGCTGCGTTGAGCTGCATCACCCGCTCTGATTGTCCATGGGCAAGATATGCAGCCTCGAGTCCCAATGTGTCGTATCGGTTTTCGGCAACGTTTTCCTTGTTAGTTGCGGTCGTCCGCGCATCGTCTGCGGCAGCCAGCGCTGTATTAATAGCGGCGTTTAGGTCAGCAATGATCTGCAAAATCAGTTGGTTTTTGTCGATCATGTCGGCATTGATTGCGCGTGCCAGTCGCACTGCGTATATACGGGTTCAAAGATGAAGCGTGTCCAGTACGTTCTAACCGTTGAGCGGCCTTTCGCAGGCCAACTTTCCGAGGCAAAGTACTTTTTCTGCCTTCTGGGTCTCGTCAAAAGCTGGCCCCAGACTTGCGTCTCCGAAGTATCCGCAGGGGAGAGAATTTCCTTATTTTGATTACCGTGTTTCCGAATCACTCTGAACTAAAGCACACCTTGATTTTTAATACTAATCGAGATTTATGATTACAATGGGTTCAATATCATCCGCTGGGTTAAAACCAAATACGCGACCATAAAAGTATAATTCGAGATCAAGACATCGCTTGATATTCTCAGCGATACGAAACCCGTGTTGTTCCCCTTCAAAGGGTACATAGGCGACAGGCACCCCTTTTTCAGTTAGCGCTGCAACCATTGTCTCTGCCTGATTTGGAGGGACGACTTTGTCTTCTAGGCCTTGAAAAAAGATGCAGGGGCTGGCCATCTGATCAACGTGGTTTATCGGAGATCTCGCCTCATAGGTTTCGATTTCTTGCGGATAGGCACCAATCATGCTGTCAAGATAGCGGGCTTCGAATTTATGTGTGTCTTTGGCAAGGGCTTCGAGGTCGCCCACGCCGAAGTGACTGGCTCCGGCTTTAAATGTATTAGTAAAAGTGAGTGCTGAAAGCGTCGTGTACCCTCCAGCGCTGCCGCCGCGAATTGCTAGCCGGTCGCCATCAGCTTTTCCTTGTTGCACTAAATATCTAGCACCATAGTCTGCATCTTCAACATCAACAATGCCCCATCGTTTGAAAAGTCTGTCGCGATAGTCGCGTCCATAACCGGTTGAACCTCGATAATTTAGGTCAAGGACAGCAAAGCCGCGGCTGGTCCAGAATTGCGTTTTCAGATTCAGTACACTATGCGTTGCACCGGTAGGGCCTCCGTGCATCATGACAACGAGCGGTGGCGCTTCCTCGTCAGTGGCTTGGTAGTCCTTATTTGCAGGCGGATAATAGAAGCCATGTGCGATTTGATCGCTAGCTGTTGGAAATGAAATTGTTTCCGGCACTGAAAAGTACCCTTGATCAAGCGTCCGTGTGGTTGATTGTTTGAAAATCTGATGACTTCCTTGATTCAGATCGACGGTGATCAACTCGGGAAATGTAACTGGTGAAGCCGCGACTGTAGTCAATGTCTCGCCATTAAGCGATATGCCGCCCAGATCAGTATAAGGCAAAGGGATGTCCTCAAGCACACCTGACGCAATGTCTAGTGTTGCTAAACGACTTACATTGTCCGTACCGTAGTTGCATACAAGCCGGCTAGCGCTGAGGAAGTCGTAGGAGTGCATGCCAAATATCCAATGAGGACCGCCAAATTCAGCCTCCATGGGGCATATGCTCTCGTTTGTACCCTGACGGTAAATGTTCCACCAACCGGATTCGTCAGAAATGAAAAACAAGTCACCAGAGGGGGAGAAAATTGGTTGTTGGGCCGATATTTTCTGTGTTCCCTTTTTACCTCCGGCGACCTTGACAGGTTCCGACAACGCGCCATTTTCAGTCAGATCTGAGGTCCAAATGACTGTCTCATCCCAAGGCATGTCTGGATGGTTCCAGCTCATGAAAGTGATTCTTTCACCGTTGGGGCTGATAGCGGGTGATGAATAAAAGTCGTGCCCGTGAGTAAGAACGGAGATACTTCCAGATTCAAGATCGACAGCGCCGAGATAATTTTCCGCACCGCCTTCAGCGCGGTGGTCTTCAATCACGCAGATCATTCTGTTTCTTTTCGCATCAATACAACCGTTAGCAAAGCGTAAACCCTCCACATTCGTAAGTTGTGAAGGTGTGTCATCATCGAGTGATTGAACATAAATCTGCTGATCGGCGAAGTTGGAAAAGTACAGAGCACCTTCATACAGTAGCCACGCGCCACCGCCATATTCATGAACACGGGTACGAATGTTGTAAGGCGCAGGGTTAATCTCTCTTTCGGTGCCATCTTCATTTCGTCTTACTAGCACGTTGCGGCCTGCTTCCTGAGGACGAGATTCAACCCAGAACAAAGCACCTTGATGCCAGCTAGAAGAAGAGATCCCAATGGTGTCAGCGACTATCAGTTCGCTAGTGATCGGAGAACGCCAAGAGCCGAGCTTTGATTTCATATCTGTATCCGTCATTTGCACATCAGGGTTATAAAGGGGGTTATCTGAAAATACCGCTTTCGTTTTTTGCTTGATATTCCTCAGGTGACATTTGAAGCCAATCTGCTAAAACAGAAGCGTTGTCTTCGCCAAGTTCTCGTGTGCGTGGATAGTCATCACACGGCGTTGCACTAAAATACAGCGGCAGTCGGTCTCCGATCATGCTGCCATATTCCGGATGCTCGCCGTCCATGGTTTGAAAGAAATCATATGCTGCTAATTGTGGATCGTTCTCTATCAGGTCCACGCCATTTTGCACAATCCCCGCTGGCACACCGGCACGCTGGCACTGTTCCATCACTTCCGCGGCGTCAAGATCCTGAGTCCACGCGGATATCGCCTGATCGAGCTCATTGGTTGCGTTGACTCTTTCGGCAGCACTGTTGTATTGCGGTCTGTTCGCCCAGTCAGGATTGCCCATGACTTTTTTGAAAGCCTGCCATTGATTTTCGTCCATGCAGGCAATGGCGACCCAGCGTTCGTTTTCAATACTGTCATCGATTGTGTCCGCACATTTGTAGCAATTGTGAGGTGCCGCATGATCGTAGGGTAGCTTGTTTCCAGTCGGTCTTGCTGCATTGCCGTTAGCAAACCAGTCGAGTAATGAGGGGCCCGAGAAGTTAACCCCAACCTCGAACTGGGACATGTCGATTCGTTGCCCTTTGCCCGTTCGGTTGCGGGCTTCTAGCGCGGCTAAAATTGCGACAACGGCATGTAAACCTGCTTGATGGTCGTTGTAAGAAAAACCCAGGCCAATATCTTCTCGTCCTGGTACGCCGTTCAGGTGTGTGAGTCCCGATAGAGCATGGATCGTCGGCGCGTAAGTTACAAACTTTGACCATGGGCCTGTGTCTCCCATGCCAGACATTTCAGCATAGATTGCGCCTGCATTGGTTTCTGCTACTGTGTCGAAATCAATGCCCCATCTTTTTAGTACACCAACGGAAAAGTTGTTAATGACGATGTCAGCTTCATCGCAGAGCTTCCGGCTGAGTGCACGGCTTGACTCTTGAGCCATATCTAAGGCGAGAGAGCGCTTGCTACGATTGAATTGCAAGAAGTAGGGATGAGTTGCAAGGTTGACGCCGGTTGCGCGATCTATTGAATTTACTTTGACCACGTCCGCGCCCATGTCTCCTAGTATGCGGGTAGCAAAGGGGCCCGCAAGCACGTGGGTAAAATCGAGTATTCGAATGCCATCAAGAGGTCTGCTCATGATTGGTTACCTCGAGCGTCTGTCCAGCCGATTTCCTTCAGAATATCGTCCGTATTATCATCCAAATGGCCATGATGTTTCAGTTGCCAAGGGTTTTCACTCAAGTGATAGGGAGCTCCGGGGCCTTTGATTGTCTCTGCTCCGATTTTATAATCCTGCCACCATTCCCTGAACGCTAGCTGAGGATTATCTGCGACCTTTTCTATCGGAAGTACCCAGCCATAGGGCGAGTGCCGTTCCTGTGCGGCTAAAAAGAGTGCTTCGACGTCCTTCTCTCCGGCCCATTTGGTTAGCACTTCCATGATTCTTTGGATAAGGAGTTGAACGTTTTCAGGCTCCATATACATGGGGTCAAGCAAATCCTCAAAAGCATCCTCTTCTATCAGCCAAGTGAGTTGTGCCTCTATATTAGGGGTGGGTGTAATCATGATCGACCCGCCTTTTGCTTGCATGACCTGATAAGCGTTGGACCAGTGTAAACTGCCCCGTCGCGGCAAGATGGGTCCGTTGCTTGAGGCGAATTGCTCATTGTATGAATAAAACATAAGCACGTGTTCAAGGCACGAGGCAATACACTGTTGTACCGGTACATTGACGCGTTGGCCCTCACCGGTAGTTCTTGTGTGGTGTAGTGCTGACAGCGCGGCAATGGCTGTGTAGGCGCCCGATGTCATGTAATTTAATTCACCGAAAAACTTGAGTGGCGCAGTGTCAGCGTCTCCGGTTGTCGCTGCTGCACCACCCAAGGCGCCATCAACGAGGTCCGATGAAACGTAATTTGCCCAAGGTCCTTGGTTGCCAAAGGAAGTCACGTCAATGACGATGAGCTCGGGACGCTTTGCCAGCGCCTCATCCAGTTTTGCTTCGTTAACACCAAAGGCATCTTTGCAGGTTAATACAATCGAAGCGCGTTCAAGCAGCGATTGAAGCTGGTTGTTACCCTCGGCAGTAGACAGGTCAAGGGTAAAAAAACGACGGCTGGAAGCAAAAAATGCAAACCATAGTGATTGCTGATCTTCTGGTGCCGCGGCCAGTCTTGGTCCTCTAGACCTCAAAGGGTCACCCGCTGGAGGCTCGGGCCTTACGACATCAGCGCCGAGGTCGGCAAGGAGTTTAGCACCGTAAATGCCGCGTTCATCAGTCAGATCGATAATGCGGACGCCGCTTAGCGCGCCCTCAGGGTTAGACATAGTGAGTTGTACCTTGCGTGATCGGTGAAGGAAAATTTAAGTGCCGAGGATTATAAACAGCATTTCCGTAGGCACTCAAATGTTTAACGGGACTGGTATTTTTGCATCAGCTTTCTGACCAAAGGTGACGAGGGAGAAAGTGCTGAGAGCTTGCTTAGGTATTGCATGTTGCTAGCCAATTGATTCTGTTTGTCTGCATAGATGAGCAGTGTCCTCAGTGTGTCTATTTGATTAGGCCAACGCTCGTCCGAGGCTTTGAGATGTTCAATTGCTAGGTCCGTGGCGTCAATACTATCCAAGGCAACGGCATACACATAAGAAAACCGAGGCTGTGCATCTTCGATAATTGCCGCGTTTTTCAAAAAGGGCAGCGCATCCTCGATACGTTGCTGGCGAATAAGGTGTAACCCCCAGGCATGTTGTGTGGTTGCTGAATCTGGCGCAACTGATAAGGCTTTGAGTAGATGAGGTGTGGATGCATCATTGCGACCCGTGGCCCGCAGGAATTCTGCAAAGTTAAGCAATGCTGGCACAAAAGCAGGAGAAATTTGAAGCGCGCGCTGAAAGTGCCGTTCAGCTTCAGCTAGTTGATTTTGCTGCATGGCCAGATTCGCCTGCGCCATCTGAGTTGCCGGGCTATCCTCGGTTATCTTTAGTGCCTGTGTGTATTCACGAATCAGGCTCGCCAACTGGGCCCTAGTTGTTTCAGGTAGGGCTGGTAGCGCATCAGCCATGGTGGCCGCGACCTGAAATCTCACGGTTTTGCTTTCATCATTGGCAAAAGGCTTTAACAGTGTCCAGCGATCTACTGCCGGTAAGAATCTTAAGGCTGCAATCGCGGCACCGCGAATCATGGGATCCTTATTTGTGAGTGCTTGGGTGACAGCTTCAAGCGTAAATCGCGAGGGATAATTTGCGAGCTGTTCGATAAGTGTTGCGCGCACGATAGGAGCAAGATTCTCGTCAGCCGCATATGCAGCGAGTCCGCGCACGCTGTGCATATTGAAATTGCGACTTTTTGTGTTGGCATGGGACCAGTGGTCTTTTGCGATTGTCTTGATGCCCTGGTTTATCCAGCTGCTGGATTCAGCTGTGTGGCAGTTAGCGCAGGGTGAGGGCGTCGCGTCGCTTTCAGCCGTTTGCCTCGGTATGACGAAACTGTGATCTCTGCGATCATCAACTCCCATGTAAGTTCTTGCGGGCATATGACAGTTAACACACTTACTAGCTTCGGTGTTTTGCTGGTGACCATGGTGGTCGGGGGCATCATAAGTCGTTGATATGTGGCATTGGCTGCAAAGATCATTGCCAGGTATCGTGACTTCGCCACTATGAGGATTATGGCAATTTGTGCAGCGTACGCCTTGTTGATACATCTTGCTTTGCAAAAACGAGCCGAGAACAAACACTTCGTCTTGAATTTGACCATCTGGAAAATATAGCTCAGGACTTAACAGTTGAATGATATTTTTATCGTGATAGGCGGCGCCGGGCGTATGCTTTGCAATGGGCAACCGGCGTGAGTGGCAGCTGCCGCAGATGTCTATTTCAGAATCATCGACATCGCTTTGCGGGTTGGCAATGGCGTCGCCTGCGGCAAACTGCCAATGTGTCCGTTTTCCTATTCGAGTTAAACCGGTCTCGTTGATCGCTATAGCGCCACGACGCGCAAGCGCGACATGGTCCGAGCCAGGCCCATGGCAGGCTTCGCAGGCGACGTTGATTTCTGACCACTCGGTGTCATAGCTGTTTGATTCAGGATCGTAGTTTTTCTTCAGATCGGTACTGTGACATTCGGCGCAGCGACTATTCCAGTTCTGGAAATGGCCCTGCCAGAAGAAAGGGTGTTCGGACGAAATGTTTTCCTGTGGCTGAAGGTGAAACCAGCGTTGACCACCATTTTTCTTGCTACGACTGTCCCAAGCGATACTAAATGCCTGAAGTTTACCTGATCCAATGTCCACCAGATATTGCTGTAATGGATCGTGGCCAAAAGTGTATAACACTTTTAGCACCCTGACTTCATTGTTTTCATCCCGAGTTTCGATGAAGAAGCTATTTTGTCGTTTGAAAAAACGTGTCTTGATACCGTGGAACTCGACGTTCACATCTGAAAAATTTCCTAATACGCTTGTGCTGTTCGCGATTTGCATTGCGTGAAAGTGATCGGATTTACGCCACTGTTTCAGTTGAGTCTGATGGCAGGCTCCACAAGCTTCTGCGCCGACATACTCCGCGCCACTAATGTGCGTATTCAGCATTAAGAGAATTGTAAGAAGGATCAGTTTCATTGCTTGATTCAGATCAAATCTCTATGGGTATGGCAAGTGGCGAACGATGATGTACTTCCTCGATTTCAACAGATTCATGCACGCTAAATCACTCTCGAGGTTTCAGGCCAGCGGCATGCGGGAGAATATTGATCATCGTGAGGCAGACGAAAACAACTGCATCATGCGGAAGTGCCAACGCATTGAAAATGAACCATTCTGACACATGCCTGCAGACGAGCAAAGATTGATTAGGCTGATTGGGATGCATCCCTAGTTGTAAGCTGGATTAGCGTTCAAGCTACGATTGCTTCAGAATCCCTTAATTCATGTGTAAGGAGTTGCTATGGATATCTATGACGCTATGTCTACCCTGCGGGCAGTGAGAAGAATCAGACCCGATCCTATTCCCTCCGATGTACTTCGACGGGTCTTAACCGCTGCGACCTGGGCGCCAACGGGTGGTAACCACCAACCATGGCGTATGATAGCGGTTCAGGACGCCGCGTTGAAACAGGGTATGGAAGACCTGTACCGTCCCCACTGGAATAGTTATATACCAGGATACGAGGCCCATCTCTCTGCAATGAGTGATGCGATGGCATTGAGTAGTCGAAAGGCGCTTGAGTCCGGCACGTACCTCGCGAATCATATGCATGAGGCGCCTGTAATTTGTGTGTTCTGTTTTGATTTTGCCCACATTACTGTGACCGATGCAGGCTTGCCGCGACAAAGCGTGGTTGGTGGTGGGTCAATCTATCCCGCGGTTCAGAATTTGTTGTTAGCGGCGAGAACGGAAGGTTTAGGTTGTGTGCTAACAACCCTGTTGTGTATCGAAGAGCCAGCGATAAAAAATCTGCTGGAGATTCCGGACGAATGGCACACCGCGGCTTTTGTGCCACTAGGCTATCCTGTACTAGGAGGGCATGGTGAAATCACTAGAAGACCGCTGACTGAGATGGCCTTTAACGATACGTTCGGCAATCCGCTGGATATATAGTGTTGAAAAGAAGTTCAAAGGGCATTCAGCCCAAGGAAATTCTGGGACATGATAAGTAAAAAAAGAAAAAAGACAGGCAATCCGGGTAGACGGCTGTGCCTAGCGACCTTGTCGATTTTGCTATTCTGTAGCTCTCCACAGGCGGCGAATCCGGGAGAAGAAGGTGCAGAGTCCGTTGCCAAATATGGCATCAAGATTCCAGATCCGGCACCTAGTCGAGGTGATGACGAAGGCGGGGGTCCTTATCGGCAGCTGCGGATTGAAAACGTCATGTTGGTCGATGGTCTCGGTTCTCCACCTCGTGGTCCTGTCGATATCAACATTGTTGAGGACAAAATCGTCTCGATACGCGCTTCAAGAGGGTCCCTGTCGACGGAAAGTAGCACAGTCTCTGACGGTATTCGTCGCATAGATGCCGCAGGCATGACAGCAATGCCGGGATTTATTGATGCTCACTCGCATATTGGCACTCCGGGGCAGGGGCTAGCCGGGCCGGTGACGCCACCTGAATATGTTTTTAAGCTTTGGCTTGCTCATGGTATTACAACTGTTAGGGAAGTCGGTTCGGGTATGGGGCTAGCTTGGACGGTGGATCACGCAAGACGAAGTGAAGAGGGAAAGATTGTTGCGCCGCGAATCATTCCTTACTCGATGTTCCCTGGCCGTCAGATTGTAGGGGAAAAGGCTGCACGTAAGTGGGTAAGAGCGGTAAAAAAGAATGGGGCTCAGGGCGTCAAGCTGAGGGGTGGGACCCGCGAAGCCTTGGTGGCTGTCTACGATGAAGCGAAAAAACTGGGCATTGGCACGGCTAGTCACCATGACCAGAACGGTGTTTATCATGTTAATGCGCTCGACAGTGCCCGAGCGGGATTGGATTCGATGGAGCACTGGTATGGATTGCCTGAAGCGCTGTTTACAGACAGGACAATTCAGCATTATCCGCCCGAATACAACTATGCTGATGAGCAGTGGCGTTTTGCCGAAGCGGGTCGTCTTTGGTTGCAAGCGGCAGCACCCGGATCGCAGCACTGGCAAAAAGTGATGGCAGAGATGCTGGCACTGGACTTTACCCTAGTGCCAACGTTTACCATTTATGAGGCGAACCGAGATGTCATCAGAGCGCGGGATGCAGAATGGCATGCCACCTATACGCTACCAGCGTTACAAAAGTTTTTTATGCCGGATCCAAGGCTTCATGGTTCTTATCATTTCGATTGGACGACCGCTGATGAAGTAGCTTGGGGCAACAATTTCAAGCGCTGGATGCAGTTTGTCAATGAATACAAAAACGGTGGTGGACGGGTAGCCGCTGGATCTGACGCGGGATTTATTTTCAAGCTGTTTGGTTTTGCCTATATAAGAGAGCTTGAGTTGTTGCAGGAAGCAGGATTTCATCCGCTTGAAGTCATTCAGGCAGCGACTTTAAATGGCGCAGAATTGATTGGTATGGAAGATCAGATTGGCTCGATAACACCGGGCAAACAAGCAGATATCGTCTTGGTACAGGGTAATCCTGTTGCAAATTTTAAACTTCTGTATGGTACTGGTCACATGAAACTTAACCGAGAGTCGGGCGTGCTTGGTCGGGTTGGTGGTGTCTCATACACGATAAAAAGTGGCATTGTCTATAATGCAAAAGCGCTTCTAGCCGATGTTGCTAAAATGGTGGCACAAGCGAAATTAGACGAAAAACACTAGGCTTTGCTCAATGACTCCTTTGCATAAAAGAGGTCGAGGTTTTCTGAGGTTCACCTTTATGGTTTATGGCGCAAGGTAAGTTGCGCTTGTTCATCACGGCTTCGATTTGCTGCCAATCTTGCTTGAATAACTGCGAACCGTTTCTTTGTATTCATCTTCGGTAAACGCCCATTGTTGCAAGTCTGCGTCTGCCCAACCCATGGCCATGCCTGCGCTTGATCTGCCAAGCGCAGAAGTCATTGATCTAGTCATGGCAAGTGACGCGGCTGGAATGTTGAGTAGTTCCGAAATTAGTTGATTGGTTTCAACTGGTAGCATGTCTTGTGCTGCAACTCTTTGAGCCCAACCACTCTGTTTCAGCTCTGGTGCGAGCACCTTGCGAGCCGTCATCACCCAGTCTCGCGCGGTTGGCAATCCAACTTCCCTTGCTAATAGAGGTGTTCCGTTCCAGACATTGGGAATACCTAGCGCTAATTCAGGTATGCGGAATATGGTATCTTCTGAAATTACTCTGAAATCGCATGCCGTTGCAAGGAGTGCGCCACCTCCCACAACATGACCCTGCATGGAAGCAATGGTTACCTGAGGAATTCTATCCAGCTGCTCCAATACCCGCTGCCAAGTGGCGGTTCGATTTCTTCTTGTCGACCAGTCCCCCTCAACTCGGGGATAGGACGTTGTTTTGAGGTCCGCGCCGGAGCAGAATGATTTTCCTTCGGCGCTCAATACCAGCAATCGGATATCGGGTCTTTCCATTAAGTCATTTAAAGTGGAAGCGATCACTTTACGGATATCGTCGTTTAAAGCATTGAGTTGCTTTGGACGGTTCAGTACTAACCTGACGATTGCGCCGTCATAGATGACTTTGATGCTTTCACTCTCTGACATTGTGGTGTTGTCCTTTTTGGGTCTCGGGCTGGCTGGTGTTGCGATAAGTTAGTGGCAAATAATAGCACTAGTTATTGTGCCGCTGATGAGTTCACAATGTTTTTTTAAGCTTGCGATGAGTGAGCTGCCAAAATGAACTATCCACGAACATGATAATCGCTTTTTCGTTTAGTCTGATGCCAGCCGGGGCGCTTGGCGCATACAACTTGTGAGCCGCTTTTTTTGTCTACGCTGACGTTGTCCGCGCTATCTGTTCAAGTCTGTCGCGTAGCGTTGCAATCGCGTCTCTATCCGTTGCAAAAATATTATCGTTGCCAATTAGGTCCAGCAATCCGGTGGTTTGCATCACATTTGAGACCTGGTGTTTAACTGAGCTAAAGGCGAGATGAATGCCGTTACTTTCGAGCCTTTCTGACAGGTTTTTCAACATCTCGATGCCGGAAGCATCAATCTGATTAATGCCACTGCATTGGACAAGAATGAAAACCATGCGAGGGTTCTCGCGCTCCAGTTTCAGGATCGCGTTCTCGAAGTAGGAAACATTGACAAAGCGTAATGCTCCGTCGAAACGTATTGCGCCTAATTGAGGATGCAAGGGTGGTAGCTTGTGGAGTACCGCGTCTCGAAGCGTTGTATCGCTGTGTTGGCCGAGCACGGCGATGCGTGGATGCATCAGTCGAAGCAGGAGCAATGCAAGAGAAAGTAAAATGCCCGTGAGGATACCGTTCTGGATATTGGGTGCGAATGCGAGGGTTGCGATAAAAGTCAGCAGCGCCGCGACGCCGTCGTCTTTGCTCGCGAGCCAGGCATTTCTTATTGATTGGAAATTCACCAGGTTGAGCACCGCTACCATGATAACCGCAGCGAGTACAGGTTTGGGTAGGTGATGCAGCAGCGGAGTGAAGAAGAGCAATGTGATTAAAACGAAGAGCGCGGAGATAATCGAGGCCAAAGGTGTTTTTGCTTCTGACGCCAGGTTTAGCGCTGAACGTGAAAACGAGCCGCTGACGGGCATCGATTGGCAAAATGCGGCAGCAACCTTTGCCAGCCCTTGACCGATCAATTCCTTGTTTTCATCCCAGGGTTGCCTGGTTTTGATTGAGATGACTTTGCAACTGGACATGGCTTCCATAAAGCTAATCAGGGCGATAACAAAAGCAGCGGGTAAAAGTGTCACGGTGGCTTGCCAGTCTAGGGGAGGCACGCTGAGGGTTGGAAGTCCTTCGGGTACCACCCCGACCACCGCGCCGCCCATGCCGGCGTAGTCTATGAGAAAGCTGGTAAAGGTGAGCACCACAACGGTGACGAGAACGCCTGGCAACCCGGGTGCCCATTGTTTAAAGCCAACTAATAGCAAAATAGCAACGAGCCCAAAACCGAGGGATGGCATGTGTAACTGATCGATATGCAGAATCACCTGTGAAATGTCGAGCATAAAGTGGGTTGATTGGGCGAAAGGTATACCCATTAACGTCGGTAGTTGTGACAAGCCGATAATGATGGCTGCTGCGTTGATGAAACCCATTAACACCGGGTTAGAGAGAAAGTTCAACATGATGCCGGCACGCATAACGCCAAATGCGATCTGGATGAAACCGGAAATCAACGCGAGTAAAATGACGTAGGATATAAATAAATCTGTGCCCTGTGCAGCCAGCGGCGCAATACTGGCTGCGGTTAACAATGATGTCATGGCAACGGGGCCAGTTGACAGCTGATTAGACGAACCGAACAAGGCACCCACGATCGTCGGAATCAGCGCTGCATAAAGACCGTAGTAAGCGGGTACGCCGGCCAATTGCGCGTATGCGAGAGATTGTGGAATTGCCACTAACGACACTGTCAAGCCGGCCAGGATGTCCGCCTTAAGCGTACCAGCGCTGAAGTCGAACCTCTGAATAAAGTCTTGCCAATAAGCGTTAAGGTTCATGATTGACGATCAGTGTTGGTTGTTGGGTTTGAGTGTCATGATCGTGCCACGCTTCAAATTGTTTCATGATACGAGAATGGTGTCTCGGGCAGAATCATTTTCACTGGCTTTTGATTCAGCACGCTGTCGATATGTAGCAGGAAGCTGGCGATACCTGCTGCCCCCTGCATATATCCGGTTTGTGTCTCCAGAAAATCGCGGCGGTCTCTGTGCTCTGCCGTTTGCCAGGATAGCCCCTCTGTATCATTACCCTGATTAACGATGTGTTGGGCAGTTTGCTTTGCATAGTTCAGGTATTTTTCGTCCTTGGTGACAGCAAACAGGAATAGTGCATAGTCGCCAATGCCTGCGTCGCCACAGCATTGACCATAGTTTTGCCACAGC
>CAXRCG010000229.1:0-4134 GCA_964228885.1 Pseudomonadales bacterium | reverse complement strand
GATCAAACAGTTATTTCTGGTGGTAACGATATTCAATACGTTGTGGAAATCAACGGTGGCCTTTCGGAAAAGCTTGGGATCTTAGAAGGGTCTTACGCGCACAATAAGATCATTTCCAACGAACAGATTTTGAACTGCCCCCTGATAGAGTGATTATTTTATTACAAAACCATGCTGTTTGCTCTTTTCAAACCTATTGCAATTGGTTAGACACCGGCTTGTTCGGGGCGTAGCGCAGCCTGGTAGCGCGACGGTTTTGGGTACCGTAGGTCGCAAGTTCGAATCTTGCCGTCCCGACCACTTCTTATGATTTTCATCGGGTTTTTAGTATCATGATTTCTTTTTATTTTTCGGTTCATTTTTCACTTTTTAGCGATAAACAAGCTATCAACTGAGCAATTTACGTGTGTGTAGAAGTCTAACAAGGCACTTGCTTTACGCGAATCAAGCTTAACTTTATTTGCCGCAACTTTGCTTTTAAGCTTAGTCTTAATATTACAGATATATTCCCGACAAAATCCAAATTGAAACTCATTAACCTTTCGAAATAAGTTCTATGAGAGTCATAATCAAATCTGTCTTGGGTAACGTTTCCTGTAGCAATCCTGTATTACCCGACACCTCTATGGTCCGTGTAAATGATCATAATAATTAGTGTTTTTTGTTTCCTAGGTAACACGCCAGCAATCGACTAAACGAAATTAAACTCATTTTTACAAAAAGGTCGTGGAACCGAAGTTCACTGTGATTTGGGGTAAAATTAGAATGTTAAAAAAGAAACTATGAGTGATGTTTATAAATTTAGTCCAGAGACTGCTTTGAGCGGGTCAATTAATTTACCGCCTACCAGTCTGTTTCAGATATTACGTAACGTCGTTGTGCTTGGCATCTGAGCAAACTTGACGAAAAGCGGACTGAACACCATCTAAACGATCGAATTGAAAGAGTTTTTTTTGCCACATGGCACACCTATCACCAGTAACCAATGCACTCCCACGTGAAGGCGCGGATGATAGCCCACCGGCCGTTGACGCGCACTTACCGCCAATAGACGTAAAGCCCTGTCCAATGATGCGGCTTGCGCTGCCGCCACCGATACTGCCATCGGAAAAGCGAATAGAATTTAGAAGCCTAAGCCAAGCGAGTTTGCTGCAGGCACCCATATTCCTAAAGGACCAGAACTATGACAAGCGATGATATCAACCTAAAGCCAAAACCTGACCGTGGTCCAGCTCGCACACAGCTGCAAAACATTACTAAGAGCAACGAGCAAGATATCAACCTTGCGGCTAATAATCCAATGGTTATTGAGTTCAAATCTGACAGGGGCGCTTCACGGTCCACTTGGATAGCTGCGCTGTTGGTCCTGATGATCGTTGGCTGGATGGGAAGCGGTTTTTTTCTTCCTGCAGAAGAAGAAGCCACCATCATTGTTCGTGAAACGCCTGATCCCGTTGCTGTTGCCGTTACGACGTCTTCGGCCGAAACTGTAACGCAATTTTTTCAAGCCGAAGGGCAGGCCCAACCAGATCGGGATACGGTTCTGAGGGCTGAGACCTCCGGTGACGTGGCAAAGGTTCTGGTATCCAAGGGCCAGGATGTTGCTGCAGGGGACATCATTGCCCTTCTGGACCGTTCTAGCAACGAAGCAGACGCAAATCGGGCAGCGGAGGAACTGGCGCGGGCCAAGCGCGAGTTTGATAATGCTCAACAATTGTTGGAGCGGGGCGTTGCGACACAAGATCGGGTGGCGCAAGCTCGGGCAAGTTTGGCCTCGGCACAGGCGCAGGTTATCGCAGTCGAGCAAAATGCCGAGGCGCTAACGATAACAGCCCCGTTTGATGGGCGCATTGAGACCCTTGAACTTGACGCAGGCGAATTCGTATCAGGGGGCGCCGAAGTGGGCCGGCTGGTGGATATCACCCCACTGACCGTCGCTATACAAGTTCCTCAGCAATCCCTAACTCGCCTTGATGTCGGTCAACCTGCCAACGTTTTGTTTATCACCGGCGAGGAACGGATTGGCACAGTGACGTTCGTTGGAACCTCTGCTTCATCTGAAACCCGCACATTTTTAACTGAGATCGAAGTGGCCAACCAGGACAGTGCGATCCCAGCAGGAATTTCTGCCGAAGTGATTATTCCCACAGGCAAAGTCACCGCACATTTTTTATCACCTTCAATCGTGTCGCTAAACACCGATGGAGTGCCTGGGGTTAAAACTGTTGATAATGAAAACGTTGTGGTTTTTCACCCCATTGATGAGGTTGTCAAAGCCCAAATTGACGGCATCTGGGTTACCGGATTGCCAGACACCGTCGACATTATCACGGTTGGGCAAGGCTTTGTTAATATTGGCGAAACTGTCACGCCTTCTGCTGGTGAGGTCAACTGATGATCAGTATTATTGACGCTGCCTTTTCACGCTCTCGTGTTGTTGTCATGGCCTTGGTCATGGTGTTAGCTGTTGGCGCATTCGCTTATGTCGCGATCCCCAAAGAATCTAACCCAGAGATCCCTCTGCCGCTGTTTTACGTCTCTACCGGTCTGGATGGGATTAGTCCTGATGATGCCGAACGGCTTTTGCTCGAACCAATGGAAACAGAGTTTAGTTCCATAGAAGGGCTCGACAGCATGCAGTCAGATGCCTCGGAAGGGTTTGCCAGCATCCAGTTGGAATTTACGCCTGGCGGCGATAATGACCAGGCTCTCGACAAAGTACGTGAAGCTGCTGACCGCGCACAAAGCGATCTGCCAGAAGATGCGCGGGATATCACGATCACGGAAATAAACACTGCATTATTCCCGATCATCACGGCCATTATCTCTGGTCCTCTACCAGAACGGACGCTGAATGCGCTGGCCGAGGACATGCAAGAAGAAATCGAGGGCCTTGAAGGTGTATTGGAAGCCGAAATAGGTGGACAGCGGTTTGAGTTTCTTGAAGTATTGATCGACCCGACTGTTTTTCAGACTTACAATCTGTCATTCGATGAATTGATCCAGCAAATCACTCGAAACAATCAGCTAATTGCAGCAGGAGCTATAGAAACCGGTTCTGGCCGGATGGTCCTTAAGGTGCCAGGTCTGATTTCGGATATCGAAGACGTGATGGCAATGCCAGTGAAGGTGCGCGGCAATGCGGTTGTCACTTTTGGCGACGTCGCTACTGTCCGCCGTACCTTTGAAGACCCATCCTCTTTTGCTCGCATCAATGGCCAGCCTGCCTTGGCGCTAGAAGTCACAAAACGTTCCGGTGCAAACATCATCGAAACAGTCGCCGAAGTAAGGGCCTTGGTAGAAGAGATGCGTGTGGATTGGCCCGAAAGCGTTGAAGTGACCTATCTGCAAGACCAGTCGAAACAAGTTAAAGACATGCTAAATGATCTGGAAGCCAACGTAATCGCTGCCGTAATCCTAGTGATGATCGTGATTGTTTTTGCCCTAGGACTGCGGTCCTCAATTCTTGTTGGACTTGCAATTCCCGGGGCTTTCTTGGCCGGTGTCATTGCGCTTTGGTCTATGGGCTATACGATGAATATCGTCGTGTTGTTCTCGCTTATTCTTGTGGTTGGGATGTTGGTTGATGGGGCCATCGTGACCACCGAACTTGCCGATCGCAAGTTACAAGAGGGCGCGCCTGCACCAGAGGCATATGCCTTTGCGGCCAAACGTATGGCCTGGCCAATCATTGCATCAACGGCGACAACGCTATCGGTGTTTTTCCCGCTTCTGTTCTGGACCGGCATGGTGGGCGAATTCATGAAGTTCCTACCGATAACTGTCATCCTGACCCTGTTTGCATCTTTGTTCATGGCGCTCATCTTTATACCTGTGGTCGGTGGCTTGATCGGAAAACGCCAACCTCAGACAGCCAAACAAAAAGCAGCGCTCCATGCTGCGGAACTTGGTAGTCCTCGCGATATTGGTGGCTTCACGGGCGCTTATGTCCGTTTATTGGAATGGGCCATTATACGCCCTGCAGCGACATTATTGTTAGCAGTAGCGCTGTTACTGAGCGGTTTCGGAGCTTATGGCCAGTTTGGCAATGGCGTGAGCTTTTTTCCGTCGGTTGAGCCGGATTTTATGCAAGTGCAAGTTCGAGCCCGTGACAACTTTTCAATCTTCGAAAGA
>CAXRCG010000228.1:0-4101 GCA_964228885.1 Pseudomonadales bacterium | reverse complement strand
GATATTGTGTTTGGAAAAAGGTAACTCGCAATGGCACTACTTGGACCATCATCCATTTTATATATTTTTATTGGGCTATGTTCCTAATTTTACTAAATTTTAAGCCTCTAATCCCACACACGCGCGCGACCTTGTGCCATGTCCTCCTACTGGCCGCGATTTCACACCACTAGAAGGATGTCCAAACCTTTTCAATTGATTGTCTAACTCCAATTTATGCACCACTTTTCAATAGAATTTCTGAGTCTGGCAGTTTCATATAGAATGTCTGGCAAGGGCGGCAGTAATTGTCACTCCTAGTCTAGCGAGTTTCAAGTCGCCCGGCAGTCTAATCGTGACACTTTCCCGCAAATACTGACCAAGCGGTCCCAAAAGCGGTCCTTAGCTGCAAAAATGAGCAATTGGATCTCGCTTGCGAACTGAGTGGCAAACCTGTGCCACCATTACCGTACAGTTTCATAGCTGACATCTACACCACGCTCATGATGCAGGTCTTCTACATTTCTCCGTGAAAGTGGAAATCTCACATGCAGCATGACTGTGAGTTGGATAATCTCTGGACTGGTTTTGAAATAGCGGAAGGATACAGGATTGGGAATGTCACAGAAGTTAATTTCCAAGATGGTGTCGGGCAAGGTGGTTTATTCTAACAGTGCCTCTTCAGCGCATCCTCGTCCGAATACCGTTTCCGTGCCATCCTCAAAACCTCCTGTGACCATTAAATAATGGCTTAGTTTTAGGGGGCTAAGACAACCGAGCTTGTTTAAACCTCTCCTGTCGTCTCTCAGAAGCCGAGAGCCTAGACTGAAAACCAATTCCAGTTATCCGATCATTAAAGCCTTTAAATAGCGCTGCGATTCCATTATCTTCATTAGGTAAGTGGCGCTAGCACAATTGTCCTTTTTTTAAATGTGAATAGGTTGTCGGAACCCGTGATGAGTATAATACTTGCTGATGTAGGCGGCACATACGCCAGATTTGCCATATCTGCTGGAGACGATCCGTCACTTCGTCACATAACGCGGCTACGATGCATGGATTTTGACGGATTTGAAGATGCCTTTAAAAGATTTCTGGCTGGTCTACCCCGAGATGAGCAGAGCAGTTACCATGTTCTGAGCCTGGCTGTTGCTGGACCAGTCAATGACCAGATAGTCGAAATTTCAAACAATCATTGGCAGTTTGAAAAAAACCGGCTTTTGGACCAGCTGAAATTGGATAAGCTGCTTGTGATCAATGATTTCACTGCCCAAGCGCTGGCACAGCAAGAAGTAGCCGATATCGACCGTATCCAGCTGCTTGATGGCGCTGAGGATGCAAGCGCACCGCTGCTTGTCATTGGGCCGGGGACAGGGCTTGGTGTATCTGCCCTTATACCGGTTGCACAGGGGCCTCTACCGATTGAAGGAGAGGGCGGCAACATTCGGTTTACGCCTCAAAACGAACTTGAACGAGATCTTTCTAATTATATGGAGGAACAAACCGATCATGTGGTAGTTGAGCATTTTGTAAGCGGCCCTGGGCTGGAGAACATCCATCGTTTTCTGACTAACGAGGCCGCCACTGGGTCGTCGCTGTCTGCCGAAACAATTACCGCCACCGCCCTGTGTGAGGAAGGTATATGTCGCGATGCGGTAAACCTGATGATGGGCATTTTGGGAGCGGTGATGGGGGATCACGTGCTGACCATGGGCTGCTGGCGCGGCGCCGTCATCACTGGCGGGATAATGCCATACCTCCAGCCGCTGATCGCCTCTAGCCCTCTTGAGCGACGGTTCCGATCAGTCGGTGAGATGTCGTATATTTTGGGGGATGTTCCGGTGTTTCTTTCAACTGACCCGTACGCTGGCCTCAAGGGGGCAAAAGCCGCTTTTGCTAATCCGTATTTGGCGCACCGGATGGTTACAGTGTAGGTCTTTATGAGCATACACACCGTCAATTTGCCATAAATTGTACCGTTCTGCTGCAAGTGGGACTACTTTACCAACTTCCCGCATTGCACATCGACTGCCATGGTTCGGCTGGTGCCAGGGGTTCACCTTCCTGAAGCAACTCGATCGAGATACCGTCCGGCGACCTAACAAAGGCCATGTTTCCATCTCGGGGTGGCCTGTTCATGGTCACACCGGCAGCCATTAGCTTCTTGCACAAGCTGTAAATGTCCTCGACTCGATAGGCTAGATGACCAAAATTCCTGCCGCCAGAGTAGTTCTCCGGATCCCAGTTGTAAGTCAGCTCGAGCGCGGGCGATCGTGTGGCTTCATAGTGTTCTTTATCGCAATGAGTGCACAGAAAGTAATTCGTAAAGCGCCCCTTTTCACTTTCAATGGTTTTGACGAGTTCAAGACCAAGCAGGTCGCAATAGAAATTAAGTGATACGTCGACATCAGAGATTCGAACCATTGTGTGAAGATAGCGCATGAAAACTCCCGATTTCTGGTTATGAAAGGTCTTTTGCCGCAGCTTGGTCAAGGAACAGCTTCATATCGGCATGAGGCCGCAGAAGGCTTGCCGGGCAGTCTGCTGACTGTGGTCCATCGATCATTGCCGCGATCGCAGATGATTTGGCCGCACCCGTGGCCACCATGATGATTTGTTGCGCGGACATGATTTCCGCAATGCCAAGGGTGACCGCCCGCGTGCCGGGATGATAACAGTTACGTTCCAGAGTGCTTTCGGCAAGTGCCGTCACCCTGCACTTGCTATCCGGATGGCACCCGGGTTCATTGAAGCCAACATGACCATTCAAGCCGATACCAAGAAGCTGAACGCCGAGACCGCCATTCGTAAGGAGGTCCGCTCGGTGCCGTTTTGCCTCGAGATCTGGCCGGCTTGTTCGCCCATCAATGTCCAGGAACGCCCTGTAGCCACCTGATAGTTTTGACAAAAGATACTTGTTTATCTCTTCGGCAAAGCTGGCCTCATTCTGATCGTCTGACAAAACTTCGTCAAGTTGGGCGAAGGTTATTTGTGAGAATAGCCCGCTGGACTGGATTTCTGTCCGGACAAGATGGTCATAGACAGGGTGCATTGTCCTACCCGCCGCCAGCCCAGCCAGTTTTGAGTCAAAGTCGGCAATGCCTTCCATAAATGCATCACCAGCTGCGGCGGCGGCGAGGTAAGGCGTGTCGAAAACGTGAATAGTACCTTGGGACATTTGTGGGCTATTTCCGTCTTTCGTAAAGCGTCATGGCAATAAGAGTAGCAAGGATGATTAGTGCGCCACTAGCGGTGTTGATTGATGGTATTTCGGTAAAGAAGAAAAAACCGATGAACGTAGTTGGTACGATGTGGAAATAAAACATAGGTGCTAGGAAGCTGGCCTCGGCCCTGCGAAAGGCACGAATGAAGAAAAATTGTGCTGTTGTTGCCAAGAGGCCGGTCATAACCATCATGATGAGTTCTGCGTGTGAGGGGGTGGCCCATAACCACATAGCAAAGGGTGCCGTTACAAAGGCAACCCCGACTGAATACCAGACCATTAGAGGTAGGTCAGACATGTCACGCGACAGATATTTCTGCAGAATTGTTGCCGCACTGCCACAGCACAAGCCGCAAAGTGCAAGAAGCGCAATAATCTGAAGACGACTGCTTTCTGGAGAGAATATGAAAAGCACGGTGGCAAAGCCGATTAAAATAACCAGCCAGCGGTGCCAGGACTGACTCTCTTTCAGAAAAACATAGGCGATGAGCGAGGTCACTGCCGGCCGTAAGTAGCCGATCGTGCTCATCTGTGCGAGCTGAAGTTGGGAAATGCTGAAAAAATTGATAGTGATAGCCACTGACGACAATAAAACACGAAGGCTGTTTAGGCCCAGCTGGGTTCTGATCTCGCCAAGCGATCCCCGCCAGGCCAGTAGAGGGACCAGCAGTACCGCGCTGCTAAGACACCTGATGAAGACAATCTGCACAGGTGCGAATTCAATGCCCAGAAGTTTGACGAGTACTAGGTGGCTGAGCGAGAAAGCCTCGTTCAACAGCAGATAGCGAAGACCGTGCAAATTATCCGATGGTGTCGCGTTCATTTGCTGGCGGATGGTGTCAGCAGATTGGCGAATAGACGAAACGCGCCAACCACTATATGATCCATCTGATAAAAAA
>CAXRCG010000227.1:0-43415 GCA_964228885.1 Pseudomonadales bacterium | reverse complement strand
CCGGATGAACGGTTGGGTGAAGAAGTGGGTGCAACGGTTTTCAGTGAGGGTTCAATCGCTATCAATGACCTAAATGATTATCTAGCAGAGCACATCGCAAAATTCAAAATCCCTAGATACATTGAATTCGCCTCAGCGCCTTTATTGAGAATCGCCTCTGGCAAAATTGACAAACGACGCATACGGGAAGCAACCCTTGCAAAAATGGAACGCTAATGGACGGAATACATGATCTCGGTGGCAAGCAGGGCCACGGTAAAGTTGACAAGGGGCAACCAGGCGCTCGAAACTTTGCTGAGCGCTGGCAAGCCGCGGTATTTTCTATGTCAAACGTCGGCCCAAAATGTGGCGCGTGGACTAACACTGACACGTTTCGGCATGGCGTTGAGCGCATATCCCCAACGGCATATCTTACTCATGGCTATTACGGGCGCTGGCTCGGCGGCATAGAAACCCTGTTAGTTGAAGCAGGCGTAGTATCACAGAAGGAAATCACGGCACGAGCATTGGCGATTGGCGCCAAAGAGAGTGACCTGATTGCTGCACAACCGAACAAACAGGCCGCTAAACCAATCAAACAGCCTGCGGCAAAGGGGGCTCAGCGTTCAATAACCCAAGCCCCCGCGTTTGAAATTCACGACCAAATTAGAACAACTAATCAAAGTGTATCGGGACACACCCGTTTGCCAGCATACGCTCGAGGTAAAACAGGTACCGTGATTAAACATCACGGCGCTTGGGTTTTTCCCGATTCAAATGCCCACGGTGAAGGCGAGCAACCCCAGCATATGTACACAATCGCTTTCCGTGCCATCGACCTTTGGGATGACGGAGAACACGGCGTTCAGGTGAGTCTCGATCTATTTGAGTCCTATTTACATGCCAGTGAAAATGCTGACGAGATATACAAACAATAATACCGGAGAAGCAATTGACCGATAAAGCAGACGGTACCGGAGATAGCCATCACGGACATGATCATCATCACGAGAGTTCCCCTCAAGCAATTAGAGCAGAAGCCTTAGAATCGCTGCTGATTGACAGAGGTCTGCTCAAGGCAAGCGATATAGACAATGTGATCGTGCAGTATGAAGAGCGCGTTGGACCCATGAACGGTGCGAGAGTTGTAGCCCGGGCTTGGAAAGACCCCGCTTTCAAGACACGACTCCTGAACGACGGTACAAAGGCTATCGAGGAATTC
This sequence comes from Pseudomonadales bacterium, assembly GCA_964228885.1. Taxonomy (GTDB): domain Bacteria; phylum Pseudomonadota; class Gammaproteobacteria; order Pseudomonadales; family Azotimanducaceae; genus UBA4582. The sequence goes on along the minus strand of CAXRCG010000227.1, from coordinate 42,214 downwards.
AAATTTGAAGGCGGACAAACAGAGAAACTGATCGTGATCGCCAATGAACCCAATATTCACAATGTTGTTGTATGTACTCTCTGCTCTTGCTACCCCTGGGCTGTCCTTGGTCTACCACCTAAGTGGTACAAAGACCCGGCATATCGGTCACGGATTGTTAGGGAGCCCCGCAAGGTACTTCGCGAAATGGGACTCGCATTGCCATTGGATACAGAAATCAGGGTCTGGGACTCCAGCGCGGAAGTGCGTTACATGGTATTGCCGGAACAACCTGCCGGGACAGAGAATCTCTCCGAGTCAGAATTGGCTAACCGAGTATCCAGAGACGCGATGATAGGTGTAGCCCATGCCTAAGAAGGGTACCTCGCCTGATTTGGAACTACAGGGCCGAGGGGCGCCTCCACTGATAAACGGCGAATTGCTGTTCGATGAACCTTGGCAAAGTCGTGTATTCGGCATGGCCCGACTACTCAGTGAGCATGGCGCATTTGAGTGGGACGAATTCAGAGACTCCTTGATAACCAGAATTGAGGATTGGGAACGTCGTAACCCTTCGGCTGAATACCAATATTATCCCCTTTTTCTCGCCGCACTCACCGATACGCTTGAAAAAAAGGGTGTCGTTGACCCCATACAACTCAAAGCCATACAGCAGGTTTACTCAGAGAGACCCGCGGGACACGACCACTAGGTGAACGCCCTATTTGTCTCAATACCGTTTCGTTATCAAGCGGATAGTACCGCCAGTTTCCACTCCAGCACCTGCACATCACCTGTTTCACTATCAGGTCTAACAGCATAAGTTTGTATAGAAAGATTTACGATGCCCGCGTCTTTTACTTCAGTCAAACCCTCAATGGTGACGCAAGAGCGCAAGACGTCCTCCTCAAACACAGGCGCAAGATGATCGCACTTGTACCAGGCAAGCACTGATAGCATATTAGGCATTACCCGCAACAACTGGGCCGCTGCTATCGCTATCGTATGTCCCCCATAAACCAATCGTTTACCATATACACTTTGCCCTGCATCTGTATGGGTCATTGCCATATTCAATGTCATACGGACCAGCTCAGGCGCTGACGTTACGGTATCTTTCGCTTCGATATTTGTCGTAGTGCCAACGACCATGTCACTAAAACAGGGACCAGATGTCATTTCGCGATATTTTTCGTAGTTCCAATCAGGAACCACTGCGAGTAGCGCTGATGATTCGATGTCCTCAGGCATAAAACTAAAGTCATCTAGTTTCCCAGTATCAATAGCCTCATCACGGCAAGGGATCATTGGACAACGCCAGAAATGCATGACTGTCGAACCGTGTTGGTTTTTCACCTGTATTTCTAACGCAACCATACCGGATGCCGCTCGCCCTGCTCGGACCTTGTTCTGCCTAAGACCAACGACTTTCGTTGTCACCGAAAGCGTATCTCCAACAAATACTGGTTCTCGCAACACCAGCCCCCTGTAAAACAGATTCCCCATGACTCTCTGCGAGGGAATCGTACTAAGTCCGATCGCAATGTTACAAACTAACGAGGAACTGACCAAAGCTTCATGATGACCAGTGACTGCGCTTGAAAGAGGATGATCAAGCGCCATCTTGAGTCTGTCACCAAAAATCGCTTGGTGCATGGCGACTTGTCCTGAGGTGATAGTCACCGCAGGTACATCGCTGAGATCATCTCCGACGGCGAAATCTTCAAAGTAAGGAACGAACTGGTGCATTTATGATTCCACCTGTTAGGTTATTGATAGGATATGGTGAACACGCTGAGACCTACTGGGATTTACCCCGTGCTGCTATCGGCCAGATCTCTGAAACAACGCCATCTCGATGAGGAAAATAGTAGTCATATAGATTTACCGTTGGGTCGCAGTGGGGCGTGACAACAGGTAGCTTATCGCCCAATCGGATTTCAACTGATGGATTATTCAACAAAATAATACCGTGCTCATCTCCACCCCAGTTAAAATCAACGCCTTCAATATCCTTAAACTGGGGCTTGACCGTATCTGACGCGAAAGACTTGTAACCTGCATCAACAGTAATCAACTTTTTCTGGGGTTTGCTAATTGCAGTTACCAGCACGTGCAGCGAAGGTTCAAAGTCCGAAAAAAACTCAGTTTTTTCTCCACCGATTTCGCGATATTCCACATCCATAAAAATGTAGGAGCCCGCCTGAACTTCAGTAAGTACTCCTATATCAGATTCCATATTGTAAGAACCGGTGCCACCACCAGATACAACGGGTACATCTATGCCAGCTTTAAGAAACATATCCCGGGTTGAAGCAGCGAGCGCCATCATACCTGCATATCTATCTCGCCTTTTTTCAAATCCGTGGATATGCATACAACTGCCAATGTAAATCTGCAGACCATCAAAAGAGAGGCTATTGCATTCATCGGTAATGTGTTGACCAAGCGCAAGCGCTGGTCCACCCTGCTCAATGCCGGTCCTACCCATGGGTGGGTCGAGGTCTATATACACCGAAAGTACGATGCCAGCATCCCGTGCGGCATTGTTCAACGCCGTCGCATTCCTGATGTCATCCACAACAAGGTGTAACTTGTCCGTCACCAAGCCCATCTCAATGACACGAGCTATTTTATCTGTTGTTGCAATTGGCGAAGTGATTAGAATATCTTCAATGCCGGCACGCACCATCATCTCAGCTTCGCTTACAGTCGCTGTACATATTCCCAGCGCACCATGTTTGATCTGTTTCTTTGCGATGATGGGACATTTGTGCATTTTGCCGTGACTTCTTAAGCCAAGGTTACGACTGTTAAGATAACTCTGCATTTTTTCGAGATTTCGCTCGAAGACATCGAGATCAATTGTTAATGCCGGCGTAGGAAGCGCCTCTATCTCCATTGGCTCATCCAGTACGATAGGGTCTAGCGGCGTCTGCTCTATGGTGTTTTTAAGAAACTGGTTAAATGACGGCATGGTAAGACTTCCCTACAAATAAACTATCTACAGACACCGATAAGAAACGAATATGGATATAGAGTCAACAGGTTAAGGAATGTAACGGTACGTATCCGATCTCTCTGATTTCAGCGTAAGTTGATCGCAGAAAACCCATATTTCAAGTTGCTTTGAGCCAAGCAAAAAGTAATACATTGTTCCAACCCATGCATCTGAACCTCTTTGCTTTTCCTTTACCTAGCAGTGACAGCCAGCCAGAAAGTTTACCGGGTTAAAGCCGTGTGAATTTTTCAGAACGACCTGTAAAACATGATCAGGATCACAACAGGGCATACAAACCGAATGTACCAAGGCCAGATCATCCAGAATAGGCTAGCACTTATACCCTCATCGCCTTTTTCCAGCTCTTGCAGAATGTTATCGCGATGCCAAACCCAACCTGCGAAAATACACAGCACGAAGCCCAAGAGGGGCTGACTGTACTCTGTCGTCAACGAAATCACCAACCCAAAAAGCTCACCAAAATTAAATGCGATAACCGTGCTAACAGAAAAAATAACGGTCGTGAGCCCCCAAACGGCCTTTGTACGGGAGAATCCCTTACTCTCTACAACGTAAGCAACAGGGACCTCCAGCATGGAAATCGACGAGGTCAAAGCCGCGATGATCATCAAGGCGAAAAAAACAAAAGCAACCAGACGACCCGCTGCGCCCATGGTATCAAACAACGCTGGCAAGACAGTAAAGATCAATGAGTCTCCTGCAATGAGCTCCCCAGCATCCGTGTAGATTTCCACGCCGTTAGCAAGGGCGACATACATCGCGGGTATAATTAGCAAACCAGCAATCACCGCAATACCAATATCGACCATCGCAACAGAGGCGCCGAGTGTTGATAGCTTTTCACTATTTTGGATATACGATCCGTAGACCAACATCGTACCTACCCCAAGAGACATGGAGAAAAATGCTTGTCCCATGGCACTCACCAACAGCCCCGGGTTTAGCACTTTGCTGAAATCGGGCAACAAATATGCCTTAAAACCCGCAGATGCACCGTCGAGTGTTGCAACGTAAACGGTCAGTAGCAAAATCAGCAAAATGAGTATTGGCATTAGTCTCACCGACCACTTTTCTATTCCATTACTCACACCGCCAAGAACAATTCCTGCCGTAGCGGCCATGAAAAGGCCGCAAAATATCACATCACGCAACACTGTTTGTGATGTCAGCCACTCTGACAGAGACTCCAAACCGACGAGACTCGTCAAGGTTTCAAGAAAGAAAGCGATCATCCAGCCAGCGACCAGTGCATAAAAAGCAAGAATGAAGGAGACAGTAACAAAGCCCCAGACGCCGGTAATTCTGCCAACGGGGCTACCTGTCACAATGCCTAGCGCGTCTACCATATTTGCTCGCGTTGCACGCCCGATAATCAACTCAGCCATTAACACGGGGTAAGCAAGCGCGAAAGCGAGAAAGACGTACACCAGAACAAACGCAGCGCCACCATTTCCTGCTACCTGAGAAGGAAACCCCCAGATATTACCAAGACCAACAGCTGCGCCCGCCGCCGCTAAAATAAACCCCAAGCGGGATGAAAATTCTCCTCGTGCACTCATGCAAAATCCTTGTTCTTATTGTTCTTGTCCAGATAAAAATAATCTTCTCATACATCAACGCCAATTGTCCTGTCGCAAGCGATGACATCTCACCGGCTTGTGCCAATGAAACAAAATTTTGTCTCTGAGAGGTATTAAGCAAATCAGAAATCACACCCCGAACGTGACATCAAGGTACCACTAACGGACAAACTGAGATTAGGCTGATGCATTACGCGAACTTAATATTGGTCATTCAACAGCTTACAGCGCTGGTCCTGCTCGTCTATGACATAAACGATACTATCAACAGTCATTAGTTGAACAAGTAAAACCCTTTTCAACTTGAAGCGTGATGTGGTGAATATTGAAGTCTTTTCTCATCACCTGACCTATTTCCTCATAGCTTGATTCTGATTCCCAAAGTGTATTTTCAGGCATAACAAGATGCGCGGTCATACAGTTTTCAAACGTGCTGATTGCCCAAATGTGTAAATCATGAACTTCAGACACGCCTGAGATCCCTTCAAGATATGCCTTGACACCCTGACGACTGCATCCCTCGGGCACTGCATCCAAAATCAGATTAACGGAGTCTCGTAACAGTCCCCAAGTACCGACCAAGATCACTCCAACGATGAGTAAACCCAGCAACGGATCAATTAGGTGCCAGTTTGAGAAATAGCTGATGCAGGCACCAACAACCACTACCGCAGAGATCGCTGCGTCGTAGGCGAGGTGCAAATAGGCTCCTTTCAAATTCAAGTCTTCTTTACTGCCTTTCATAAATATCATCGCAGTGCCTGCATTGACTACGATACCTACACCCGCGACTATCATGACGATGATCTCATCCATAGGCGATGGTGTGAAAAACTTCTCTATTGATTCGATAGCAATAAATCCAGCCGCAAAGACTAGGGTCATTGCATTGATTATTGCTGCAAGAATTGTCGTTTTTCTAAACCCGTAAGAATACAGCTCGGTGCTTTTTCTTGTGGCTAGGTAAGAAGCGCCCCAAGCCAGCAACAACCCAAGCACATCTGAAAGGTTATGACCCGCGTCACCCAACAGACTCACTGAGTTAGACAAAAATCCATACAAAGCTTCAACCGCGGTGAATGTCAGATTTACGGCTATTGCGATCATAAAACCAACATTGACTTTACTGAAATCATAACCATGATCGTGAACGTGACCATGACTGTGAAAACCATGGCCGAGAAAACCATGACTGTGCTCATCATGAGCAGCCTCATGTTTATGAAGACCGTAATTTTCCGAATGATGCGGCATGCGTAAACTCTATTGTCTGCATTATTTTAAGGTGCATCGGTGTTACTGATGAGACACCTGTAGTATCCGCTCCCTTGGCATTAAAGCAACAGGACTATGGTGCCAAGCGATTTATTTCCCATTGGCCTTCGGGTTCGACCTTTACGTATCTAAATCGATCGTGCAACCTGTTTTCACCGCCCTGCCAAAATTCCCATTGTTGAGGCATGATTCTGAAACCGCCCCAGAAATCAGGCACTGGGATCTTACCCTTTTCAAATTTTGATTTCATGCTTTGGAATTGAGCATCCAAAAATTGCCGCGATGAAATAGATCGACTTTGATAGGAGGTCCAAGCAGCTAATTGACTTTCACGGGGCCGGGAGAGGAAATAAGCCGCACTCTCAGCGACACTCATAGCTTCCACGTGACCTGCAACAATAACTTGCCGATCCATTTGCAGCCATGGGAACAGCGCACTTACTTTATTGTGACATTTAAGCTCCTGCGCCTTTTGGCTACCGAGGTTCGTATAAAAAACCAAGCCTTCATCGCTAAACCCCTTCAGCAAAACAATACGCTGCCAAAGCATACCGTTCGAACCCAACGTACCTAAACTCATAGCAGTCGGGTCCTGAATCTTTGCTTCAAGCGCCTGAGACATCCAGGACTCAAATTGGGCAGAGGGTGTATCCTGCAATGATTTTTTAGTCAATTTGCCGTATCGATATTCCCTGCGTTCTTCTTCAAGACTCATGTTACCAATCCATTTCAAAGGTGTTCATTATTTAAATTACAAGCGCCTGTTGAACTCTTTCCGCAAGCGCAAGAGAAGACGTTAACCCCGGAGATTCTATACCGAATAGTTGTACCAGTCCTGCAACCCCGTGTTCATGTGGTCCCTGGATCACAAAATCCTTCACTGGATCGCCCGGACCCTGTAGCTTCGGTCTAATTCCCGCATAGGCTGGCACAAGCGCACGTTCCTTCAGCGCGGGATAGTAGCGACAGATAGATGAGTGATAAGCTGCGGCAAGGTCAGCTGTTACTGCATAATCTTCTTTCTCAACATATTCAACATTTGGCCCAAATTTGACCTGACCACCGAGATCAATTGTCGAATGAACACCAAGGCCTGCACCGGATTTTTCTGGCACCGGATAGATCAGTTTACTAAATGGACTTTTTCCTGGCAGCGTGAAGTAGCTTCCTTTGCATAAATGTAAGGGAGGAACTTCAGCGCTGTATTCGAAGTCAAATGTTGCGTGAACATTCTGCGCGCCTAGTCCCGCAGCATTGATCAGGCTATGACAGGTGAACTTGTAACTATCACTACCAATTTGGCTCGTAATAATGAATCCTTGGCCACCCTGCTCCACAGAAGTAACTCGTGTATCACCGACAAAACTGCCGCCACAACTTTCTATATCGCCAAGATAAGCTGTCATCAAATCATGTGCACTGATAATCCCAGTTGAAGGAGAGAATAACCCAGCAACAGCTTGGACCTCTGGCTCTTCCTGTTTGATCTTTTTCCTATCCCAGTATTCAAGATCAAAAACCCCATTCGCTTCAGCTTTTAGCCTTATTCCGTGAAGTACTTCGCGTTCCTCTTCGGTGGTAGCGACGATAAGCTTTCCGATTTTTTGATAGTTAACGTTATGACTTTCACAGTATTGGTATAGCCTTTCTTTTCCCTCCACGCAGAGGTCTGCTTTCAAGGATCCCGCTTCGTAATAGATACCAGCATGAATCACTTCGCTGTTACGGCTGCTAATACCCTGGCCAAAGTGAGTTTCTTTATCCAGCACGACCAACGAGCTAACCCTTGGGGCTAATGCGCGGGCAATAGCCAAGCCGACAACACCAGCGCCAATGACGCAATTTTCTATATAGTCCAAGTGATTTATCATTCAATCCAGATGAATTGATATTGTTGCTGATCTAGCTGATGATTCCAATCAATCGAACGGTCTTTTTTCTCCTGCCAGAGACTTTTCAGCCAGCCGACAGGGTTGGCCAGCTATCTGTGTTGAGTCCGTATCTGATTACAAAATACTTTTATGCTGGGTCACTCACTTTTGCTTCCCTAATAATTCCTCAGTTGTAACGGTTGACGGCAATTAGCTAATCGAAAACATCAAGGTATGGCATCCCCCTTCGACGATATTTGGCGGTAATGATTCTTAATTAATGAGCACGAGCCTGTTATCCTTTATAGCGATAAAGACACCATCGAACAGACATAGAGATACTCTCTTGGCATGGCCAACAAGATCACATCAGATACCCGCAAAGGCCACAAAAAGGCAACCCAGCGACTACTTATTCTGAGTGGGTTTGTTGATGCTGCGCTTGGATTTCTTAAAGTAGGTGTTGGCGTTGTCGCAAACTCTCACGCACTTATCGCTGATGGCATTCATTCGTTCTCGGATCTTGCTACAGACATAATGGTATGGGTATTTAACAAAATAGGGGCGGCAGAGGCGGATGAAGATCACCCATACGGTCACGCCAAATTTGAAACTTTTGGCACCCTCGTACTGGGTATTCTGCTGATTTTGGTTTCCGCTGGTCTGATTTTCGACAGCATGCAGCGGCTTTTAGATGTCGCTGAAGTCACCATTCCCGCCTGGCCTGCATTAATCGCAGCATTGATCTCCATCGCAGGTAAGGAATGGTTGTATCAGATCACCCTCGCCTTAGGTAATAAAACCAACTCTCGATTACTCGTCGCTAACGCCTGGCATCATCGAAGCGACGCATTATCATCGGTAATTGTGCTCATCGGCGTAGGTGGCGCAATCGCAGGTTTCCTTTGGCTCGAGATGCTGGCTGCAATGGGTGTTGCGTTGATGATCGCGCAAATAGGCTGGAAACTGTCAAAACAAAGCGTGGAGGAACTGGTCGACACTTCGCTGGCAGAATCGTACGTTGATCAAATCAAGGAAAAAATTGAAGGCGTTGAGGGCGTCAATGGTGTGCATAGTATTCGCACAAGAAGGATGGGCAATGATGTACTCGCTGACGTTCACCTGCAGGTCGAACCCTTCATCAGCGTATCCGAAGGACACCACATCGGGGAATGGGCAACCCGCGAACTCACCAGCACATTTAGCGAGCTCAATGACGTCGTTGTTCATATAGATGCCGAAGACGATGAGCTTGTAGAAGTTAATGCGCGTCAAAGTCTGCCGCCACTGAGACGAGAGGCACGTGAACTATTGATGGCACTCTGGGAGATTGAATTTAAGCCGGAACACGTCTATAAACTCACATTGCATTATCTCAACTCTGGGATACATGCTGAAATATTTCTTGATCGTGAAGCCCATTTCAAGGCGATAGGCGATAGCGCCACATCGCCGAGTGGCCGCGCACTGGCTGACAAACTGATGGACATCTCAAACGAAATATCTTGGCTACACAAAGTTTCCGTCTGGTTTGATTAGGACCCTTCTAGGGTCCTCGAAGGGTGAAACTGTTAAAGTTCTCCAAAAAAAAGCGCTCGATCTTGAGCGCTAGCAGGAGGGCAACTCGGTCGTCGTAAATACGCAGAGCACACAGTTTCTAGGGGCCTTGTTCAAATCGAGAGAGAAAACTGTTTCTCTTGCTGCGACAAAACCCGATTGGGAACAATTGAGAGACGATCTTGCAGACTATTTACGCGTTCAGCCGGAGACCTTGAGTCAGGCGATGGATTTGGAGCCAGTTCAAACTCGCTTTGGTTCACAGCCACTGGTGTTTCACTTGCCAGCATTTGTAGCAAATGGTGGCAAACGACCCTGCCAACTCGCTCTTTTTTGCGTGCTCTAGGCATTCTCCTAGCGGCGCTCATCGCAAGCTGCGAATGCCTTAGCGGTGTACTTTCTAGTTTATTTTGGATGTCTTTTTCTGCTTTAGCCTGAATATTTCGGTTCAATTTACCGGCCTCCGTTTACTGGATAAATGCACAGTATCATTATACTGGTTTTATGTACAGTGTTTTCCGTGGATACTCGCTATTGAAAAGTAATTTGTCCCGATTCCAGCACTAATTTCACGCTATCTCCAGCTTTGAACTTGCCAGAAAGCAGCGCCTGGGCAAGCGGATTCTCAATATAGCGCTGGATGGCTCTTTTTAGGGGTCTAGCACCGTAAACCGGGTCATAGCCTACTTCAGACAGAAATTTCAAGGTGTCTGCACCAACTTGCAAATAAATGTCGTTATCCTCTAAACGGGCTTTAAGTATCTCGAGTTGGATTTCAGCAATGCCCAATATCTGATCCCGAGCCAGAGGGTGAAATACAACGGAGTCATCAACGCGGTTGAGAAATTCCGGGCGAAAATGCTGCGATACAATGCCCATAACAGCATCTTTTATTTCGTCATAGGCGGTTTCGGAATCTGTGCCAGATGCCATAGCTTGAATCACGTCAGAGGCCAAATTAGAGGTCATTACCAGCACAGTATTTTTGAAATCGACGGTTCTGCCGTGACCATCTGTTAACCGACCATCATCGAGCACCTGTAAAAGTAAGTTGAACACGTCAGGATGCGCTTTTTCGACTTCATCCAGCAATATGACCGAGTAGGGTTTCCGTCTCACTTTTTCTGTCAAGTATCCCCCTTCTTGATAGCCAACATATCCGGGAGGCGCACCGATCAGTCGAGCAACAGAATGTTTTTCCATAAACTCCGACATATCGATCCGCACCAGAGCATCTTCCGTGTCAAACAGAAAGGTCGCAAGTGCCTTACATAGCTCTGTCTTACCCACACCGGTTGGGCCTAGAAACAGAAAGGAACCGTTAGGCCTATTAGGATCAGCGATGCCAGAACGAGCCCTTCTTACGGCATTCGCAACAGTGCTGACCGCTTCATCTTGGCCAACGACCTGTTTATGTAACTCAACTTCCAAGTCAAGTATTTTCTCCTTTTCACCTTCGAGCATTTTAACAACCGGTATACCCGTCCACTTTGAGATGACCTCTGCGATTTCCTCCTCTGTTACCTTGTTTCTCAACAGCTGCATGTCCATCATTTCGGCTTGGGAAGCCATTTCAAGTTGCTTCTCGAGCTCAGGAATGGCGCCGTATTGTAATTCGGACATTTTCGTTAAATCACCCGCACGCTTGGCTGAGTCAAGACTTTGCCGGGCGACCTCAAGGTCTTCTTTAATGTGCTGCGTGCCGCTCAAAGCAGCTTTCTCAGCATTCCAGATCTCTTCGAGATCTCCGTACTCCTTTTCCAGTAACGTGACATTCTCCTCTATCAATTTCAATCGAGAGAGGGAGCCCTCATCATTTTCCTTCTTCAGTGCTTCCCGCTCGATCTTCAGCTGAATAAGTCTACGTTCGAGGCGATCCATATCCTCGGGCTTTGAATCAATTTCCATGCGAATAAGACTTCCCGCTTCATCAATCAGATCGATAGCTTTGTCTGGCAACTGACGATCGGAAATGTAGCGATGTGACAATCGCGCTGCAGCAATAATCGCGGGGTCTGTAATATCGACCCCGTGATGAATCTCATACCGTTCCTTCAACCCACGTAATATCGCAATGGTATCTTCAACGTTGGGCTCATCAACTTGTACTTTTTGAAATCGACGCTCCAATGCAGCATCTGCTTCGATGTATTCGCGGTATTCGTCAAGCGTTGTGGCACCAACGCAGTGCAGTTCTCCTCGAGCCAGCGCAGGTTTCAGCATGTTACCGGCATCCATTGAACCTTCAGCCTTACCGGCACCCACCATAGTGTGCAATTCATCGATAAAGAGGATGACGCTACCCTCCTCTTTCGACAGCTCGTTCAGCACAGCCTTGAGCCTCTCCTCAAACTCGCCCCGAAATTTCGCGCCAGCGATAAGGGCTCCCATATCAAGGGATAAAATTTTCTTGTCTCGGAGTGTTTCTGGCACTTCGCCGTTGACGATCCTCTGAGCTAATCCTTCCACTATCGCGGTTTTGCCCACGCCAGGTTCACCAATCAGCACAGGATTATTTTTCGTGCGCCGTTGCAGAACCTGCACTGTTCGACGAATTTCATCATCGCGACCAATGACAGGGTCCAGCTTCCCGCTTTCGGCCAACTCTGTAAGGTCCACGGTGAACTTGTCTAGTGCTTGCCGCGTGTCTTCTGCATTAGCAGCATTGACGCTTTTTCCACCACGTACTTGCTCCACGACCCGCTCAAGCGCTTCTTTCTTGATGCTAAATTTTGCGAAAAGTTTTCCTAGGTCACCGCGATCTTCAAGTGCAGCCAGCATCACCAACTCACTGGAGATAAATTGGTCTGACTTTTCCTGGGCAAGCTTATCTGCCAGATTCAGCATCCGCCCAAGTTCAGGAGACATTTGAACATCACCTACATTGTCGGCGATCTTTGGCAACCTCTCAATCATACCCTCCAGCGCGGTTTGAAATGCATCTATGTCAATACCCATCTGAGCAAACACACGCCCAATTGAACCGCTTTTTTGAGTGACTAATGCTAAGACGAGGTGAACCGGCACGATCTGATTGTTGTCCTTACCCACAGCAACGGACTGCGCATCAGCTAGCGCTTCCTGTAATTTGCTCGTAAATCTGTCTATTCTCATCAAACTTATCCCATAACCAGTCTGTTATCATGCAACATATAGTGGGGATGGTGATAACTTAATCAAGAAGTTGATAAGACTATTTCCTGAAACATTAATTTAACTTGAAAAGTAGCCCTTTTAACCCTTCCAAAGCTTTCAATTTCATAGGCTTTGCGCCTTTAAAGCATCGGGAGCCTGAAGTGCCGTTACTGAGTACCTAAACGATGATGGAGTGGATAAAATCGATACTGTTAGCCCCATTACTGGGCGGTTATTTCGTAGTTCAGCCCGAGATGGAAACTAGCGCATCCCCTTACCCTGGGGATTCTATCGACGACATAGCCATATGGTTCAACCAGGCGGAACCTTCACAATCACTGATCCTTGCAACCTTAAAAGCAAGCAATCAAAAACCTGCAAAAGAGACTGGCATTCTGGTTTATAACCTCAGTGGAGAGCAGATTCAATTTTTACCTGGCGGCACACCAAACAACATTGACATCAGATACACCGACAACAAGCGAGGCGAAGTCATCGCGGTAAGCCACTGGTTTAGTGGTGAAATCACCCTTCACAACATAGATCACGCCCGCTTGAGGCTAAATGATAAAATACGCAGCACAAATACCAGCGGCGTGCCGAGGTTAGCTGGCGTGTGTATGTACCAGCCATCCATCAATGGGAACTTGGCTTATGTTGCCACAGGAAAAGATGGTGACATTGCCTTCTTTAAGGTCTCAGACATTGACGGTACACATAAACTGCAGAGCCGGTTCAAGCTCGACTCAGCAACTGAAGGTTGCACTGTCGATGATGCCCGTCAGCTATTGTACGTGGCAGAAGAATCGAGGGGGGTTTGGAAATTTGACCTGTCGAAAAACACGCTAGAAGCACCTGAGTTGATCGTTGAAACGGGGCTGCTTGAGCCACTAACATCGGATGTTGAGGGTATTACACTGCTTCCAACAAACGATACCGATGGATACCTCATTATCTCTTCCCAGGGGAATGATGAATACGCGATAATTGACCGTGTCAGCTACCAGCACATTGCCAATTTTGCCATCGTCGAGACTGCTGAGACGAGACATGCACCAGAGATTGACGGCACAAGCCATACCGATGGTATCGATTTGACCGTCGACAGTTTGGGTCCGTCGTTTCCAAACGGTATTTTTATCGCGCAGGACGATATCAACACATTCAACAGAGAAAAACTCAATCAAAACCTTAAAGTAGTTCCCCTTGAGAAAATTTTGAATCAACTCAGGCTAATAACAAATGGCTAGCAAAGTATACATTACGCCCGCTGGTGCAAGAGCGCTCCGGGATGAACTCCGAAACATCTGGAGTGTCACACGTCCCGATGTAACGCAAAAAGTGTCCGATGCTGCTGCCCTTGGTGATCGCTCAGAAAATGCAGACTATATCTATGGCAAAAAGCAGCTCAGAGAAATCGATAAGCGTATACGTTACCTAACCAAACGACTTGATAATCTCGAAATTGTCGACAGACCCCCACCAGAACTGGATAAAATATATTTTGGCGCTTGGGTAAGGCTCGAAGATGAAGCAGGTGAAATAAGCGAACTGCGCATTGTGGGTGTTGACGAGTTCGATTTGAAGAAACGCTGGATAAGTATCGATTCTCCGGTAGCAAAAACCCTGCTAGGAAAAAGCAAGGGAATGGATGTACTGCTCAAACGACCCATCGGCGATCAGGAAATGTACATTAGCGAAGTAAGTTACGATGGCTTCGGAAAATTTTCTTTACCGAATCCGAACGACATCACTGCACACCCTCACTCTCATCCCCGTGAACTATAAGAGAACTCATTTTGATGTCCTATGAAAGACATAACATCCGAGCAATGGATGGATACAGCTCAGGCGAGCAACCTCTTGATGACAAAGTCATCAAATTGAACACTAACGAAAACCCATACCCGCCTGCGCCTGGCGTGCAGGAGGTTATATCAGGCTTCGACGGATCAAAGCTCAGACGCTATCCACCCCCTACCGCCGATGAGTTCCGAAATCTTGCAGCCAAAATTCATGGTGTCGACAAAAATCAAATTATTGCCACTCGGGGTGGAGATGAGCTATTACGCCTTTTGCTGACAACCTTCGTGGACCCACTTGAACCTATTGGAACGACCTCTCCTACCTACTCGCTCTATCCAGTTCTGGCACAAATACAGAATTGCCCTGTCGTCGAGGTTGAACTGGAGGATGACTGGTCGCTACCCAAAGACTTCGCCACCCGAATGAACGCCGCCGGCGTAAAGCTGACGCTCATCGTGAATCCCCATGCTCCAACCGGTAAATTATTTTCCAAAGCACAAATACGGGATCTTGCAGAGACACTCGATTCTGTCCTCCTTATCGATGAAGCGTACATTGATTTCGTTGACCCTGATCTGAATCATGATTGCCTCAGCATGATCAACGAATTCGATAATCTGGTATTTCTTCGCACTCTTAGCAAGGGCTATTCACTCGCTGGACTCCGATTCGGCTATGGAATCGGAGCAGAATCTCTGATCAAGCCCATGGTTGAAAAAACCCGTGACAGCTACAATCTTGATCTATTGAGCCAAAAAGTAGCTGTCGCTGGCATCGCAGATCAGGCACATGCCGCTGATACCTGGCAGAAAACACGCACTGAACGCAGACACCTAGCGCAAGCGTTAAAAGATCTTGGCTTTCGTGTTTTACCGAGTCAGACCAATTTTTTGCTTATTACTCCGCCATCCAACATTGGCCTTAGCGCACTTCAGATTCAAAAGAAGTTAAAGCAGAATGATATTCTTGTTCGATATTTTAGTACATCAAGGCTGAGCGATCGTATACGTATAACGGTAGGCACAGCACAGGAGAATTTGCAGCTAATCGAAACATTGCGTTCGATCAGTACTTGAATTTTCGCTAGACTTGTGTCGCGTGATGAGTAAAGTCAAAATTTAACAGGATGGTTTAAACCCCTGAATTACGTATGGTTTTAGCTGAAATAGACGAACAGACCCTGACCGGGCAAATCGTCCTTACGCCCAATTTCTCATGGAGCTGGAAAGCTAATCTTTATTTGCTTTACACCTTAATGGGCATTTCGCTGGTAGTCGGTTTAGGCTTCATGATCCACGGTGCATGGCTCGTGCTGCCATTTTCTATACTAGAAATGCTGTTTCTCGGGGCTTGTATTTACCTTTGCCTGCTAAAGTGCGATCGACAGGAAGTTATCACGATTTCCGAACATGAAGTGCTCATTGAATCTGGTCGGAAGAAGCCCGAACAATCTCGCCAGTTTAATCGGTCTTGGTCACAGTTCCTTATTTCCACACCAAAGCATCCTTGGGACCCAAAGGTTGTCTGCATCAGGTCCCATGGCAAAGAACTGGAGATTGGTAGTTTTCTTAATCAAAAAGACAAGTCAGAACTTGTCAGCATGCTTAAACGCGTCGTCTATGGTTAACGCCGCTTAACAGCTGATCACCGTGCTTTCTCGAGACTTTGGGTCGGAACGCGGGTGATTGAGATCAATTGCGAGATACAGACCCATCAGAATAAGATCCGGCACTATTTCGTCGAACAAACCTTCATCTTCGAATAAATGAGCAAAACCACCAGTGCCAATGACTACAGGTTTGTCGCCAGCAAACATCTCGTTTGAGATCTGGTTTTTGAGTTCGCGAATCGCACCGACATTACTCCAGTACAATCCCGACTGAATACTCTCGATTGTTGTTCTACCTACAGAGGTATCAGGGCGTCTGATTTCAACCGAGGGTAATTTCGCCGCCTTGGCTTCCAATGCCTCCATCGAGAGTCTTACACCTGCAATAATATTTCCACCGAGAAACTCTCGATTAGATGATACGGCGCAGATGGTTGTCGCTGTACCGAAGTCAACGATAATCAGGTTTCTATTCGGATAGAGATGCGCAGCGGCAACCGCATCGGCAATTCGGTCGGAGCCTACTTCGAGCGGATTTTTGTACTTTACCTTGAGTCCAGTCTTAACGCCCGCCTCGAGCACGAATGGATCAATATTAAAATACTTTGTACAGGCACTTCTGAGTGAATAAAGCACGTCGGGTACAACACAGCATATTGCAATTCGATCAATGTCCTCAGGGTTAAGGCCATTTTCACGCAGTACCGATCGCAAAAAAATTGCTGACTCGTCCGAGGAAGAGCCCGCCTGCGATGTCTTTCGAAATTGCAAAAGCAATTTTTGGTTTTCGTCAAATACGCCGCCGTAAAGCTGACTGTTTCCTACATCCAAACAAAGAATCATTGTTTATGTATATCCCCGGAAGTTTTATTTGATTTTATCGAAGCAATCTATTCACTAACGATTGTATTAAGGGCGATCGCCATGTCGGTTTTCGTCTTGCCCGAACAAATAATATCGGCACCCTTATGCACTTCAAACAAATGAGCGGCGTCTCCTGCCGCTATCTCCTGAAGATCGTTATGAACAACAAAATCGATGCTGTTATTTTTTGTGAGTTTTGCGACAGCCTCGTCCCTTACCTGCTGATCGTTGGTGTGAGTAAGCTTGAAGGCAATAACCCTTACAGCTTTATTGGCACTAAAGCCTTTAATCAGATCGATAATTTTGTGATTCTTGCTCAGTACAACTTTAAACTCGGATTGAGATGACATTTTAGCTTGGTGCTTGGGCGGTGTTATCTCACCATCGATTTCAATGCCTGATACTGAAAAGTCGCTAACTGCGGCAAGTTGGACAACCGCATCAAAATCAGATTCAGCGAGAAGGGCCCTGAGTTCATTTTCAAGATCCTGAAAACTTTTGAACTCTCGTAAATCTCCCATACTACTCGGCCTTACTGCCCTATGACTTGCGAGCGCAATAACTTCATGCCCTTGTTGACGGAACCAATCTACCAAGTGAGCACCAGTCCGGCCTGTACTAAAGTTACTGATAGTTCTAACAGCATCGATCTGCTCTTCGGTACCTCCGTAAGCCACTAATATCTTCTTTTTCTTAAGAGGTTGATTAGCAATTCCGGCAACCTTATTTCCTAACAGACTGTCTACGGTAGCTAGAATTTGGTTTGGCTCTGCCAGACGACCCGCGCCCTCTTCACCGCAAGCCAATATGCCTGTCTCAGGTTCCTGAAACATGACACCCCAATCTCTTAATTTTTTGACTGCTTGCTCGACAGCTGGATGTGCCCACATCGTGTGGTTCATCGCGGGCACAATAAGATAGGGTTTCTCGAAGTGATGCGCCAAAAACAGAGTACCTATTACGTCAGAAGCAGTTCCGTTCGCCAGCCCAGTAATTTGATTCCCTGTTGCAGGACACAACAAAATCAGGTCAGCCCAACGCTCAAGGTTAATGTGCGCCATTGCGTCTCCTGATGAAAAAACATCATCAAACACCTTATGGCCTGTTAGACCTTCTAGCGTAGACCTACCAACAAAATGATAAAGCGAATTACTTGCGGCGACTTTAACTTCGCAGCCCGCTTTGACAAGGCCAGAGATCACTTCACATGCTTTGTAAGCGGCAATTGAACCACTCATCTGAAAAAGTATTCGAGGTTGCACCGCAGAAGTGGGAGAACTCATGAATTAACTACTCCGGTTGTCAACGACAATTGAAAAATAGCCACTCATCCATGCAATAACACGAATAAACAGGAAGTGATGCCTCGAGCCGGCACACCAAGGCCGCTTAAGACTCAACAAGTGCCGGTTGATATATAGAAGATTACGCAATTTGATGGTACCCGTCAGCAAAGATCAGGTCCTTAGTCGTTCAATTGAGCGCAATTTAGAAGATTCAGGCCTCAATGTCCAATCCCCGACGATGAACCCGAATCGGTTCCGATCACCTCCATTTCAACTTGAGTTTTAAAGACTGAGCGCCTTCCGGTCTCCAAATACCCGGTGAACCCTCTCTGGCATAAGAAATAAGCGGAATGTTAGCCGTCTTTATCGTTATAGCACCCGTCTCGGCCGTATTCAGGACCTTAATGCTCCTCGCACGATAGCGGCTCAACACGCTTTTATGAGGGTGACCAAACTTATTTTTGTAACCTGCAGAGACTAGCACTAAGTCTGGCGCTAAACGATTAAGAAAAGCTGGCCCCGAAGACGTAGCACTACCATGATGCGGTGAAATGAGCAGATCTACATCCCGGAGCCTTCTCAGGCCTGGGCGTTCTTCCGCATCCGAGCTGATGTCTCCCGGGAGCAAAATCCTGTAGCGTTCGGTCTGCACAAGTAAAACACAGGATCGATCATTCGTATTATTAATCTGTTCAAAGCTCACATGCTTGACCAATGAATATTTGACACCGTCCATTCTCCAACTATCAACCTGATCACAAGAGATATCCGTAGCATTGACCGGCAGACTTCGAAGCGTTTCATCAATATCAAAGTTTCGACGCAGTGCTTCAGCACCACCTGCATGGTCGTTATCATTGTGGCTAATAATTAACTTTTCAATTCTGCTTATACCCTGACTTCGAAGGAAAGGTGTAACGATTTGCTGCCCCGAATCGAAACGTGACCCATATTTTGGTCCAGTGTCATAGACCACGGTGTGATTAGCGCCTCTGATCACAACACTTAACCCCTGCCCTACATCAAGCAGCGTTAATTGCACTTCTCCCTGAGAGGCTGAGCGTGGAATTTGACTTACCATTAAAGGCAAGAGAAATATCACACACAGCCATCTCGGTACCACGCGGCCTGGCGCGAAAAAAATGATCACAGCCAGTATGGCTGACAATCCAGAAGCCAGAGGAAAAGCTCGGGGATAAAACATTAAATTGAAATCACTTAGAAGGGCGAGATATCGCCACAACCAAGACAACAACTCCATCATAAATGTGACCAACCATGCGCCAAAGGCATCGTGAAGCAACACCACAGGTAAGCTGAGAAAAATTAGCGGAACAATAACCAATGAAACAAAAGGTATCGCAACGAGATTCGCCAGAAACCCAACAAGTGACACCTGAGAAACACTGATTAGCATCAATGGTGTCATCCCGACAAATACGACCCATTGCGAGTAAATTATTTGTTTTCCTTTATGCGAAAACACTTTCCACTTAGCGTATAACACCGCGTCCCTGCAAATGGCATCCGCGGATAATGCTGAACCATCCTTTGTTGTTGGAGACTGGCTCGAACTCAAATCACCCCGTGCCAGCGCGAAAACGAATAACAACAGGAATACGGCACCGAAAGAGAGCCAGAAACCGGGCGATAGGGAAGCAAAAGGGTCTATCAGGACAACGCAAAAGAGTGCAAGACAGCACATGGTGAGCACAGAGGACGATCGTTTTAGGATCAATGCAAGGTAAACGACAAACACCATAGTTAACGCCCGTTGCACAGGTAAACCTCCTCCCGCTAGCAACCCATAAAACAGCGTCACGGTTCCAGACAATATCCCTGCAATCAGTCGGGTATTGGGGACTCGCTTAAGAAGATATCTAAATAGACCCAATGACAAAGCAGCAACCAAACCAACGTGCAACCCGGAGATAATGAGTAAATGATTGGTTCCGGTTGCGGACAGTATCTCCCACGTCTCAGGCGGTATCTCCTGACTGGCTCCCAAACTCAAAGCTAAAAGCAATGACATAAAAGTATTGTTACCGGCCAAAGACCTGATTCGATGACTCAGATGTTGCCTGAATCGGTCCGCAAGAGTCTTAACCTGAAAAAAGCCCTGGACAGACAATTGCTCCCCGGATCTAACGTAACCGGTTGCTAGGATTCCGCGACTAAACAACCAAGCTTCGTAGTCAAATAATCCAGGATTCGCTAACCCTCTTGGTCTGTTCATACTCACATTGAGACGCAGCTTTTGCCCCGCCCGTACCTCAGCATCTGTGTACCATGACAACTGCACGAGGCCGCCTCTCCATCGGCTATCAGTCTTCTCAATCTGAAACTGAAACTTGTTGTGACCACCGTTATACCAAGCATTTAATCGCCTACCAGGTCCATTCGGCGTCCGTGAGTAAACCGGAAGGGAGCTCACATAACCCTCAATCGTAATGTCCGTTTTTTCCAACTCAGGAGGCAGCAAGGCATCAAACCACTGATGCGTATTGAAAACCACATAGAGAAAACCGAGATAAAAAGCGCCTAAAAATTGACTACGGGTTTTTGTTAGGGCAAACAGGGCTACAGGAGAGAGAAGAAAGAACCCCACGAGAGTAGATGTTTGAATTACGATCGGTAACCGAACAGTTAGTAACGTTGCGCAAACGAAGGCAATAAAAATAGCGTTCATAAACTGACCCAGAGGCTAAGATTCCCCCCTAAAGTCCGAGTCTATGACGTAAAAGTGAAAATTAATGTGCGAGATATCTGTAATTGATGGAGACGATCTCCTGACGCAGCTATAATTTAACCTCAGGCATGCACTTCAGAAAAAACCAAAGTTGAAAAAATACCTTCCAAACAGAGATGACCTCCGAAAACAAAAAGCACTTCAATTTTTTGGTGAAGTCATTTTTCAAAATGATCTATGGCACTTTAATCGACATTCAGTGTCAGTCGCATTTTTTGTCGGTTTTTTCTGTTGTTTCCTACCTATACCTTTCCAGATGATTCCCGGCATATTCCTTTGCTTATGGCTCAAAGCAAATGTACCTATTTCGATCGCCCTGATCTGGATCAGCAATCCGTTCACGATGCCGCCGATGTTTTATGCAACCTACAAAATTGGCACATGGATACTTAATGAACCGAATCGCGTCAGCACTATCGAGCTTTCGTTTGAGTGGCTTTACCAGCAGTTTGCATTGGTCTGGCAACCGCTTTTGCTCGGTTCATTGATTACAGGAATCACTATTGGAGCTTTCGCGTTCATAACGGCAAGGCTTTATTGGCGTTGGAGGGTTTCAAGAAACTGGCGCGAGCGTAGACGCAGACAAATCAAGCAAAGGCTAGCGGAGCGTCGCACCAAAGGTGGATCAGAGTAGTGAATGTTATTACCTATTCCCTTCTGAGAACCTCTGCGGGGTCTAGTCGCGAAGCGGTGTAAGCAGGGTAAAGCGTTGCAGACAGCGCAATCACAATCGAAACTACGACAACAACGGCAATGTCACCATACCTCACGTCACTGGGCACCTCGCTGAAGTAAGTCCCCGCCAGCATTCTGCCTCCAACGATTTGTTCAATAAAATTGACAATTTCGGGCACAAAGTAAGCCATAGGTAAACCGACCACCAGTCCTATAACGATACCAATCAAACCTATCACCGCACCCTGAATGACAAAAACCAGCATCAAACTGTTAGATGGCAATCCAAGTGTCGTCAATATAGCGATATCACTGGCCTTATCTTTTACCATCATACTAAGCCCCGAGACGATATTGAACGCGGCGATCATCACGACAAAAGACAGCAGGACGAACATCATGACTTTTTCCATTTTCACCGTTTCGAAAAAGTCACCATACTGCTCGGTCCAACTGGATGTCTCTACCTGCTGACCATATTGTTCCAGAATCGCAAAAACATAGGGCTCTGCAGCAAAAATATCATGCAATTTTATCCTGAAGCCGACTGTCGTATCGCCGGATATGCTTTGTAAGTCATGCAGTGAAATCAACATCAATCCGTAATCCAGCTCCGACTCTAGCTCAAAAAAGCCTTCTACAATGACCTTGGCAAGCACTGGCTTTACAGAGTGCCCACTCGCGTTAGGCTTTGGCAACACGATCGCAAGCTCGTCACCTACCCTTAATCCTAGTTGATATCCGAGTGTTCGACCGATCACTGCGGCATTTGAGCCGGGTGTCAAGGCTGTGATTTCTCCATCAACCATGTGACTGGAAATTACTGAGACTGAAGGCTCTGAAACCGCATCAACGCCATATATGGTGATCAATTTACTGGCGTTTCTACCTACCACCATACCTTGACGCTGTTGGAACGGGGCGACATAGGCAACGTCTGGATTAGACATCAAGACGTCACGGTCCAGGTTGGCGCCCTTATCGACTAATACAACATGCGGGACTGCACCAAGTATTCGGTGTTTTAGCTCAGTATCGAAGCCATTCATGACGGAAACAATCACCGTCAGAACAATCACTCCCAAACTCATTCCGACTAAAGATACCTTCGATATAAAAGAAAGATAACCGGTATCTTTTCTACTGCGGGCGTACCTAACCGCTATCTCGAAGGGAATTCGATATTTCAATCGAGTACTCCATTGTGTAATTCAAGTTTACGGTCCATACGTGCAGCGAGAGCAAGGTTATGCGTGACGATAACAAAGCTGATATTCAATTCGTCGCTAAGTTCAATCATTAGCTGATCAATTTCAAGCGCGGTGCCTTCATCCAGATTACCCGTAGGTTCATCTGCGAGAATACATTGAGGACGGGTTACGAGCGCTCTTGCGATGGCAATCCTTTGCCGTTCGCCCCCAGAAAGTTGCCCCGGCCTATGATCCAAACGCTCTCCCAGACCAACGCGAACCAGCATTTTTTCAGCCTGTTCAGTTGCTTGGGCAATCACCGCTCCACCAATTCTAAGCGGCATCATGACGTTTTCAAGCGCGGTAAAATCCATCATTAAGTGATGAAACTGGTAGATGAAACCCAAGGTTTTATTTCGTAATCGACACAGCTCATCTTCGCTTAGGTCACGGAGACTCTTACCATTAATTTCTATGGAACCCTCTTCGCAACTGTCTAGACCACCCAGCAGATGGAGTAATGTACTTTTCCCACTTCCAGACAAACCAACAATAGCAATACGTTCTCCCTGATTCACTGTCAGGTCTATACCCCGCAAAATATGAAGATCCTGTCCACCCTGAACAAAATGTTTATGAATGTCTGTTGCTCTTATCACTGGTTCAGGCTTCATACTGCAAACACTCCACCGGATCAGTCTTCGCAGCAGAAAGAGCCGGGTATATTGACGAACATAAACAAATAATCATGGATACAAACGCAACCAGAAAAACATCCCCAGGTAATATTTCGGATGGTAAATAGTGGACAAAATATTCATCCATCAAGTCTAGAGAAAACTGGTTCTCAATCATTAAATATAGGTTACTCACATTTGATGAAACAAGGATACCCAGCAACACACCCAGTGTTACTCCTAACGCCCCCACGAGAGCACCGTGGAGAATAAATATCCGTAAAATCGCGCGTGGGTGCGCTCCCATGGTTCTAAGAATGGCGATATCCGAGCGTTTATCGTTCACAACCATCACTAGGTTTGAGACAACATTGAAAGCGGCAACAGCGATCAGCATGGAGAGAAGCAGAAACATAGTAGATTTTTGCACACTAATTGCGTTGTAGAGATTGCCATAGCGACGCTCCCAGCTAGCATAAAACACATCAGAACGATTCATCTCAGTGGCCAATTTGGGTAACACATCTTGCACCTCAAACAGATCGTTTAATGAAATGCGTATCCCGTTTACGCTTTGGAGACGGAGCAGCCGCTGCGCATCCTTATGGTGCATAAGGACATTCGATTTATCCGCGTCTGTTCCCGCAGTAAACTCACCCACAATGGTAAACCGCTTGCTTCTGGGTACAGGCCCCGCAAGTGTGAGCTGAGCATCCGGCAATATAAGCGTTACCCTGTCACCTAGCGTAACATCGAGTTGTTTAGCCAAACTTGAACCAATAATTAAACCAAACTTTCCAGACACCAACGCATCAAGCGATCCAGCTTCGGTAAATTGACCAACACCAAAAATTTTTGATTCGGCGACGGGATCAACGCCCGTAAATGACACTCCGAGTAGTTTATCCTGCGCTATGATTAAACCAGCGCCTTCAACGTAGGGCGCCGCTGCAACGACTTTTGGGTGGGCTAAAAACTGTTCCGTCACCGCCCTCCAGTCTGCAAAACCATTATCCGCAAAAACAACGCCATGAGGCAGCACCGCAAGGACACGCTCCCTCAGTTCCCTTTCAAATCCATTCATGACTGAAAGCACAATGACCAGGACTGCAACACCCAGGATGAGTCCAGCGACTGAGATCAGTGACATGAAAGAAACCAACTGATCCGATGCGCTCGAATAGGTGTAGCGGAACGCTATTCCCATTCGCCAATTGTCAATCAAAGACCTCAACGTTACGTTGCCTATTACCAGAAATGACGTATTGAAGCATATAAGCACAGGCGCTTCATCCTTCACAGTATTATTCGCGTTTACGATTGTGGCCTAGCGCCTGAACACGCGTAAAGTGAGTTGCGATGTCATTAATTTCGCAAGTACTGACAAGATGTAAGGGTTCGAAAAGCAGAAGTGCTATCGACGCAATGATCAACTACAGATCTGTCACCAGTCTGTATTTGGCTCCGATATAAAAAGCGCTCCGCCAGTGGGTTTCTTTGAATTAATCACCGGTTTTCAAGTAGCCTAAGCAATCCAAGGCTTGGGCAAAGATAGAAGATGAATGGCCTAGGGATAGAACATAAAGCAACCGAGAAACCCCAAATGTACTATGCAAGTTAGATCATTATACAATTAAGCACAAAGAGGTTGTTTCTCTAAGTCCACTAGTCAAATAAACGAGAACAATGACGCTCGATGAAACTCTCGGCGAACCAGTCTAGTTTACATTTCGCTCGCCATCTTTCCAGAACGGTTTTCTGAGTTCTGTTTTTAGTATTTTACCTGCCCCTGAAAGTGGCAATGCCGCTGATTGATAGCTCACTGATCGAGGGCACTTAAATCCGGCAATCAGCGTCCTACAGTGAGCGATAAGCTCATCCTCAGAGACGCTCATTCCTTCCTTAGGAACCACAATGGCATGGACCTGTTCACCCCATTTCTCACTCGGAATACCAATCACCGCACATTGTGCAACCGCATCATGTTGATAAATAGCATTCTCAACTTCGGCCGAATAGACATTTTCTCCTCCTGAAACGATCATGTCTTTAACACGATCTACAATGAACAGAAAACCATCTTCATCAAGGTAGCCACCGTCACCTGTGTGGAGCCACCCATCCACTATAGTGTTGTTGGTTTGCTCTTCCATGTTTCGATAACCGAGCATGATATTGGGTCCTTTCATACAAACCTCTCCAACAACGCCAGTTTCTAACGGTGCGCCATTTTCATCAAATATCGCGAGTTCTACACCGGCAATTGCTTGCCCTGCGGATTTCATCTTACCCGAAAGCGGGCCTTCAAATGTGTGTCGACTGGCGTCTAGTAACGTGATGCAGGGGGCGGCCTCAGTTTGTCCATAGGCTTGATAGAACTGCGTATGAGGTAGTATTTCCATCGCTTTTTTAATCACTGGTTCAGGCATTGGCGACGCGCCGTATAGAATTTGACTAAGAGATTTCAGATCGAAGTTCTCAACTTCGGGATGATTAACAAACATATTTATCATTGTTGGGACCAACAACATTCGGTCAATGCGATATTCCTGGATTCCTTTCATTGTGCTCACGGGATCAAACGCGGGTTGGAAGAAATTTGAGCCTGCTGTTGCTGCGGTCATCAAACAGACAAATGCATCTGCGATATGAAACATTGGCGCAACATGCAGCACTTTATCGCTTGGTGACATGTCAAATACAGAAAACGCCTGCAATGCGTTTACCACGAGGTTTGCGTGGCTGAGCATCACACCTTTTGATCTACCGGTTGTACCGCCCGTGTAAAACAATCCAGCGACATCATCGCCTGCTCTACCAGCATCCGGAATTGGGTTGGCTGAAACGAGATCTGTATATGCACTATAGCCAGCAGGGACATCACCATCATCGATAAAAACGAAATGTTCAACGTGGGGTAAATCGCCTCGAATCTGGTCTATCAATGGGACAAAGCTGGTATCTACAAACACAACTTTCGCCTCAGAGTCAGTCAGCCAATATGTCACCTCAGGACCAGCAAGACGGGTATTTACGGGCTGAAAGACACCGCCCGCCCAAGGCACAGCAAACATAAATTCAAAGTAACGATCACTGTTGAGCGCGAGAATCGCCGCGCAATCTCCATTCGCTATACCCAGTTTCTGCAAACCGCCGCCAAATGCTGCCACCCTAACCGCAAATTCTTTCCAAGTCTGACTTCGTTCGCCATCGAGGGTTGCAATCGCATTACCATTGGTTTGGGCAGCGCGGCGCACAAGCTGAGTCATTGAATACATTAGTAAGGCTCCTGATGATCATTTTTATTAGTGAATTCGCTGAAGCGAATGATGCGCTATTCCGACTTAACTTATCAAGAACAGGATCAGATTTCCTACAACGAAAGAACGCTCGAGCGAGATTGTTAAGCCGAAAATCAGTTCGAAATATTTGCCTGAGTGTTAACCAAGGCGAAGGGTTCACAACCTTTCGGGCTGAGCTGAAGTTTCAGGATTAATGGAAGAATTATCGAGCGCTTTTATCTAAGCGAGATAAAAGTCGCTATCCGCGATTTTGAGAAGCGTTTGCATCAACAAACAGCGGCGTGTCAGCCCCGATTTTGGCGGCAGGGGTTATCGTCATATCGCTTTCAGCATCACACTTACTCATATCACCGCCGCAAATCTCACAAGGCCCACCGACACCGGCATTTGCCAGACCACCACAGCTGCCACTTATCGGCTTGCGACCCATCAGCACACCGACCGACATGGCACCGACGATCGTCAGTAAAATAACAAAAGTGATTAGTATTTCAGCCATTCCTGAACCTCTTCAGTGTTTTTTCGCCCTTCAGCGGGTATCTGCAGCTCGAACTAGTAATTTGCATATGAAGTTACCTGGCGCAACCGCATCTTGGTGCTTTATTGCGTAGAGACGTACCTATCAAATGCCTTGGAGGTCTTTGCCACAAAGCCTTCAGCTTCCTTCATTATAACCATTATTGGCATGTTTTGGGCATTAGCCAGCGCAATTCCTTTCTCTGCACCCATCACATTAATTGCTGTTGCCAACCCATCCGCTCGGGCAGTAGAAGCGTCTAACACCGTCACCGAGGCAAGATTGTGGGTAATTGGCATGCCCGTCGCCGGATCGATTGTATGGGAGTAACGTTTGCCATCGATCTCAAAGTAGTTTCGATAATCGCCTGAGGTCGCCATGCCGAGGTTCCGTAGCTCAATCACCGAGTACATTTCTCGCTTGGTTGCGTCCGGCAACTCTATTGCAATTCGCCAAGGGTTGTTTGTCTGGTTTGCTCCCTGGCCCTTGAGTTCTCCACCAATCTCGACCAGATAGTCCTTGTATCCTTCGCTATCGAGCATCTGTGCAACTTCATCTACTGCATAGCCCTTGGCGATCGCTGAAAGATCTAGGGAGATATCCCGTGTGCGTTGGGCGTAAACGTCACCCAACACTAACCCGTCAGTGCCTGTTTGGCTCAGAACTTCTGTGATCACTTCAGTCGGCGGTACTTTTGAATCCGTAGGTGTCGGGCCAAAGCCCCACAAATCAACAACTGGTCCAAGTGAAATATCGAAAGCACCATCGCTCAGTGCATGGATTTCAGCTGACAATGCCAAAACCTCTCGCGTTGCATTAGACACTGGAAATCGAGTATCGAGTACGCTTCGGTTGAGTAACGACAGCTCAGAGTCATCCTTGTAGTTGGACATTAGTTGGTTAATCCTGTCCACAGTCATCTGGACAGCGTTCTGCAGCTTTTCCCGATCTACGTTATGCCCTACCACCTTCACGCTATAGGTCGTGCCCATAGTGTTTCCAGAAACAGTCACAATCGGTCGCAGCTTGGGTTCGCAACCGCCTAGCAAAACAACGGTGGCAACCAAGAGTGTGATCAACCTTGATCTTGGTAAAAATGTTGTAAAAGCTTTTCTCACTGCAATCGCTGTGTATGTGAGAGCGTAGCCGAAAATGATTGATCCGACACCATACCTGTTCCTGAAACCCCTATACTTCAACCATAACGCTCGTAAAGCTCGACGCACGCTCCCAGAAGCCTACCGATTTTAATATCAGATCTTTTCAATCAGATTCTTGAACGCATCGCAGTTCCTGACCCGCTCCTCCGAGGTTGTGCCCTGGAAGCTTACATTCAGGTTAGTGACACCTGCTTCCTTATATACCTGCAAGCGCTCTTTCACGAACCCCTCTGAACCAATAAGTGAGGTAGAATCTAAATAACTTTGTGGTATCGCAGCCTCGGCCTCTGATTTTCGACCAGAAAGATAAAGATTTTGAATCGATTCAGCCTCCTCTTCATATCCATACTTTCTGAATATCTGGTTGTAGAAATTCTTCTCTTTGGCACCCATACCGCCTACGTACAAAGCAATTCCGGGTCGAGACATATCTCGATAGCTTTCTAAGCCCTCACCAATAGCAACAGAACCTCCGGCATAAACTTCCAAAGGTGGAAGCGAGGGATCACGTTTCGCGTTACCACGGCGTAAAGCGTCTCCCCATACTGCCTCTGCACCTTCCGCCATGAAAAACGCCGGCAACCAAGCTTCAGCGATCTCTGCAGTCATCTCGACGCTTTTCTCTCCCAAGGTTGCCAATGCTATAGGAATATCACTACGGTAAGGGTGGTTGATTATTTTTAGCGGGATACCAAGTCCAGAGCCTTGATCGGCGGGCAATGGAATTTGATATTTCTTTCCCTGATAATCGAGTTTTTCATCCCTTCGCCACACGTCCCTGCAAATATCAACGATCTCCCGAATTCTGGTCATCGGCGCGTCATAAGGTACACCGTGAAAACCCTCAATCACCTGAGGCCCAGAAGCACCCAAGCCAAGCATGCATCGACCCTCAGATAGCGCATCAATGCCTGCCGCAGTCATCGCCAGTAATGTAGGCGTCCGGCTGTATATATTCAGGATGCCTGACGCAATGGTTACTCTTTCTGTTTTAGCTGCGACGTACCCCATAGCACTCACAGCATCGAAAGAATACGCTTCAGCGAGCCAAACGCAGTCAAGCCCGGCTTTTTCCATCTCTACGATTTCTTTGGTTGCGCCGATATAGCTCTGGCCATAGTGCATTGATGTTGAAATTTTCACAGTTTCACCTTTAGTTGATTTTAGTTTGTCTTGAGTCTACTGGTAACCAAACGGTGAGTTCAATAGCCGCATCGCCAAGATGATCCTTCGTGTTACCATGCTGAAGACTTAACCCACTCATCATATAACCTAAAGAGGACCAACATTGAGCAAGCAACATCTAGTTTTCATCGTCATCAGCACGTACTGCTTGGTGACGTCCTGCGCCCACTCAAAATCAAATATTCCGGCTTGGCAGCAACAAAAAGAGCAGCCGTCTATAGAAACCGGGATAACTTACGAAGTGCCGAAAAGGCTATTCCTCCAGCAGGTCTCATCATCAAGTGCGATTATAAAATGGCGCGGAAAACAAAATGAAGTTTGGTATGGCACAAAAAAAAATGACTTAAGCGCGCACAAGAGCGCAGAGCAAGAGCGCAATCACAAACTGGTTTTTCTAAACGATCTTCAACCCGATACTCGATACTATTATGGATTTAAGCGGAACGGTTCAAGTGAACCGGTAATGTCATTCAGCACTGCCCCACCTAAAGGCGCCCTGCCCTCAGATGGCAATACGCATATATGGTTACTGGGAGATTCGGGCACAGCAACGGAAAAATCCCGCGGGCACTATTCTCACCCGGGTAAAGCGATTGACGTGATGAACGGTTTTCTTAAATATAACCAAGCGCATGCAAATAGCGAACCTTTGGACCTCTTACTCCTCCTTGGCGATAACGCTTATATGGAAGGTACTGACGAACAATGGCAGGGCGCGTTCTTTGATATTTACAGAGATATCATCCATTCCGTGAGCACGTGGCCTACGATTGGCAACCACGAGATGGGCGTCGGTCCACCCTTCAATGTTTGCGTGTTTACCAAGTTACCGGCGTGTGAAGCTGGCCCGCTCATGATTCACATGGGAGGCATCAGCACTTCTGCCGATCCTGATTCCTACGATAGTAATGGCGACGGACCAGATGACTACGGTTTACCTTATCTGAACATATTCAGCCTACCCTCCCGGGGTGAACTCGGCGGGGTGCCCAGCGGGACCGAGCAATACTATGCGTTTGACTACGGTAACGTACACATTGTCAGTCTCGATTCCCAGCTTTCAAACAGAGACAAAGACCAACGCGCAGCGATGAGGGACTGGCTCATTGATGACCTGAGCGCAAACCAGCAGGACTGGACAATCGTCATTTTCCATCATCCCCCATACTCCAAGGGAAGCAATCACGACTCTGATCGGGAACAGAACGAAATAGACATGAGGCAAACTTTTGCACCCGTATTTGAAGATTACGGCGTCGACGTTGTCTACAGTGGTCACGCTCACTCCTACGAGCGTTCCTGGTATGTTAACGGTCATCATGGAATGTCTGATACCTTCGATCCCGATAGCCAGGCACTACTCAATGTAAAAGGTGAACCAGCGACGGGACAAAAAGGGGAAATGTATCCTCAGTTAGACAGCAGCGGTGCTGATAAACGCACCGTTTACACGGTCGCCGGCAGTTCCGGCAAAGCGGATAAACATTCCCCCTGTGCCGAAGGGCAGTTTCTCGGGTGCACCTTGCCGGACTGGCTGGAGCATCCGGTACACAGAACCTTTGATGAGACAAAACCCGGATATAGAAAGAACGGGTTGGCGATAATGGGGTCGGTTGTTATCGATGTAGGCAGGTCCGAGTTGACTTCGCGGTTCGTCGATGAGCACGGTAATGTGCACGACTACTTTACAATTATTCGAGGCACTCAATGAGACCAATATTACCAATCATGTTGGCATCAATAAGCCTGTATTTACCGGCATTATTCGGCCATCAAGGGGATCATAGCAACATCGCCGAACTCGAAGCATTGCTTGCGATTAACCCTGATGCCCCTTCGCTACTTATGACCAGAGGAGCAGCCTACACTCGCACGGGGCAATGGGACAAAGCGGAGCAGGATTTTCGACGAGCAAAAAAGATCAACAAGCACATCAATATCGAGTTTGAGCTTGCAAGACTCTATTTTCAAAGTGGTGCATTCGATACTGCCCTGCTTCACATTAATCGATACATCGGAACCAACCCGGAGTATGCGCCCGCCTTATTGCTCAAAGCCCGCGCTGCCCAGGCAGCGAAACAGACGAAGCTTGCGCTGAAGAGTTGGGTTGATTATTTGAAGATGGAGCCTCTAGCCCACCCGGGGGACTACCTCGCCGCGGCAAAACTCCATGCCTTCGCAGAAACCAGCGGCTTGGAAAAAGCGCTCAGTATCATCGACAAGGGAATAGAGAACATTGGCCTAACGGCGCAACTCCAAAGCTATGCTATGCAACTTGAACTTGATAGAAAACAACCAGCACGGGCCTATGACCGCTGGCGCAGTCTTGAGCATCAATTGGGAACAACACCGAAATACAAAATTACTCTAGCACAACTACTGATTCTCACGAACAGAGTTGGCGAAGCAAGATTGATGCTTGAAGATGCCAGAACCCAGCTTTTGCGATTAAGAAAAACACCCGCGAGGGAAGCGCTTGACCTAAAGCTACTGAGCATAGAAAAACAGCTCGGATAATGTTTTCTCCCCGTACAGACTAGTAGACCAAACTATGAATCAGGCACAGACCCCTCCCAGAATAAATCTCGCTCGATTGCCAACCCCTCTGGTAAAACTCGAAAGACTCTCGAGCGCCCTTGGAGGACCCGAAATCTGGTTGAAAAGAGATGACCTTACGGATACCACGGCTTCAGGCAACAAGCTTCGAAAACTAGAATTCAGCGTAGCTCAAGCGCTCAAAAAAGGTGCGACACGTTTAATAACTGCCGGTGGTCCTCAGTCCAATCACTGTCGCGCAACCGCCGTTATCGCACGGCAACTGGGCATAGAATGCCACCTGCTTTTAAGAGGTCGAGAGCCAGAAGAGGCCGATGGAAACCTGTTCATCGACCAAGTGTTAGGCACCACTATCTCCTATCTTGATCAGGCAGCGTTTGACGCTTTGGATCAATATGCTGAGAACTTGATATCGCAATATGCTAGCCAAGGTGAAACAGCTTTTTTCATTCCTGTAGGTGCCAGTGACGAAATTGGTCTTTGGGGATATATCGAAGCGTCAAGGGAACTAAAGGAAGATTTTACTGCCAATAATATTTCACCCGAGTACCTGATATCTGCTGCTGGATCTGGAGGCACTATGGGCGGATTGATTATAGGCCGTGAAAAGTATCAGTTAGAGACTCGACCAGTTGCTTTTAATGTGAGCAATGACGCGGCGTATTTTCAGGAGAAAATCACTGCAGATATTGCTTGCTGGAATGAGCGCTACAGTCCGCAACAGGTAATCAGCCCTTCAGCGATTGATATCATCGAAGGATACGTTGGTCCCGGTTACGCTCGTGCTGAACCCGTCATATTTGATACAATCAAATGGCTGGCAAAACTGGAAGGGGTAATCCTTGATCCGGTATACACCGGCAAAGCATTTTACGGCATGATTCAAGAAATCAAGGCCGGCAAGTTTCAGCATTCAAAATGCCTGGCGTTTTTGCACACAGGTGGCATTTTCGGTTTGTTTCCACAAAAATCGCAGTTTTAACGTTCGACACAGACTTTACTCTTATAAGGAATACGTCCTTCATGAAGTTACGCTTTGTATTCATATTGCTTTTTGGCTTGACCTTTGTTTCAGGTTGTTCGACCGTAAACAAAACTTTTGATTCCATCGGTGGCTTATTTAACAAAAAGGGCGACAAGTGCAGTGGGCCTGAGTGCGAGAACCCTTCACTCATCGATAATCAGCGCACTACGAAAAAGTGGCATTGTTATGGGCAGCAAGGCACCGAAGAGTGGGAATGCCAAACTGAGGCAGACAATACAAAAATATCTTCGATACAGCCCGAGGCTCGTACTCCACGTCAAGCAGTCTTGCAGCAGGTGGAAACACTTCAACAGCAGCAACAGAACTCATCGGCCTCGCTGGATGTGCCAGCGCCCAATCCACGCCAAGCTGAAGCAGAAACCCAAGAAAGCGCGCCATCAAAACAAAATGACAGCTTGCTAGACCAGCCAGCCGACTACTACACAATTCAGCTCATTGCATTACCGCAGCAATCGGAGGTGATGAAGTATGCCGAGACGAACGGGATCACTACACCGTTAACTGCTCTAATAAATAGTCAGGGTACTCCCTGGCATGTATTACTCCTGGGTATCTACCCAGACAAGTCGTCAGCAGAGACAGCAGCTTCGGACTGGATCGCAACTAAAAACCTAAAGATACAACCCTGGATTAGACCTTTAGGACCGTTGCAGGACGCCATTCGAGAGGCACTAAAAGGCTAACACGAATGATGTATGTGACGATACAACGTGGAACCCTATTGTGAATTCTGGTAAACCTAACCCGCTCGCCAGAATACCGGGGGTGGACAAGATTCTCGGTGCAGACGAAGCTGCGGCGCTAATGGTCAGATATGGACATACAAAGCTTGTTCAATGCATTCGCGCCAAGCTCTCTGCAATTCGAGCAGACTTACAACGTGCGCCAGACTCGTCGATTCCCACAGTTTCTGATCTGTTAGCAGAGGTCGAACGTACACTCTCTCGCCTAAACCAAGGCAGCCTTCAAACTGTACTTAACCTCACCGGAACCGTTATACATACAAACCTCGGTCGTTCACAGCTACCGAAGGCTGCCATTGATCAAATTACCGCCGTGGCTGCAGCGGCATCGAATCTTGAATATGATATTTCCAGCGGCAAACGAGGAGACAGAGACTCTCACACTGAACAATTGTTAGCAGAACTTACCGGCGCTGAAGCCGCCACGATAGTTAACAATAATGCCGCTGCTGTCTTGTTGGTATTGAACACACTAGCAAGAAACAGACAGGTGCCAGTTTCCAGAGGCGAACTGGTCGAAATCGGTGGATCCTTTAGGATCCCTGACATAATGTCAGGATCAGGTTGCACTCTTGTAGAAATTGGTACAACTAATAGAACTCATCTGGCGGACTATCAAAACGCAATTAATGCAGAAACCGCCATGCTAATGAAGGTTCATACTAGTAACTATGAGATACAGGGCTTCACCAAGTCTGTTGACGAAGCCGCTCTGGCAACCCTCGCTCATGAAAACGACTTGCCATTTGTAACGGACCTGGGAAGTGGAACGTTAATTGACTTCGGTCCGCATGGATTACCCCCGGAACCAACGGTACAACAAGCTGTAACAAACGGCGCTGACATTGTGACCTTTAGTGGAGACAAGCTGCTAGGAGGGCCACAAGCCGGGATTATTGTTGGGAACAAAGAACTCGTAAACCGGATCAAATCCAACCCGCTTAAGAGAGCGCTACGAGTCGAC
This sequence comes from Pseudomonadales bacterium, assembly GCA_964228885.1. GTDB lineage: Bacteria > Pseudomonadota > Gammaproteobacteria > Pseudomonadales > Azotimanducaceae > UBA4582. The sequence continues at coordinate 7,467 of CAXRCG010000227.1, read as the reverse complement.
AAAATGACGATAGCAGCACTATTTGAGGTACTAAAACAATATCGAAATCCCGAGGCGGTCATCTCAAACCTTCCAACGTTGCGACACCTAACCAGAAGCCAGATGGATATCAAAAAAATGGCAGAGCATCTGAAGCCAATGCTGCAGAGCGCTGTGGGCAAATGCGCCACAACTGATTTAATTGAATGCCAATCTCAAATCGGCAGCGGCTCCCTACCAACGGCCCTGATACCGAGTTGGGGGATCAAAATATGTCCGGTGCTTTCTGACTCGGAGGTCAGTCATGAGCAATTATTGCAACAAATCATTGTCGCTTTTCGTAGCCTACCACTTCCCATGATTGGCAGGGTGCAAGACAGCGCCCTGATTTTTGATGTTCGCACGCTGGATGATGCGAGCTCCGTCACTAACCAACTCTCCCTTTTGACGTTATGATTATAGCCACGTCGGGACACGTCGATCATGGAAAAACCAGCTTAGTAAGAAGACTTACAGGTATCGACACTGATCGTCTTGTTGAAGAGAAAGAGCGAGGACTGACAATCGACCTTGGATATGCCTATTGCAGCCGAGACGGGCATCAACTCGGGTTTATTGACGTGCCAGGACATACTAAGTTCATCAACAACATGGTCGCCGGGGTCGGAGAAATAGACTTTGGTTTGCTGGTTATTGCCGCAGATGATGGTCCCATGCCGCAAACACAAGAACACCTCGCGATCCTCAATCTTATTGGCGTGACCAAAGGCGCCATAGCACTGACTAAAACAGACAGAGTTGATTCACGCCGCATTGCTCAGGTAACTGAACAAATAAAATTACTCGCCATGGACACGTTTCTGTCTAAGGATGACTGCAGAATCTTTGAGGTTTCCAACGAAACCGGTGAGGGTATTGAGGCGCTGGCTGATTATCTATACGACACGTCATCTCGCCTTGAATCGAAATCTGCTACTGGTTTTTTTAGGCTCTCAATAGATCGCTGTTTTAGTGTTAAAGGCTCGGGGCTAGTGGTTACTGGTTCTGTTCTTGCCGGACAAGCGTCTGTAGGTGACCAAGTGCTCATTAACCCAGGCCAGCACATCGCACGCATCAGAGGTATTCATCGGCAGAACAAACCTTCTGACACGGGCCATGCAGGAGACCGATGCGCGATTAATATTTCGGCTCAGGGGCTTGAGAAGACAGATATACATCGGGGCAGTCACCTTTCGACCAATCTTAACAAAGGAGAAACCGAGCGATGCGACATTACCCTCCGCATCTTGCCAGATCAGACTAGATCACTGAAGCACTGGACTTCGGTAAACGTACATTTCGCCGCCAGCCGCACCCAGGGGCGCGTAGCTACGTTGAATTCAACTGCAATCGCACCGGGCACAACCGGACTCGCCCAGTTGGTGCTTACCGAGCCGCTTAGCCTTTGTGTTGGGGATAGGATTATTATCAGAGATCAAGCGGCCCAGCGAACACTCGGCGGCGGCTTCGTGCTTGATCCTGTCTCGGTCGTACGGGGTAGAGCGAAACCCGATCGTGTTGCGCTGCTGAGCAAAATAAAGACCGCTTGGGATACAGGTAACGTCGATCTCACCTTAAAAGGCTCAATTGATGCCAACCCTTTTGGTCTTTCTACTTCGACGATTGAAAACGCCTTTAATTTCACAAGAACAGAAATTGAAGAGCACCTTGGTCTGGTTCATCAGACAACAAAGCCAACTGCCAGTCTCGACAATGCCTCAAGTAAACAGATCTACTTGTCAGAGGATGATCAGCTCATTAGCGATCAAAATCTAAAGAAATTAACCGCATCAATGTCGGAAAAAATTCAGTCCCTGCTGAAAAATGACAAGCAGAAAAATGGAGCAACGCTTAGCCAGATCCGCGCAACCATCAGCGGCAAACTCTCCGTTGGCGTTGCTACATTGGCTGCAAATAGTCTAGTTGCGAATGAAAAGTGGTCTTTTGACAATGGCATATATGGCGTATCTGGTCATCGAGCAGAAATGTCTAGTGCTGCTGCTAAACTTTGGGAAAAAGTCGAACCGATTTTAAAATCAGACCCGATCCGTCCCCCTGTCGTTCACGACTTAGCAAAGACACTCAATCTACCACCGCGTGCGCTTGAGAAGTTATTAAGTGAACTCACAAAACTGGGATATCTGATCAAACCGGTATCAAATCGATATTTTCTTCTAGAAGGTATCAGTCAGCTGGAGCAATACGTCTACGAAACTTCTCGACTGAACGCCGACGGTAAATTTACGGTCAAGGAATACCGAGATATGACACAGATAGGTCGCAACCTGTGTATTGAGATACTTGAATACTTTGACATCAAAAGAATTACTCAACGTATTGGAGATCAGCGAATTACTATTGCAAAGCAGTAGTAATGCCACTCAGAGGATATCATCCGGCAAAAGGCCAATAGTCACAATGAAGTCATTCAACAACAAGGTAGCTGCCATCACTGGTGCCGGATCTGGCATGGGTCGAGCACTCGCAAAATCCCTCGCTAGCCGCGGCTGTCACCTCAGCTTGGCTGACATCAACAAAAACGCACTCGAAGAAACTGCAAACATTTGCCGGAACTACAGCGTGGACGTGACTACGTATATCGTCGACGTATCAAACAAGGATTCGGTATACGCATTCGCTGAAGATGCCGTTCGTGATCACAATCGTATCAATCTCGTGTTTAACAATGCCGGTGTATCGCTCACAGATAATGTCGAGCACATGACCTATCAAGATTTTAATTGGTTAATGGATATCAATTTTTGGGGCGTTGTTTACGGCTCGAAGGCTTTTCTACCGCATATGCAAAAAGTTAAAGAGGCCCATATCGTTAATACATCAAGTATCTTCGGTACTATAGCGGTGCCGTCACAAGCAGCCTATAACGCCTCAAAGTTTGCGGTCAGGGGCTTCACATACGCATTGAGAATGGAGCTTGAAAAAACTCATATTAACGTAAGTTGTGTACAACCCGGTGGTGTAAAAACCAACATAGTCAGGGATTCACGCTATATCGCACCAGACAATGCAGCACCTACCAAAGAAGAATTTACTGCAACATTTGACAGCATGGCAAATCTCACTTCGGACCAAGCGGCTGAAAAAATTTTGACGGGGGTATTGAAAAACAAGGCTCAAATTCTCGTGGGGCGAGACGCTATGTTCATCGCTATTCTCGAACGCCTTGCTCCTGTGCTCTATCAGAAACTGATTAACTGAGCATTCATTCAAAGGTAAACAGGGAACGTTTAGTTGACTTCGGAAAACTAATAATAAGCACTAATCGCTATTCAGATATTATCGTATCTATCAATTAACGTTCCACTATCTGCAACCAATTTCAGAAATCAGAAGGCTGGAGCAAAGGCATTGAATCAACCGAATAGCTAGTCCTGCCAGAGGTTTTCGACGCCTGAATTTTCCTGCTGTTTGCTGAGAAATTTTCTATGTCGCGCAACCTCCGCTTCAGCAGCCTTGATGACTTTCAGCTTGCCGCGTGCTTTGCTAACTCTACGAATACCCGTACCCTCTTCGCCGCTATTCGATTCGACCTCACCCAGACCTAACGTCACTTGGCCGCCGGTCATCAACAGATAGACATCTGCCAAAATTTCAGAATCCAGTAACGCACCATGCAAATCTCGTTGTGAGTTGTCAACCATGTATCTTTTACACAACGCATCCAGGTTATTTTTTTGTCCCGGGTGTTTATTTCTTGCAAGTTCCAGACTATCAACGATTGAACAGTAGTCGGTTATCTTACCTAGTTGCGGGGAGATCAGTCCCATTTCGCGGTTAATGAAAGCCACATCGAAAGGGGCATTGTGGATGATGAGCTCTGCCCCCTTAACGTACTCCAAAAACGGACTAAAGATGTCTTTAAATACGGGTTTATCCTTAAGAAATTCCTGAGTAATTCCATGAACCTCTAGCGCACCATCGTCGATTTCTCGTTGAGGATTAATGTATTGATGGTAATGCCTTCTCGTTAATTTTCTGTCCACGATTTCCACACAACCAATTTCCAAAATCCGATGGCCGAGTTCAGGGGAAAGCCCCGTTGTTTCAGTGTCTAGTACAACCTGTCTCATTAGATTACCCTAATTAAGTTCATCAATACCTCGATTGGCGAGGGTATTTGCGATTCCGTTGTTATTGGTGTTGCGGTCCACCCCAGAGTGCATTTTCTTTCGAGCCTAATCGATGTAGAGCTCCCCGACCGCCGGCCCCTAGGTTTCCTCTATACGCACGATCCATAACTATTGAAACAGTACTCATTATTGCCTCATTGCATGAGAAGGGAATTAGTTTTTACTTTCGTGCGGGACGGCACGAATTGTTCGTACAGAGGTATTTCTACCCGCCAAGGGGCGAACGGCCGCTAGCCGACCGAAAGATGATTGCTTTTTCCATACAGGCTTGATGGGTGTAAGGGTACCAACTTGTTTTCTTGCGACAATCACATAAACCGCACCGAACGGTAGGTTAGCATTCCGACTCAACCCATTGGAATAATTAGCTTTCTGACGACTATAACCCACCACGGGCAATCCGTAAGTACAATACTGTGCACGATCGATTTTAAAATTAAGTAAGTTTAGCCAATCCATTACCCTGCCGGGACGGATAAAATTACCTGACCAGAGAGGATGCTTCCTCAAGCGACCTAGGGGCTTACAAAGTCCCCAGAGACTGTGGGGGTTGAAACCGACAATTACCAAGTGCCCCATCGGCAAGGACACCCTTGATACCTCCCTAAGTAATTGCTGAGGGTTATTGGAATATTCGAGGAGATGATGCATCAGAATTACATCGACGGAATCATTCGCGAAAGGCAGTGCGGCCGGGGAAGCCGCGCAATAGTCTGTGTCAGCTGGGTGAATATCAAGCTTGAATTTGTGTCTGATCGGACTTGACTCGTACAGGACCTCGGACTGAATGCTCATTTGCAACAAGTGATAGCCAAAATAACCCGGCAAAAGCTGCTCTAGAATCGCCCCCTGAGTTTCGCTAACCTTCGTCCCCAAGGGGCTCCGGAACCAATCCCGTAACGCCTCAATCAGTTCATTCTGTTCCAAGTAATATCTTTCTGATTCTGACTTCATAAAATTAACCTCTCACGAAGTGCCGATCCAACCATCCATTCAGGTTAGCAGTCCTACGGTGATCAGATTATACTCTGCGACTCAATACACTTGTATCGTGATACACAAACCTGCTGAGCTATTTACAATGGGCACAAAGAATCTTAGCACTATCCTCGCGCTGATTGTTACTTTAGGTGGTTGCCAGACGATAATTACTGAGTCATTTCTCGATAAATCTAAAAACGCTGAAGGTGTCGGCACAGAGCCCGATCAGGCAGCAGATGAAACGATTTCCTATGAGAATCTATCAAGTGATCATCAAGTTATGCTCGCTGTAGAGGAACAGCATCCTTCACTATCAGATGAAGCTGCAGCACTCGACGAAAAAGTCACGATACCCGCCAGTATAGATAGCGTCGATGTTCCATCAATTGTGATTTCTGAGGACACTGACGAGGCCATCAAAGAATTCATACAGACAGAAGCCTTTGAAGCAGATCAACTGAATCTCTGGGCACGGGTACGAAGTGGTCTTAGCCTTGAGCACCATCTCGACCAAAGGAGAGTACAGGCTGAAATCAACTGGTACAGCAGACACCCTGCTTACCTAGATCGTGTTACCGATCGAGCATCAAGATACCTACATTATATTGTTGAGGAGATTGAACAACGGGGAATGCCCATGGAACTGGCCCTGCTTCCGGTTGTCGAGAGTGCTTACGACCCATTTGCCTACTCCCACGGCAGAGCTTCAGGCTTGTGGCAGTTTATCCCGGCTACAGGACGAATGTACGGACTCCATGTTGACTATTGGCAAGACAGCAGACGAGATGTTCGCCTTGCGACCCGGGGAGCCCTCAATTACTTGGAAACGCTTCATCGAAATCTTGACGAAGATTGGTACCTTGCTTTGGCTTCCTATAATTCGGGTGAAGGCAACGTTAAACGTTCCATCAGGAAGAACAAAAAAGCGGGAAAACCGACCGATTTCTTTTCTCTAAAATTATTCAGAGAAACCAGCGCATATGTACCCCGGTTACTCGCAATCAGCGCAATAGTTATGGATCCAGAAAAATACGGTGTCAAGCTTAAACCTCTGTCCAACAAACCCTATTGGGAAGCCGTAGATATCGGCTCACAAATGGACTTGAGTAAGGCCGCAGAAGCCGCTGAAATAAGTATTGAGGAACTGTACCTGCTCAACCCTGCATTTAATAAATGGTCCACCCACCCAGAAGGTCCACATGAGATTTTGGTACCTGTCGATCATGCAGAGACTTTGAAGGCTAATCTAGTAAACCTTTCCAAAAGTGAACGTCTTTCTTGGACTCGACACGAGATAAAATCAGGCGAAAGCCTCAGTGTAATCGCTGACCACTACCACACAACGATTACTGCCATTCGCAACGCAAACAATATCCGAAGTAACCTCATCGTAGCTGGCCAGTCACTGATGATTCCTGTCGCAAGCGCTGCAAGTAACACTTATCAACTCAGTGATACTTCACGGCTATCAAATAAACAAAACTCTGTGGCAAACCAATTGGGTACAGACGCAATCCGCTACACAGTATTGCCAGGTGACACTTTTTGGGATTTATCACGTAAATTCTCTGTGGGAACACGTTCACTCGCAAAATGGAATGGCATGGCACCCACTGACATTCTTAGGCCGGGCAAAGAACTGCTGATATTCGGTAAGCGTGAAAATACAGCTGCCCTTGCTCTGGCCAGCACACCGAGCCGCAAAGAAGTTATCAGGAAGGTGAACTATCGAGTGCGTAAAGGAGAATCTCTCGCTCTTATCGCAAATAAGTTTAATCTTTCTGTTGGCAGTATTAAAAAATGGAACGCGAAACTCGGCAATAAAAAGTATATCCAACCGGGAGACCGAGTGACGCTATACGTGGACGTCACCCAAACTGAATAGTAATCTCGGTAAGGCTCAACTAGATAGCGCCGAATTAACTAGCATTAAATGTAGTATCGAACGCTTGGTTATTCTTGAACCGCACAAGCTAATTCACTCTATCGATATCACCATCTTCACCCAAAGTTTCGCGAAACTCAAAGTAGTCGTGCGCGCCTTGCTGCACAGCAAGCACTCTTGCGAGACTGGTAAGTTCTGTTTCGGCCATTCCGGTTTCGGGCTTGTTAGTCACATTGGTCACACTGAGCACAACAGCATCGCCGTCCGGCAAGATTGCACTACCTACTGTCTTACTACCTTCAACCGGTCTGGCTAGGCTGAATGCTTCTGTAACAATTTCTCGGTCAAGTCCTATTTGGTTGCGCCCTGCCTCCCCGACAACTTCCCACTTCAATCCAAACTTGTCGGCGACAAACCTAGTAATAGAACCGG
>CAXRCG010000226.1:0-10557 GCA_964228885.1 Pseudomonadales bacterium | reverse complement strand
ATTAAATCGATCGTATTTCGATAGTCGTCAGCGCCAAAAATCGCAGAACCAGCAACAAAGGTATCAGCGCCCGATGCTGCAATCTCGGCAATATTGTCAATTTTCACACCACCATCGATTTCCAATCGTATATCACGCCCGCTTTGTTCGATCATGGCTCTGGCTTGTCGCAACTTTTCGTGAGTGGCTGGGATGAATTTTTGCCCACCAAACCCTGGATTTATCGACATAATAAGAATCATATCGATTTTATCCATCAAATAATCGAGGTATGACAAAGAAGTTGCAGGATTGAAAACCAATCCGCACTGACAACCCGCGGACTTGATCATCTCGAGCGAGCGATCAATGTGTTCGCTCGCTTCTGGATGGAATGTAATGTAGCTAGCACCAGCCTCAAGAAAGTCGCCGATTATCCTGTCTACCGGTTTAACCATGAGATGAACATCAATCGGCGCCTCAATACCGTAGGACCGGAGCGCCTTACAAACCATGGGTCCAATCGTCAGATTAGGCACATAATGATTGTCCATGACATCAAAGTGAACAATATCAGCGCCGGCTTCTAATACAGCGTCGACCTCTTCACCAAGTCTTGCAAAGTCCGCGGAAAGGATAGATGGCGCAATTAGTGGTTTCATCAAAGCAGGGTACCGAAAGTTGAGACACGGGTATGTTACCCACTTACTGTTCATCCATAAATAGCATAGTGAGATCTAGGATACTTATCTGATGCGGAAACTATTACCAAGCGCCTTCACGACAAGAAACTCTGAGGATCTTTCAGGTTTTCCTCTGGATACGCCTTTTTGATGATTACCTCTCCGAAAAACGGGCGCACGGCGAATTAGTTACCCACTACTTTTTGTTCAGTTCTTCGAGTCTCTCGGGGGTTCCAACGTCACTCCAATGACCAGAAAAATGCTCTGCGCACATTGTTTGTTGGTCAAGATTCGCATCAAAAAGCTCTCGTAACATCACGACGCCTTCTCTTAATCCATCAAAAAAAGCTGGTCTATAGAGCGCAATTGTTGAGAAAGTCAGCAACTCACCCTCACTTTCTAGATATCCGTCTGAACCAATGGCGAAGTCACCTAAAGGATGATGTGGTGGATTATCCACCATTATCAACTTTGCATTGCCTGGGCAGTCGCTATGTATTAATCGGGAAAAATCGAAGTCTGTATATACATCACCGCCAACGACAAGGAACGCGTCATTGGTTGACTGGCCTGCTTCCAATAGTGGCATTGCATGCAAAATACCACCTGCTGTTTCCAAGGGCACGGGCTCTCTTGAATAACGGATTTCAATACCGCGCGATGCACCAGAGCCCAGCGTTTCTTCGATTAAACTACCCAGGTGCGACACGTTAATCACAATTTCAGCAATACCAGCTTTCTGCAAAGCATCCAGGTGATACTCTATTAAACTCTTGCCATGAATTTGCAACAGAGGTTTGGGAACTGTTTTGGTCAAAGGCAACATGCGCTTGCCGAGACCAGCCGCCAGGATCATCGCTTTCAATTTGTCATGCTCTGCTGATTTCGAATATGTAAAAACTCAAACCATTCCTCTTGCGCTCGCATCAACTAACTTCCTTGGAAAAGACATCATTTAGCGCCGGAACTATTCGTCGCTTTAACCACAAACCAAAAGCCGCTAGCTCCGGATAGTGGGCGCAAGTTTCCACAATATATTCCATCACCAATGGTATATCGCCAAGGTATCGTGACTTTCCGTCCCTAATATTCAGACGAGAAAAGATGCCAGCACACTTGAGATGACGCTGCACACCCATCAGATCAAACCATTTCAGAAATGTATCACTATCTATATCCGGCAGCCTGCCTTCTCGCTGCAACATTAACCGGAACTCTTCAACTCGGTTGCAGACCTCTTCTCGCGGAAACCTGTAATAACAATCTTTCAGAAGGGATACGAGATCGTAGGTTACAGGACCGAAAACTGCATCTTGAAAATCAATGACCCCAAGCTCTCCATCGGCCAGCACCATCAAATTTCGCGAATGGAAATCTCGGTGCACAAACACCTGCGATTGCTCGCGTGCAGATTCGATTAAAAGACCTTTGATCCTTTCAATTTCAGCGATTTCTTCATCTGTCAGCTTCAATTTCAATTGTCGGCCAACAAACCATTCCGCAAACAAATTCATTTCAGACCCGAGTAGTGAACGATCATAAACCGGCAAAACAACTTCATCTGCGATGAATTGCATCTGGGCTATTACAGCCATCGCTCGCCGAATTAGCGCCCTTTTGTCGATATCTTCCAACTTTTCAAGCGATGCGAGACAAAGTTGATCGCCAAAGTTCTCTATCATCATGTAGCCTGATTCTAGGTCAGACGCATAGATTTCAGGCACCCTCACACCAGCTAGGGCCAATAAATCCCTAATTAGTAGGAAAGCCTGATTATTCTCGTGCGTGGGAGGCGCATCAACAAACACGTACTTTCGGCTCATCAACATGCCTTCATCGCCAGCAGCGCTAGCTCTGAAGTATCTACGAAAACTGGCATCGTCTGACGCCGGTACCAGCTGAAAATCTTCACCGACAGCTTTTTCAAGTGCTATAAGCAGGTCTTGCGCCCATGCTTTCAGCTTCAACAGCCTCTCCGCTTTCTCATTTTCTTGCATAGTCTCGGACAAAGTAACTGAACTCTAATTGCGATTGCTTTATTATCCAACATCCTGCTCTATTGACGCCAACACATATTGTCACACTTTAAAAATATACAATTCGCCGCGGCTTTTTGGAGCGTGCTGTTCACGAGTCTGATCACTTGGAGCGCAACCAGCTCTGGTGCCGAACCACAGGTTAGGTCAGCGGCGGAAATCGACTGGGTGGCCAAAAGTGCCCTAAATGCAAAAGATGCAAGCGAACTTCCCTGGTTCTGTAACGGGATGTATGCACCTCCTACCCTGGAGGGAATCGAGGGTGACACGCAAATGATCGCCACCTCGGACTCTGCATTACATGTGGTAGACCACTCCACGTCTCTCTCAGGCAACGTTGTTGTCATTCAAGGCAAAAAACGCGTCACCGCGCCGTTTATCACCCGCGATGCAGCGACCGAAATAACCAGTATCGAAGGTCCACTAGTCATGCGAGAGGAAGGCTTGCTTCTGACTGGAGAAAAAGCTCGGACTAACTTATTTGCTGGCACAGGTGTGATAGACAACGCCACCTTTTTGCTGCATCAGGCGAGTCTCAGAGGTACCGCAAATCGACTGGTACAGGATGCAGACAAGAAAATTCTCATCGATCAAGGGGAAATGACCCGATGCGATCCAACCAGTAATGTCTGGAAAATGAATGGAGAAAACATCGAACTGGATCCAGATTCAGGTTGGGGCGTCGCCAAAAATGTCACCCTAAAGATTAAAGATGTGCCCGTCTTCTACTTTCCTTGGTTCAGGTTTCCTATTAACGATGAGAGACAATCCGGTCTTCTGTCGCCAAGCGTCGGTTACGATAGCGATGGCGGCACTGACATTGTCGTCCCTTACTACTTCAACCTCGCACCTAATTACGATGCGACCTATCAATTTCGAAGCCTCTGGAAAAGAGGGTTTATCCACGATGGCCAGTTCAGATACAAAAATGAATATTCGGACAACGAAATAAACGGCGCAATACTCGCTGGAGACGATATCTACGATGAAAGGGAACTGTTCGATCAGACATCAAGCGGTACAGATACATCTTCCGTTGATGTGCCAGACTTTGAAAAGCAGAACCGCTGGCTACTGAACTTACGCCACCAAGGCGAGTGGGGAACACGTTGGAAAACAACCGTGAACTACAGCGCAGTTTCAGATCTAGACTACCTTCAGGATATTGGTGGCGACGTTGGCTCAGAAGCAGTCGACAAGTTTATCGGGCCGGTAGACTCGAGCCTTGCCAATCGGCGTTCGGCCGCACTCACCCGCCTGGGGAAGGTCGAGTATCGGGATGGCGCATTGGCTGCATCGCTGTTTGTTCAGGGTTTTCAAAGCCTAGATCCAAATAGTGGCGAGCAGTACGAGAAGATTCCTTCGTTGACCGCCCAATACGGCAACGAAATTGGCTTGATCGATTACAAGGTTGATTTCGACTATTCTTTCTTCACAAAAGACAACACTGACATCAGCGGGATCAGCGCTATCGTCGGAGAACGAGTGTCAAGTTCGGTTAACTTCTCAATCCCTTACCGACAGATTTGGGGCTTCATCAAACCTAGCCTCAGTGTCATTCACCGAAAGTACAATCTTGACGATACGCCAACCAACTTCCGCGCCAACCCGGAAGAAACAATTCCTGTTTTTTCCTTGGATAGTGGTCTCTATTTCGATCGTTTTTTCGACTTCTCTGGGAACTCCTTCCAGCAGACACTCGAACCGAGACTCTACTTCCTGTACGCTCAGGAGGAATTTCAAGATGACCTGCCGAATTTTGACTCCGGTAACCTGACCCCCTCATTCGCTCAGTTATTCAGAGAAAATCGATTTGCCGGCTCCGATCGAATTGGAGATGCCAGGCAACTGAGTGTTGGGTTAACCACCCGATTTCTTTTCCAAGACACCGGAGCGGAACTTCTGTCAATGAGTCTGGGTCAGATTCACTACTTTAAAGATAGAACCGTTCTGCTCAACAGGGTCGAATCAGAGTCTCCGACAGCAAGGGAATCAGCGCTTTTTGCCGAAGCAAGGCTAAAACTTGGCGAAAACTTCACCGCCCGAAGCTCCTTTGAATGGGAGCCGGATGTGAACAGGAGCAATCGAGGCCAAGTGAGCATTAAATATTCCGATAATGAGCGTCGAATATTTAACTTTTCCTATTCAAACACCAGTGAAGAGGCACAACGCGCGACTATTGAACAGCAATCTGAGGAATCGGATATTACTTTTATTTGGCCTGTGATCAACAACTGGAGCGCTATCGGGCGCTGGAATTTTGGCTGGGACACACACCAGACAATTGAATCGTTTATTGGCTTTGAATATAACGACTGCTGCTGGAAAACAAGACTGGTCGCAAGACGCTTTCTCAGAGAGCAAAGAAGAATTACAATACTGGAAGACGATCCTTCTTCTGCTACCGGTTTTAAAGCCATTGACACGCTGGTCACACCTGCAGATACAGGGATATTTTTTGAATTCCAGTTAAAAGGACTTTCAACCCTTGGACGAAGGCTTGATTCTCTGCTGGAGCAATCAATACCGGGTTACAGAAACCGAGAAGACCTCATAGGACAATAAGAGCACTTATGAAACAGCATCGTATTTTGGTAGCGCTATTTGTCGCGCTCATGGGTTTCGGCACCCAATGCCAGGCAGCACTGGTCATTCTTGACAGGATCATCGCGGTAGTCGATGAAGACGTTGTGATGGAGTCTCAACTTAATCAGAGATTAAACAGCGTCAAAGCACAACTGACCGAAAGCCAGCGTGGGCAGATTCCATCTGATGAAGAGCTCAAGGCACAATTGATCGAACGCTTGATCGTCGAAAGCGTTCAAATACAGATGGCAGACCGGGCCGGGGTGCGAATCAGCGATGAAGAGCTCAACGAGTCGATGACGGCAATCGCGGCTCAAAACAAACTGACCCTTCAGCAGTTTAGACAAGCCGTTGAGCGTGATGGTATCCCTTACGCAGAAATGCGAGATCAGATTCGGCGAGAAGTGAAAATAAACCGAGTTCAGCAGGGTGTCATGAGAACCCGCATCAACATATCTGAGCAGGAAATTAAGGATTTTCTCGCCTCTGAGTTAGGCGAAGTCATCACTGCGGATGAATATAGACTGGCGCACATACTCCTACCAACACCGAGCGATGCATCGCAAGCACAAATTTCCAGCATTTTGAAAAACGCTCAAGACATCAAAAATCAAATCGACAACGGCGCAGATTTCCAAAGCCTCGCAATCGAAAAGTCTACCGGTCAGAATGCCTTAAACGGCGGAGATCTTGGCTGGAGAAAAGTTGTTCAGTTGCCAACCATGTTCGCAGACATCGCCCCGGAAATGACCACAGGCGAATTGAGAGGACCAATACAAAGCGGTAGCGGCTTTCACCTGATAAAGCTGCTTGAAAAACGCGGCGCAAAAGCCGAGGGGCAGGTCCCACAGACGCAAGTAAAACATGTTCTTATCCAACCATCAGAAATAAGAACACATCAAGAGGCGCTTGATCTGGCTGAAAGCCTAAGACAGGAAGTCGCTGATGGCAGAGATTTTGATGAAATCGCAAAATTATTCTCAGACGACCCCGGCTCAGCTTTGAGTGGAGGCGATCTAGGCTGGAATCGCGCTGGCACCTTTGTCCCCGTATTTGAGCAACAGATGCGGGACTCGGATATTGGGCGACTCTCCCAGGTGTTCGAAAGCCAGCATGGCTTTCACTTTTTAGAAGTGACAGGCAGAAGGATAGAAGACTTTAGCGAACGCTTTAGAGAAAGTCAGGCTGAAAACTACCTCAGAAATCAAAAGTTTGATGAAGAACTGGAAAACTGGATAAGAGAACTTCGTGAGGATGCTTTTGTCGAAATCCGAGAGACGTAGCTGACACTCCAGGATAAGCCATGAGGGCAAGAAAACGTTTCGGTCAGAATTTTTTACATGACGGTAATGTCATTCAAAAGATCATCGACTCAATTTCGCCAAAATCGACTGATACCATCTTTGAAATTGGTCCCGGACATGGTGCGCTGACGTCGATGCTAGATCGGGCCACCACTGACCTTACCGTGGTTGAAATTGACAGAGACCTCGCGAAAAACATCAGCAGCCTCTATCCACAAATCAAGCTTGTTATTAGTGACATACTGAAGTTTGACTTCGGTGCTTGGCAACCCACCCAGCCCGCTCGCGTTGTAGGAAACCTGCCTTACAATATTTCGACCCCTCTACTATTTCGACTCTTCACAACGTTGGAGAAAATCAACGACATGCACTTCATGTTACAACTGGAGGTCGTCAATCGGCTAGCTGCAACACCATCTTCTTCCGATTATGGTCGGCTCTCTATTATGAGCCAGTACCATTGTGAGATCGAAAAACTTTTTGAAGTGCCTCCCTCAGCTTTTATCCCCGCGCCAAAGGTCACATCGGCAATTGTCAGATTAAAACCTAAACAAAACCCGATCAAAGCGACAGATGAAAAGTTATTCAGCGAAATTGTCAGCGCTGCTTTCGGACAACGGAGAAAGACTATCCGAAACTCATTGAAGCCATTTATGAGCAGCGAACAACTAGAACAAGCCGGCATAGACCCGGGTATACGCCCTGAAAAGGTTTCTCTCAATCAATTCATCGATGCTGCGAACCTGGTTTCAAAAATGTCAAGCAGACTACCGATATGAGCATTTTTTTGTTATGAACACCTATGCAATTGGCGATATTCAGGGGTGTTACTCAGAATTAGTCGCCCTGTTGGAGAAAGTGAGTTTCGACAAAGACGAAGATCAACTATGGTTAGTAGGCGACCTGATCAACAGAGGCCCACAGAACCTTGAAACGATCCTTTTCCTTAAATCCCTGCCAAACGTGACCTGTGTGTTGGGAAACCATGATCTACATTTCCTCGCGGTGGCGACAGGGGCGCACAAAGCCTCCAAAAGCGACACGTTGCATGATCTGCTTGCTTCACCTGAACTACCCGAGATCATTGAGTGGTTGCGCCACCTTCCCTTGATACACCTAAACTCAAAACAACGTTACTTGATGGTGCATGCCGGTCTTCCCTCAATATGGAGCACTGCAGAGGCACTTAGCTACGCAGATGAGGTGCATACGTTCTTGCGAGGTGATAATTATCAAACATTTTTGAATGCGATGTACGGCAACCAACCCGCCACCTGGTCCTCAAATCTGAGAGGGATGGACAGACTCAGGGTCATTACCAACTATCTGACTCGGTTACGATACTGCAAGGTAGACGGCGAAATGGATCTGACTCACAAAGATCAGGTTATTCCCTTGGGCTTTGATGCTTGGTTCGATCATCACCCGGAGGTACTGGAAAACGACATGACAATATTATTCGGTCATTGGGCTGCATTACAGGGCGTCACCGGGCGCAAAAATATACTTGCACTCGACACGGGTTGCCTTTGGGGTCGCGAACTTACGGCGTTAAGACTAGAAGACAAACAGTTTTTTTCAGTTCCGTCACAACAAACATTAGCCAAATTTAACGAATTGAAAGGCGTATAGTACCCACATGGAAGTATATTTGGTTGGCGGCGCAGTGAGAGACGAACTATTGGGACTTCCTGTTCAAGAACGCGACTGGGTGGTCGTAGGTTCAACTGCACAACAATTACTCGATAGCGGATATCATCCCGTAGGCAAAGACTTCCCCGTTTTCCTGCACCCGAAAACACGCGAAGAGTATGCGCTAGCCAGAACCGAGTCTAAATCTGGCAGGGGCCACAAAGGCTTCATTGTTAATGCAGACATAAACGTCAGTCTTGAGGAAGATCTTCAGCGCAGAGACCTCACGATTAACGCGATTGCGCGTGATCAGGATGGCAATATTATTGACTTTGTTGGCGGTGTCTCGGATCTCAACGCAAAAAAACTGACACACGTATCGCCCGCTTTCTCTGACGACCCACTTCGGGTGCTGCGCGTCGCACGCTTTTTTGCGCGCTTCAACCATCTTGGCTTCGAGGTTTCAAGCGATACAATGGCTCTCATGGCTGACATGATAAGTGCCGGAAACTTGCAGGAGCTGACACCCGAGAGAGTTTTTAAAGAGCTTGAGAAGGCATTGAATACCGCCTCACCCTGGAAGTTCTTCGAGCTCTTGCAAAACATCAGCGGTCTTGACGCGATCGGCTTTGCAAATGTGCCAATCGACTTGGAGAAATTCAGACATGCTTGCGACGTAAATGATGACGCAGTCATTCGATTCGCAATGCTACTTACCAGCGCGAACATAACATCCGTCAAACGGCTTTCCGAATATCTCAAGACACCTAAAAAGTATCTGGAATCAGCACTGCTAACAGTCACCCACTACAACACTTGGCGATCTGTTGACAAACTGACGGCAGAAGAAATCGTTGAGTTTTTCTATCAACTCGATGCCTACAGGCGCCCCGAGAGGCTTGAAGTCATGCAAGCTTGTGGCTCTACACTTTTCGCATCAAGTGGCGATTCAGCCGGTCTCATTACTCAGCTATGGAGCAAGTGTTTAGACGAAACAAGGAAAATCTCTGTTCGGGATCTACATTCGGTTCCCCAGGGTAACGAAATAGGGCAGGCAATTAGAGCGCTCAGAATACAAACCATTTTATCGCTTTAGACTGCCCTCTGACGATTAGGTATCAACCACACTAATCTCGCGCTCTATCGCCCGGTAACCGATATCATGCCGATAGGTTGCTCCATCATAATGAATCTGGTCAATCATCTTATAGGCGGTTGATTGCGCCTCGGAAACACTCGTTCCCATCGCCGTGACGCCCAATACGCGCCCCCCTGCCGTCACGAGTTTTCCATCGACTGTTTTGGTACCGGCATGAAAAACCTTACCGAGCTGATCGGCATGCTCAATTCCACTGATTTCAAAGCCTGTCTTGTAATCACCGGGGTAACCTTCCGAAGCCATCACTACGGCTATTGCTGTATTTTCTTCAAAGTTCAACGCTTGTCCTTCAAGCGTTCCACCAATGGCCGAGAGGCAAAGATCCGCCAGATTATCTTTCAATCTCATCATGATTGGCTGGGTCTCTGGATCACCAAAACGACAATTGAACTCAATCACGTTGACATTTTCATCCTCATCAATCATCAACCCGGCGTACAAGAACCCAACGTAGGGATGTCCTTCCTCGGCCATGCCGGCGAGTGTTGGTTCGATAATCTGTTCCATGACCTTTGCGTGGATTTCTTCTGTAACCACCGGGGCGGGAGAATAGGCACCCATTCCTCCAGTGTTTGGCCCTTTATCACCATCATATATTGCCTTGTGATCCTGCGATGTTGCGAAGGGTATTGCGACTTTACCATCGGCAATCACAATAAAACTGGCTTCCTCGCCCGCGAGAAATTCTTCAATCACCAAGCGTTGGCCAGCGCTGCCGAAGCTATTTTCCTCCATCATCTCTCGAACCGTTGTTTCAGCCTCTTCCAATGTCTGTGCGATCACAACACCCTTGCCCGCAGCCAAACCGTCAGCTTTAAGCACGATGGGTAATGAAATGGTTTTCAGGTAAGAAAGCGCCGCTTTGGGGGAGTCAAAACTACCATATTTAGCGGTAGGAATACCGTATTTCTGAAGGAAGTCTTTTGTGAAAATTTTGGAACCTTCCAATTGAGCTGCTGCCATTGACGGGCCAAAGCAAACAAGTCCAGCCGCCTGAAATTGATCGACAACGCCGGCAACCAGCGGCGCTTCAGGCCCTATCATCGTAAGATCAATTTGATTCTTAAGAGCAAATTCAATTTGCCCTTCGAAATCCATTACTTCAATAGCGACGTTTTCAATCCCATCATCCAAACCAGAACCGGCATTACCCGGCGCGAGATAGACAATCTCCACAC
>CAXRCG010000225.1:0-15850 GCA_964228885.1 Pseudomonadales bacterium | reverse complement strand
AAATTGACTATGATACAGTCACGGGCATTTGGCAAACGGTCTGGCTGGAGCCGGTATCCGACAATCACATAACGGGCATCCACAGCAAATTTACGAGAGCGAACAACACCTTAACCTGTTCGATAGAATCAAGCCGGCAACACAAAGGTAAAATCGAGTTAACCCTTGTTGACAATGCGATGCCAGTCGCTTGGGCGGAAGGACAATTTGATGCCCGCGCTGAATCGAAAATCTCGCTGACTATACCCGACGCGAAGTTATGGTCACCTGAATCGCCCTGGTTATATACAGTAAAGCTCGTTTTATTCGACGAAAAAGGTGTCATTGTTGATACGGCCGAAAGTTATACAGGTTTGCGGGAGATCGGCAAGAAAGACGGCGCCATTACTATAAATGGCCAAGCGATTTACCTGCGGGGTGTGTTGGACCAGGGGTACTTTCAGGGCGGCTGGTATACAGCCCTGGATGACGCGACCATTAAGCGGGATGTCGAGCTTACCTTGTCACTAGGTTTTAACTGCGCCCGAAAACACCAAAAAATCGAAGATCCGCGATACTTATATTGGGCGGATAAGCTGGGACTGTTAGTCTGGGAAGAAATGCCTTCCGGCAGAATATTTAGCAATGAGCTGGTACGCTCCTTTACTGATGAGTGGATGTCCGTGCTTAGGCGCGACCGCCAACATCCCTGCATTATCGCCTGGGTGCCATTTAATGAAAGCTGGGGGGTCTGGCATCAGGCCGATCGAACGCAACAGCGCGCATTTGTTGATGCGATGGTTTCGCTGACCCGCACGCTGGATAATTCGAGATTGATTGTAGGCAATGACGGCTGGGAGTTTTCCACTGGCGATCTATGGACACTGCATGTCTACGAAGGAGAGACCGGTAACATTAAAGATCGCATCAGTGAATTAATGGATAACCCTGCTGCGACAGTTTCTGGTGGGCCGCGACCACGCATCGGCGCCCTCGCCGGTGCAGATATTTCCGGTTTACCCATACTGCTGACCGAGTGCGGTGGTATCGGCTACAAGGTGAGTGACCTTGAGGGCGATGAATTTGCCTATGGAGACTTACCGAACACCGAAGCCGATTTACGGGAACGCTTTGAAAACGTCGCCAAGATCATCGCCGACGCCGACCAACTGTGTGGATTTGTCTGGACGCAACTCACAGACGTCCAACAGGAAATTAACGGCGTGCTCTATTTTGATAGATCATCCAAATTACCTATCGAGACAATTCGTCAGATTATGCAAAGACCCGGTGCTGTCATCGCCCCATGAGGCACGAGTTTAGGGTCAGTCGCGGCTCCCGCACCAATGGTTGTGATACTAATGGCGTCTCTGTAACCAAATGCTACAACAAGCACTGCGCCCGCTATAAAACATATCAAGACACCCTGCAGTGCAACGCCTTATATGATCATTTTGACCTCCTCCGCTCCCTTCCTCGGTTTGCATTGAGTGAGACTAGTTGACATCAGGGGGCAGCGTAAAGCCCCTAACTAATTTGGTTATCGGGGTTAAGGTCAACGACCTAAATTTTTTCAGAGCATAAGCATTCGCAGCCTGTCATACGATGAAAAACGCGAGTGCCACTGCCTTCTGATAATACTTTGTGGCAAGCTAGCCCAAAGTCACCGCACACAATCAGATTACCGCTATCCTTCAGCGAAATACAAAAGCAACTGGGTTTGGTAATTTGTGACTGTTAACGGGACGTCCATTTCAGGAGGAAATGATGCCGGATGAGACCCGATCAGCACACAGCCGACGCTACGCTAATTACGTCCTTGCCGTTCTTGTATTGGTCTATATCTTCAATTTCATTGATAGAAATATTCTCTCGATTCTAGCAGAAGATATCAAAGCCGATTTGCATATCAACGACGCACAGATGGGTTTTCTGTATGGCACGGTGTTCGCCGTATTTTATGCAGTATTCGGCATTCCCCTAGCGCGATTCGCCGATGTTTGGACTCGACGCAGTCTGATATCTATTGGTCTTGGCTTCTGGAGCTTGATGACAGCGGCTTCAGGACTAGCCAGATCTTTTAGCATGTTGGCAATCTTTAGGATTGGCGTGGGCATTGGCGAGGCCAGCGCCTCTCCTGCCGCCTACTCTATGCTGTCGGACTACTATCCTCCCCGACTTCGCGCAACTGTTATCAGCATTTATGCAGCCGGTGTGTACATAGGTGCCGGCATTGGTATTTTCCTAGGCGGATTCATTCTTGAATTCTGGAATACTAACTATACGCCAGAAACCGCACCCTTCGGATTAAAGGGATGGCAAGCCGCCTTCATGATCGTAGGCATTCCTGGCTTGATTATGGCCATATGGGTTCGTACTCTCAGGGAACCAACGCGGGGAATCAGCGAGGGGCTGGTGACGAAAAAGCACCCTGCACCATTTCGAGTGCTGGGAAAAGAACTCACTGCTATCATTCCACCCTTCAATTTACTCGCGATTAAAGATGCGCCCGGGGGACTCAAAACCAATGCCCTTGGATTACTCGCCATTATCGCTGGCGCATGGCTGCTCATCGTACTCACGGGTAGCATTGCGCAATGGGTGACAACCGGCTTTGGTGTCTACGTCACTTTCTCGTGGATCCAGTCGCTCAAAATTCGGGATTCCGCGACCTATGCCATGATGTTTCAATCAAAAGCATTCGTCTACACGCTACTCGCTTTCCCACTTACGGCCTTTATGGGTTATGGCGTAGGTTTCTGGACAGCGCCTCTTTTACTTAGGATTCATGACGTCGGCGCTGCCGAGATAGGACTGTACCTCGGTCTTGGCGCAGCAATGGGTGGTTTTATTGGTATTACCGCCGGTGGTTTCCTTGCGGATTATCTCAAGCGACAATTTCCATCGGGTCGACTAGTGCTAGGGTATATTGTCATTGGCGGCTCAACGCCCCTGTTGTTTGTTTTGCTGACCACAGACAGCCTTATCACAGCATACTGGGTAAACTTCTTGTTAACCGCATTTTCCGCTTGCGGCGGCGGAGTTCCGCCAAGCACCGCTGCTGATCTCGTGATGCCGCGAATGCGGGCAACTGCGGGAGCCTACTACATACTCGTCAATACATTTTTGGGCTTGGCTCTGGGACCCTATTTTATGGGTCAGTTCTCGGATATGTTTTTCGCGACAGGCATGAATGACGCTGACTCGCTACGCTGGGCAATCGGTGTATCGGTGCTAACCTTTATACCAGCACTGGTCTTCTTTTACCTCGCGCAAAAACATTTGCCTGCGGAGGAAGCCTCCAGACTAGAACGCGCGCGAATGCTGGGTGAAAAGCTGGATGACTAGCAACTCAAATTGACAAAGTGATCAGGCGCAGCTACCCGAACACCAATCGCAATCAGTGCATTCAACGGCGGATAGCCTTCACTATGCAGTCTAGCGCAACCTTGCTTTTATCGTTGGTGCGGCCGTATTCCACGCCGTGTCCGATCTCGGCACTTCTTTCTCGGCAAACAGTGCCGGCACTAACAACGTCAAATTCACTTAATAATTGTTCGAACTCAGCCACATCAGGTAGCAATTCCGGGACCTGTGGACCGCCCACTCCATGAGTGATATTTTTCAGGTCATGCCCGATGTAAAGAAAAACACCACCCGGCCGAACCATATTAATGGCCCCTGGTAGCCAGCGATCCCGTTCAGACTTGCTGGTATGCAAATAGCTTATTACAACAAGATCGAAGCCTGCTTCATCGACATATTGACAAACATCGGAAACAATCCAACTTACTTCAATCTTATCAACAACATTGGCGGTCGCGAGCCGCCTAGCTTTGGTCATGCCTGCTTCAGCGAAATCCACAGCACTCACATGCCACCCTTGCCGGGCAAGCCAGATAGCATTTCGCCCCTCACCAGAACCAAGGTCCAGTGCGCGGCCGGGCTCGAGATCTGCGACTTGACGCACGAGCTCGGCATTAGCTGTTTTGGACCAGACCAACTCGGAACCTGAGTAACGTTTATTCCATTTATCGACCGCGGTCATTTTTATGCCTTAATCGTCAACAATGTGACCCCCCAATATTTGTTATCACTCTGTTAAATGGGCGCCGATGAACGAGCCACATAGACATTACCTTAAAACACCCCTTCGCAGAATTCATGTCATACTGGGACAAATTCAAGCGAGCCTGAAGATGTTACCAACTCACACAATTCTTACGTCACTTTTTCTCTTTTTAGCGCTGTCGGCATGTGACCGGTTTGAACAACACCCTGAACCCGTGAGTTTACAACTGGCAAAGGAAATACACGAAAAAGCACTGGTGGTGGATGCCCACGCTGATATCGAAATTCCTGGCAAGGAAAGCGCTTACGTTGGTAAAGACGGCTTGTCGAAAGTCGAGCCAGACAAAATGCGAGCCGGTCGTCTTGACGCTGTCGTCATGGCAATTGCAGTTGGCCCAGGACCAAGAACAAAGGAAGGCTATCAGCTAGCAAGGGAAAAAGCTGACGAAGAACTTGCCGCCATTATCGATTTAACCTCAAATCCAGATGATGACGTGGTACTCGTCCGGTCTGCGGATGAGTTAATCGAAGCCCATGCAGCCAACCAGCGAGCGCTCTTGTTGGGCTTCCAGAATGCAAGGATTCTAGGCACTGAACTCTCGGCCATTGATGAGTTTTTTGAAGCGGGTGTTCGCATATTCGCCTTAACACATATGGGGCACAATGATTTTGCGGACTCATCACGACCCGTCTTTAATGCCGCAGCCGGAAAGCATGAGGCTAACGAAGAACACGGGGGATTATCGGCACTTGGTAAACAAGCGATCACCAGGCTAAACAAGCTCGGTGCTGTCATCGACGTTTCTCAGTTATCCAAGGCGGCAACGATGAGTGTACTTTCAATATCCACTGCACCTGTCATCGCCAGTCACTCAAATGTTAGGGCACTTTCTGACGTCAGTCGCAACCTGTCGGACGAGGAAATAGACAAAATAGCAGAGAACGGCGGCGTTATTCATGTTGCGCCATTCAGAGGTTATCTATTCGACTCCAACGATAAACAACTCGATCTTGATATTAGAAAGGCTAGGGCTGCAGCCAATATTAAAGAAGACTATTTTTATCCTTTTGACTTGTATTGGGAGATACAAGATCCTCAGGCTAAGCAGATTTTTCTGTCGACTGTTAGCGACCTACTTGGTCCCGGCAGCGTGGATATGCTCTTGGATCACATTGACTATATCGTCAAGCGAGTCGGCATAGACCATGCAGGCATTGGAACCGACTTTAACCATGGCAGCGGCATCGAGGGATACAATGATGCAAGCGAAGCGCTGAATGTCACGGTGGGTTTATTAGAGCGCGGTTATACTGCGGCCGAAATTGAAAAAATCTGGGGCGGGAATTTTTTGCGGGTATTAAAAGCTGTCGAGTAGTTCACGAAGTGGCGGATTGAACTGATCTCAAGCTGAGTGCAGAAATAGGCCGCGAGACTGCTTGCCGAAATCACTGTGCGAAAAATTTTTATTCGCGTTAACGCTTTACTTATGCCAACACATCGTCAGCAACAAAACACCTTGGGTCTTCGATAACATTGACTTCAACGAGCCCACTGGCTCTCGTCAGCACTCTCCGACATTCATCACTCAAATGGGCCAAATGGAGGGTCTTGCCAGCATTGAGATAACGATCGGCTAGCGTGTCTATCGCTTCCAGACCCGAGTGATCCGCCACACGTGATCTGGCGAAATCGATGATCACATCATCATTATCATTTCCGGGGTCAAAGCGATCCAAGAAGGACGTAACCGAACCAAAGAATAGCGGACCAGCAACCGCGTACACGGTAGAGCCTTTATGGTCCTCTCTTTCCTTTATAAGAATATGCTTCGCGTGCTCCCATTCAAAAACTAGGGCTGAAACAATGAAAGGTGAAGAAGAACAACGTGCAGTATCTCGAAATTAATCACCCAATATGTATTCTGACCCAGAATCAACTTGAAAAATCAGTTACACTTTTTTGGCATAATTAATCCTAACCCACATATCAGGTAACAATATGACCACAGTAGAAGTCATTGAAACAATCGGCTCAAGCGCTCAAACTGTCTGGGATATTCTCGGCGATTTTGGCGGCATAAAGATTGCGGGACCCATCACAGCCTTCTCCATTGATGGCGATGGCGTGGGTGCCGTCAGAACAATAACGATGGGAGGCGCAAATATCGTGGAGCGGCTTGAAGAATTCAACGCAGAAGCCAGAGCCCTCAAATACGCGATTCTTAACGATGATTGCCCACTACCTGTAAGTCAGTACTCTGCGACTATCGAAGTTATTAGTGACGGAGAAAACGCTTGTACCGTCAAATGGATAGGTACATTTGAACCCAAAGGAGCATCGGAAGAAGTAGCAACTAAAGCGGTTCGAGGCATTTACACTGGCGGCATAGCCCGGGCACGAAAAGAAACAGGTGGATAACAACGACCGATAGATTTCATCAGCCTTCTTGTGAATGAAATAGCGGTTTCAGGACAGAGAACAAATCATCTACCGGCTTCTGACGGATTAAGTTACTGAAAGCATGATGAATCGCGCGCGTTTCGGCGCTGGAGAGTTTTTCCAGCGCCGTCGATAAATCATTTTCCTGAATGTTTAAACTATCCTGCCGAGCATGATTACGATTTCTCAGGGCCTCTGACATCGACAAATAACGGCCGAGTATTACATAGGGAAAGTTCCTGTTTTTAATCGGCCCCTGCCGGACCTCAAAACCACCGATGGGCAAACCTTTGATCGTCACATCAGCTATCTTGTCTGCACCAAACCAAGCACTGCCTCCAGCAATTAAGCCGCCGCCTATCGCCCCTAACATAAAACTTTGCCCAGCCAATCCAGCATCGACCAGTGCGCCAGCTGTCGCGCCTGCAACCGTCGCTGCCATCGCCAACTGTTTTTGATTCAGTCCCCATATGATCCATTTTTCAGTGTCAAAAAGGTCATCGTCAAATGTCAGATCAGCAATATGACTATCAAGTCTTCGATAGGCGTAGATTCGCTTGAGGTTTTCCAGCGCTTCGTATTCCATGTTTTTCATCGCGGTAATATATTGCTTTTCAATCGTCGGTTTTAAAACAAAGGCCTGCTCTTCCTTCAAGACCTTTTGAGATATCTGATACCCACACAGCGATGTTAGTAAGCTAGCCAACAACGTGATGCTCTGCGTCTGCTGATGCGCTCTGCTTTCTCTAGCACTTGATATTAGCGCGGCTAATGCGGGCGCCCATGCTTCTTTTAGATGAGAAAAGGTTTCTAGAATGGCCAACTGCTTATCGAAGGCAGCCTGCAACGGATTAAATACCTTCACTACCTTGAAGTACTGTGCCAATGCCCGTGTCCACGAATCAATATGGTTTTCATTTTCGATCGGGTTTATCAGAGCCATGCTTGGCTGGCCGGTCCAGCGGAGAATCTCCATTTCGATCTCATATTCCGACCCATAGGGTCTTGAACCGTCGACCACATAAAGAATCGCCGCACCATTGACTATTGGTGTCAGCAACTCCACCTCGTCGGGAAATTTTCGCCGACATTCCGCATCCTCGACAAATGCGGCAACCGCTGACTGCCGTTGTTCCGCCGTTTCCGCATGCGCCTTGAGCCAAGCAAGCACACCGGTTGGGCGTTGAAAACCCGGCGTATCAATCAAGTTATAGCGCGCATCACCCTGAATCAGCGTCAATGCTTCACTTACCTTTGTAGTGCCACTCTGGACAGATATGGCGACAGTGTCATCTTGAGCCAGCGTCGCGACAATTGACGATTTACCTTTATTCGGATGACCTACGACGGCGAATACGGGATCCACTATTTTGTTACCGGCAGCAATACTGCCCAGCCCTCGATCGTACCGGAGAAACGACGCCACTCTGCTAGATGCAATTCACGCACCTCGTTGACTTCGCTCTCATGCCAATCAAGAGGCATCACCCATCCGGGTGAAGGACGCTGCTGTAGACAATCTGCCAATTCACCTAAAGGTGGCTCCCAACTCTTCACTAGCACGACAGTTTTTGTATCCGGAGTAAAAACGGAAGAAACCTCCGAGGCTGAATCAGCCGATCTGTTTTCAACGGCCACTGGCTGCCCGAGCAAAGCACGGACGTGATCAATGACAGGATCAGGTGCGGCAGCCCAATTGAGCAACACGTAAGGACCTTGCAAAGCACGAACAACCGGTGCCATCTTCCCTGCAACTGGCATACTGTTTCGCGAAAGTCTTTCGTCTAGTTTGTTTGAGCCCAACGTCTGTTCTGGTCGCTGACTATTCCAAAACACAAACTGAGCAATACAAAGCATCAACACCCGTGGTATTAAGTTATAGGTTACCTGCGCCGCAAGCGCATACTTCCACCATTGCCCAAGCACCAGAGCGTTGCTGCCCTGTGAACCTAGTCTATAGTCCTGAGACAATTGCAGCAGCTCAAGAGAGGGCTGGGCTGTCTGCCAATATAACCAGGGCTTAGCAAGCAGACTGAGCAAGGGGAGCAAATCTGCTGCCTGCAAAAATGTACTCCGCCAAACAAAACTTACATCATTAACTAGGAGCACAAAAAAGAACGCAACCAAACAACCAAGGCCCAACGACACAGCTAAAATTTGCGAAAGATAAAACAACACGGCTCGTCGGATACTTCTCCTAGGTATGGCATTCATTTGTCGCTGCCATTGTTGCGGCCAGAACGGCAATTCGAGCAGCCACCCCACCACACCTTTACCCCAAGGCAAAAACAAAGCTAAAACACTGATCAAGATCCCGCAGACAGGCAAAAATACAAAAAGAATCAAGAAATACAAAAGATTAACTCTGCCCTGCTCGTCTCCCGATATAAATGAGAGCGTTACAACCAGACCCAGACAGAAACCCAGAAAACAAAACACCGACCGTAGTAATCTAGACAAGTGATTCACATTCATATTACCGGTACCAAGAAGATCCTTAATCATCCGCGTTGTGTCTATGCCGAAATTGGACCGAATGCACTATCGACAGGATCGGCAGGACCATTTTCAAGTCGATCATGCAGAAATGCCAATGATGCATTGAGTTCAGAGACAGGCACCTCAGGATGCAATCCTGGATGAGCATGTATTCGTTTGTCTGTGGTGGCAAGTCGGTCAAATAAATCCAGATAGAGATCTCTGGAGAACAGTTCATCCTCCAGTTGCATTAGAAATAAAACGGGGCAACGTATATTAGCTGCGGCCTCAACGATCATCGATTTAGACTCCTCGTTTGCGCCAACAGCGCCCATCAGCCCCAATACTGCAGCACAGATTCTTTTATCTGCAGCAACCAATGGCGCACCAAAAATCGTCCCCATGGATAGTCCCCAGTAAGCCAGTTTTCCAGCCTTTGTTTCAGCAAGGGCTGCGTCTATTGCTACCTGCCAATCCGATAACATATCGTCGATACAGCCTGATCTTTGCCATTCTTCACCGAACGCACCCCGGGCACCATCACCCACTCTTCTTTTGCCGTGTACCGGTCCATCGATCGAAACGGCAAAATAGCCTAATTCACGTACTGCCTTCTTTGCCAAATAAGGAATCGGCAACTGATGACGGTCGCCCGAGGCACCGTGGCCAAAAACGATCATCGGATTGCCCGCCACGCAATTTGCCCCATCCCAGATCACACCATGTACTGCTCTACCGAGTGAGTTACGCGAATTTTGGAGTGTAAATTCCCGACAGCGAGTATCACTCGCCGTGTCCCCACGGCGTTCGCCTTGTTCAAATTTCATTTAACCTCTCACCTTTCCAGTCTTTCTAAGTTAGCATAATCAAACAATGGCACACAGCAACTAATTGCTCGCAAAATTTTTCCTGACCTCGCTTGAATATCATAAAAGCAACCCCATCTCGTCATCATCAACCCCAAGGATCTTTGCAAGTGACAGTTCAACATATCGTGTGCCCACATTGTTTTGTCACCAATAAGGTGCCAGAAGATCGCAGTTCAAAAATCGCCAAATGTGGTAAGTGCAGTGATTCCCTCTTTACGGGCAAACCGATACCCGTCAATTCAGAGCAATTCAAGAAGATGGTTGGCTATAACTCAATACCGGTTGTGGTTGACTTCTGGGCTGTATGGTGTGGGCCCTGCAAATCGTTTGCACCTGTGTTTGAGCAGGCAAGTCGACAATTGGAGCCTAGAGTAAGATTTCTGAAATTGGATACGGAAGCGTGTTCGGATATCGCCGCTTTATATCGTATTCAATCGATTCCGACTTTGATCGAATATCGGCATGGCAAGGTGCACACTCATCAATCCGGCGCCATGCCCCTCTCTCAATTACTGGATTGGCTCGATAATCGAGTCAGCTAGTTCAGCAACCAGTAAAGGCAGACCCTGCTAGGCGTGAAAAAAACGTAGGAGGATGCAGTAGCATTACAAGCTGTCATCATGACGCTGATGTCTACTCGCTCAAGTTTCGCAGGCCGCTGCGTTTACATTACACTGCGCGCTCACGAAACAGAGATGTAATATAAACACGGCACTGGCGTGTTACATCTATGCGGGTTAAGGTTGAGACGTTCTGAATGTAGAGAGACGACCGTGCTTAACTTCCTTGATCTGCTGGCAATCGGTGCCTATTTTTTGATTTTGCTCTACATCGGCCTGCGTGTTATGCGCGCAGCCAAGAAAGATGAAGAAGTAGAGTCTTTTCTGGCTGCCGACAGAGATATGGGGTTGGCACAAACCACGGCAAGCACTGCCGCAACAGACCTTGGCGGCGGTTTCAGTATTGCTATGGGTGGTCTAGGTTTCACTCTCGGATTGTCTGCTTCTTGGCTGGTGGCTATTTCTGCACTCAGTGTCGTATTAGTGTCATTCCTCATGGTACCCAAAGTTAAGCATTGGTCAGACAGGGTTCGCGGATTAACTACCGGAGATATATTCGAAGCACGATTTGACGCCCGCACTGGCACAGTCGCCGCTGTCGTCATCGCCATTGCTTGGTTCTCATTTGTCGGCGGGCAAGTCATCGCCGGCGGCAAGTTGCTGCAGGTCACACTGGAAATCGATCTGACCCTGGCGATCATTCTATCCGGCATCGTTATTCTAGCCTACACGACCATGGGTGGATTGAAGGCGGTCATCTATACCGATGTGTTTCAGATGATTATTTTGCTCATTGGCATTCTGTTTCTCATGGTACCTATCGGTTTCTATAAAATTGGTGGTTGGAACGCGATGGTCGTCCACTTTGAAGCGACCGATGCCACCCGAACAATGTTATCTTTTAGCGCTATCGGCTGGAAGCAGTTAGTCGGGTGGTTCTTAGCAATATTTCCAGTATGGTTTATTTCTATCGCGGCAATGCAGCGCATCGTCGCTGCCCGGGATGAGAAAATCGCCCGCAGGGCTTTTTTGTTAACAGGCGTACCTATTGAATGGCCCTTGTTCGCAATCGGTAGCACGCTCGTTGGCATGTTTGCGCGCATGTTGATGCCGGAACTTACTGATGCGGAATTGGCAACGCCGATGATGATCATGACACTGCTACCGGCGGGCATCGCCGGGTTTGTGATCGCAGCTTATATCGCGGCTGTTATGTCTACTGCTGATTCTTGTCTAATAGGTCCTGTCGCTATCTTTACAAACGATATTTATCAAAAGCGTATTAACCCAGAAGCGACCAACATTCAACTCATGCGTGTCGCAAGGTTCGCCACTCTGGTGATGGGTAGTGTAGCAATACTAGTTGCTTACCTGATACCAAACGTCCTTGATCTTATATTGTATGCTTATACGTTTGGTGCGGCCGGACTGTTCTTCCCCATGCTGGGCTTGTTGTACTGGTCGAGAACCACGGCAGCCGGTGCATTCTGGAGTATTATTCTGGGTGGCAGTTCAGCTGTCGTCTGGACCGTCATGGGCGAACCCTGGGGATTTGCAGCATCTTACCTCGGTTGGGTCGTTAGTCTACCCACGTTGGTGTTGATCTCGTTATTAACTACACACTCGGCCGAAGAAGACTTGCATTTGTTTCAGTCTTGAGTAGACATGGGAGCGGGCAAATTCAGTTTACTGCTTCATAGTAGATACGCATTAACCGTCAGAATTATTTAAATTCCTAATGCCAGATCGCCAGGCCGTCGCTCCACGCTGACCCAATGTATCTAGCTTAATACCTTTAATCGGATCTTTACCCTGTAAGTACAAATCCAAATATTCCATTTGATCTATACCCCAGAACAGTTGATCGTCGATCAACATTGTTGGCACACCAAACACATCTTTTTCAATCGCTGAATCGGTATTCGCGCGCAGCGCCTCTTTCACTGCCTGCGCTTTACTGTCAGTAACTAACTTCGCGCCGTCTAAATTCGCCGCATCTAATGCGCGCACAATTTCTTCATCATTTCCCAAATCACCTCCCTGCTCCCACCCGAGTGAATAGAGACACTCTATCACTCGCACCTGATCGCTTCCGGCAACGTCAAGCGTAGACACCCGCAAGCTGGTTAGAGGGTTAAAAGGATGATGTTTCGGGCCCTTGTAAGTGATGCCATTGAGCTTCGCATAACGCATACACTGTTTTGCTGTATGACGGGCTTTCGAGGGTATTTCAGCAGGTCCTAGTTGGCCCCAGTGATTAAGTAGACCTGCAAAAACCACCGGATGATATTCCAGCCTCACTCCGTGCTTCTCACACATTGCGGGGAGTTTAAGCGCAACGAAAAAAGCATAGGGGGAAATAAAATCAAAATAAAATCGTAAGGTTCTGTCGTCCATCGTCCAATCCGTCCTACCTGAGATACAATCATCGAGTGATGATCCTGATATATCGCCTTGGTAGCAAGCCCGATCTGCTGATCACAATGCATGCAAGCTGGTCGGGTGCTAACAATATCAGTAGTAAGAGAGAAAAAGGGTCACTACACCACAGGTCCACGCTGGTACTCACGGCTATTCGCCTTGGGCAGTCGCGTCCAGCGCAAAAACACAACTGCTGTTTATTTCGACAGCACCATTGGCGAAAGCGGCGTTGCCGGAAGCAAAGCAACTAATCCGTGATTGCGCCATAAATAATGTTTTTCAACTGGCCACGGAAATTAAAACTGGTTGAAGGCATAATCTGGGTCATGAAGATCACACTCATATCCTCTATTGGGTCAACCCAGAAAATGGTTGAAGCCGCACCACCCCAATAAAAATCCTGCGTACTGACACTTGCCGCTTCACGCTGTCCCATAGTGACAGCAAAGCCCAAGCCAAAACCTATGCCCTCATAGGCGGTTTCAGAGAACGAACCAATCGACAAGTCTGTCAAGTCGCTATTACCTTTAAGGTGATTCTGACGCATAAGTCTCAGGGTCCGGGAACCGATGATATGTTTACCATCGTATGTGCCTTCGCACCTCAGCATCTCCGTGAATTTCGCGTAATCTGCCATCGTCCCAACCAGACCGCCACCACCAGAGAGAAAAGTATTTGGTTTAAGGTAAGCGCTGGTCAGAGGGTCATCAAGCAGTTGTAGCGTTTTATCTTTGCGCCTACTGTAATTCGCGGCAAAACGTTCCTGACTATCCTCTGCGACATAAAACCCTGTATCGATCATGTCCAGCGGCTGAAAAATATGCTCTGCTAGATAATCGTCCAGCTTTTGACCCGATATTATCTCTACCAGCCCACCACAAACATCAGTAGACAACGAATACAACCATTGCTCACCCGGATCAAAACGCAAAGGCACTTTTGCCAGGGCATCCAGAAACGTAGTCAGGGTTATACCATTTTGCCGGGTCACACCGTGCGCCCGATACGCCTGATCAACTTCATTGCTATCAGCGCCGTAGGTTATACCGCCGGTGTGACTCAGAATGTGCTTCATCGTGATCGGACTCCTAGGCGGACGTGTCACCATATCGGCACCGCTGCCTGAAACCCAGACCTCGTGGTTTCTCCAAGAGGGAATGAATCTGTGAACCGGATCATTCAGCTGAAAGTACCCTTTCTCAAATAATTGCATCAAGGCCACAGACACAACTGGCTTGGTCATCGAATATAGGCGAAAGATCGTGTCATCCGTCATTGGCGCGGCTCGTTCTGCATCTTTCATTCCGAAAGATCTAAAATAGCCTGTATGACCATGGCGATTCACATAAACCTGACAGCCAGCTATCTTGCCGGGCAAAATATAATTTTTGTTTATATGGTCAGTGATCCATTCAAGTTTTCCAGCATCAAGACCTGCCTGTTCCGGCGCAACCGTCGTTAAGTTTTTTGTCACATTCATATAGACTACCCTTTGCGATTATTTACGCATTATTGATGGTCCGCCGGGGAATCAAATCACTTTTGCTATTCGACCCAGCGCGGTCTCGAGCACATCTGCTGGCTGCGTTAGGCTCATGCGCACATACCCTTTGGTATTGTCACCAAACCCGGCACCGGGAATCAACGAAACACCTGCTGTTTTTAGTATTCTTTGAGCAAAGCTCGCACCATCGTCCGCTACCTGACTGGTATCAACCATCACAAACATCCCTGCTTTGGGTTGATAACAACTCAGCCCATTCATACGATCGATAGATTTAACAACATAATCACGGCGTTCACGATACTCGCGGCGCATATTAAGAATATGGGGCGCGTTAAAAGATAGCGCGAATGTCGCCGCGTCCTGAATAAATTGGCTGCAACCAAAAAAAGTTGCGCCACAATAGGCATGTAATGCCGAAGTCATCTCCTCCGATGCGACAGCCCAACCTATTCGCCAACCACTCATTGCATGGGATTTTGAAAGACTATCTATCACGATGACATTCTCAAGATTCTCAGCTGCCAGCAACAACGACACATGGTCTTCTTCGTAGGTGAACAGGGAATAAACCTCGTCACAAATCAACCACAAATCCATCTCGCGGGTCACAGCAGCTAGTTCAGCTAGCGCCGCTTTAGTCATCACGTTACCGGCAGGATTTCCGGGTGTGTTAATTAAAATTGCGCGGGTAGCTGGCGTCACAGCTTGCCTAATACTTTCAATATCGAGCACAAAATCGTTGTCAACATCCAGCGGGACAGAGATCAATTTTGCGCCGATTCCCTGCAGAATGCTGTGATAGCCAATATACATCGGTTCTGGAATTATTATCTCGTCACCAGGACTTAGAATGCAGCTCATTACACCCGTGAGTGCCGCTGTTCCACCAGGAAAAATAGTAAAGTTTTCTGGCAGAAAAGGTCTTTTTTCAACGTTCGTTTCCAGATCAGCAAGCGCCTGAAGAAATGAAGGCTCGCCACCGGCCGGAGAATAATGCGTTCGATGCTGATGAACCTGTTGAACTAACTTATCGGTAATTTCCGGCGGCGTAGGAAAATCAGGGTCACCCAGGCTCAGCATAATAATATCTTCGCCGGCTGCGGCTCGTCGCTGCGCCTCAGTATGAACGCCCCAGACATCACTCGTCTGAACTTTGAGTCTATTAGTCAAGTCGCTATAGCATAGCCCCATTAGTCTGTTCCTTTGTTATCATTTCTACCAAGCACTTTATCAAGCGTTTCATTTAATGGAGTCAGGGTAATTCCAAGTTCTCTCAGTGCCGGTTGAATATTCACATCATCATCATGGTCAAGTACCCCGAGCATGGCGCGAGTCACTGGCGGATTCGAACTGGTTTTTTCCAAGATCCAAGCCAGCATCATCATTAAAAACATGGGGACGGAAACCACACGGGGATGGGTACCCGTGATAGCAGCGGCTCTGAGCGTTAGCTCTTTCCTCGTCAGAGATTCTTCACCAGCAAGGTCGAGCTTCACACAATCAGGTGTGCGACGTGGTTTCGACT
>CAXRCG010000224.1:0-3304 GCA_964228885.1 Pseudomonadales bacterium | reverse complement strand
TAGAGAAATGCCTCTGCAGCCGTGCGACCAACAACCAGAAGACCATGGTTTTGCAACAACATTGCAAAATTACCACCAAGATCACGGGCCAAAATCGCACCTTCGTCCTCAACAATAGTGGAATCCTGATAGGGATGACTTGCCAGCGTTCCATGCACGAAACCCGCATGTTGTGACAACGGCAGCAATCCAAACGGCATGGCCGAAACAGCAACGCCCGCGCGGGTGTGACTATGGATCACAAAATTGACATCCGGGCGTGCGTTAAGAATACCGGAATGGATGATGTGGCCCGCCAAGTTTACAACTTTGCCACTGTCTGGCGTGTCATCCACGGCCTCACCGTCATAGGACATACGTGTAAGGTTTGATGCGGTGATTTCATCAAACATCATGTCATGTGAGTTAAGCAGATAGTGATCTGGGTCCGCTGTCAGTCGCGCTGAAATATGGGTAGAGGTCAAATCGGTCCAACCGTAATGATGTGCAAGACGATAGAGTGCAGCGAGATCCTGTCGGACACCACAGGTCTCAGCGGATGCCTTTTCCGGGTTCATCATACCTGTTCTCCCAAAGCGTCACGATAAAGATTGTGAAAATGGCGCAGCCCAACTTCGCTCATTGCTCCGCAGCCGTCACCAATAACATAAGGTCCCGGTTCAAATGCCCGACTTTGCATGCCTTTCTGGATTTTTGAGACGACAACTTCGTCTTCTGCGCCTGTTGTTTCCTTGTGTTTGATCATCAGCGCACGCACATCCTCATCAGGAATATTGCCACTGGAAAACCAACGATAGCGGTAAACGGTTTTGTTCCAGGCAACCGGTAGCCATTGTCGAATGGTGAAATACCCACCGGGATAGCAACACATCGAAACATTGGGCCAAATCCAGTAGGCCCCATAATCACCCGCGCGTGGGCTGGCTGTCAGATCATAGTCATATTGTTTTTCGTTTTTGGTCTGCGCCTTGCCGTCATGCCAAATGGAATTCCCGCGCGGAATGGTTGTGTAGCCTTCCATATCCAGCACACCATGGGTCAACGAGCTGGCGTGCACGGTGGGGCAATGATAGCATTCGTTGTAGTTTTCGACCGAAAGCTTCCAATTGCTATCATGTGCGATTTCTGTTTCACCAACAAATTTTAATTTTCTGGGATCGGGGTGAAAGCTCAGAATATTTTCTTCGTATTCCTTCATCGCCTGGCCCAGCGGTTCGGCTTTTTCATCCAGATTGACAAACACAAAACCACAGAAAACCTCGACCTGAATTGTTCGCAGATTGATCTGGTCGCATGACAGGTTGTCACTCGGGACGGAGCCCGGCGCACGGCGCAGCTTGCCGTTCATCTCATAGGTCCAGGCATGATAAGGGCAAACCAAAACGCGTTTTCCCTTACCGCGCCCCTCGACAATCGGGTGACCGCGGTGGCGGCAGATATTGTAATAGGCGTTCAGGCCCCCGTCTTTGTCGCGAATAACAAAAACATCCTCATCCACAATTGTGAAGGTCGCATAATCACCGGGGTCGGATACCTCTGATACATGACAAACGCATTGCCATGTACGGAAAAATATCTGTTCCTTGTCGATCTCAAAATACTTGGGATCAACATAGTAATCAGCGGACAGTGGGGTGTTTTGTGTCATTGCAGAGTTTTTCATCTGTGGATACCTATTAGGAATGGGTAGAGTACAAATATATTGCTCTTTCCGACATGAAAAGGCATAATATAACATATTCTAGAAAAATGTGAGATTGCCCTACATATGCCGAAAGACACCGAAAAAATACCCCTTGGTGCTGTGCGCGTTTTCGCCGTTGCCGCGCAATTTGGAAACTTTAGGCAAGCCGCCAAGGTGTTGGGTGTGACCTCGACGGCTGTCAGCTCTCAAATCAAATCTCTTGAGGCATTTCTTGGCTGCCCGTTGTTTGAACGAAATGCACAATCCGTAGAGCTCAATACTGCTGGACAGCAGTTTTCCGAAGCCTGTGACGCAATCTTTGCAAGGCTCGACAAGGCGGTTGGGGACGTGCGCCAGATCACAGGGCGCACGTCCGTCACCGTTGGAGTGGGGGCCATGATCGGTTCGCGATGGCTTTCAAAGCGCCTGTTCAGCTTCTGGCAAAGATTTCCGGAAACCAGCCTGCATTTGCAATATTCTCCGGGCGATGTCGAGTTT
The DNA here is from genome assembly GCA_964228885.1 of Pseudomonadales bacterium. Lineage (GTDB taxonomy): Bacteria > Pseudomonadota > Gammaproteobacteria > Pseudomonadales > Azotimanducaceae > UBA4582. The sequence goes on along the minus strand of CAXRCG010000224.1, from coordinate 1,122 downwards.
TCCGATGGCGTGACAGACATGATGCTGGCCTGGGGAGACGGACGATGGCCGGGATTGCTGTCAGAGCCGGTGTTGCGTTTCAATACATCGCCGGTAATCGCAGCGTCCCTTCTGACAAGAGCTGAGCGCCCGACCAAACCGTCGGATTTGCTGCAGCTGCCATTGCTTCACTGGAAGGACAAACACGACTGGCTGGAGTGGTTCGGCGCCGCATACGTCGAAACCGGCGGGCGTCTTCCCGGGGTTGTTATTGATGATTCCAGTGTTCTCCTGCAGGCAGTGCTTTCCGGTCAGGGCATATCACTCGGTCTCCTGTCGCTCGTCGAGAGCGAGATCAAATCCGGACAGCTTGTTCGTCTATTCAACGACGACTTCCAGCCGTCCCGATCCTATCACCTCGTTTATCCGTCCGATGCAATGAAACAGCCGCAATTAAAAGCGTTCAAAGACTGGATCGTCAAAGAGGCAAGTCAAACGTAGTCAACAACAATCGGATAAGCCAATGGCTGCTGAATTAAGATCGATGGAGAATTTAACCCATTTAAATGAAAGTTAGGGATTCACATAATTACAGGACCGCTCAGCAGCCACACGGAAGGTCTTAGGGCGACCTTTACCCTTTAAATCAAGATAAACCTTCAATGCGTCTAACAGTGATAGGCAATCAACCTGATCACTTCCAAAGTATTGATTTAAGGGAGACTTTATTACTGCCGTAGATGATGGCAATTCTTTAACAATCGACATGCCCATCACTTCAGACTTAGCCAATCGCATCTGGCTCCAATAGGCGTCCAGTTTAGCGGCAGCGATATTAGCCTGAACTCTCGCCTTCTGTGAAGACGATGTCTGAAGCCCTTGGACGATGCGGTGATATGAATAATGCTGACGTAAATCAGCAGGAACTCGGCGGGAAAAATAATAATAACCACCCCGAATAAAGGTATAAGGTACTCTTTTGGTCAGTAATTTGGTCAGCATTTTGGTCAGTACTCACATGCGGCATTACAAGCGCCTTGTTAAAAAACTGAGTATTATCTGATGCTTATCGGGAATATGCTACTGCTAGTAAGGCAGTAAATGGCGGACAGACAGGGATTCGAACCCTGGGAACGCGTAAAC
>CAXRCG010000223.1:0-23403 GCA_964228885.1 Pseudomonadales bacterium | reverse complement strand
AGATCGCTGCCTTCATGCATAAGCACGCCCTGAGACAGTCGGCCTTCAATCATATTTGGCCCGATTGAACCTGCGTTAAAATTAACGAAACCTTCATGCATCACAGTGCTACCTTCACCGAGGTAAGCCCCTAACCTGACTCTCGCGGTATGTGCTATTCGCACACCCGTGGGCAGCAAATAGTTTGTCAGTTTTGGGAACTTGTCGACTGATGCTACTTCTATGTGTCTACCTTCGATACGTGCATTAAGTCTTGCTTCATCCAACTCATCTGGGTCAATAGCGCCATCACTTGTCCAGGCGACGTTCGGTAATTTGGCGAAGATTCCGACTAAGTTCTGCTCGTTTGGTTTTACATATCGATAAGAAAGCAGATGCAATTTTAAATAGGCTTCCGGTATTGATGAGATTTCGCTGTCGGTCGCCATCATCATCAGGACCGTCGGTTGGCTTGATTTTGCCAGTTTTTTGACCAGTGCTGACTGAATCTCGTCACTGATAGCGTCTCCCAGCGCTGTCAGTATTGCAGCGTCGAGTTCAATTGCTTCGTTACCACTTTGATAGCCAGTAACAGATTTAATAGCGTCAACCAGTTCTTTCGATGGTTGATAAACGGGCGATGGATAAAAAACTTCCAGCCATTCGGAACGCTTGTTTTTGGTGCCTATGCCAAAAGCAAGGCTGGTGAAGTGTGAGGTTGTCATGGATAGAACCTTGAGTGTAAGTCAGGGGCGGGTCACAGGAAGCGCGACCGGTAAGCACATTATCTCGATTTTTGAGGCCGGAAAATAGGGGCAGAACCAATAATATTGTGATTTCTTCGCTGTCGATGCCTAATTATTGCTGCGGATTTTGTTTGAAACCCGAACCGTATCGAACTCTTTCTGAACAAAGCTATCCAGTTCATTTTCTATCTTGCTAATGAGTGTATCCGCGAGTGACGCATCTTTCACGGGTTTTCCCTGTTGATAGGTAATATAAAAAAGATCTTCGACGCGTTCGCCCAATGTTGTGATCTTTGCACTTTGCAGTTCAATGTCGAGGTCTAAGAAAATCTGCGCAATAATTGACAGCAGGCCGGGTCGGTCGGGAGAGACAACCTCCAGAATGGAGTAATCCTGATTAGCTTCGTTCGTTAAAGTGACATCAGGTCTAAAGCTGAACTGTTTGTGCCGGCGTGAGGCTCTGCGAGATGATTTTTTCTTGATCCGGGTATGGTCAACCAGATACCTCTTGAGCACGCGTTCTATCTCGCTTACCCGCTGGGTATGCTCTTTGACGGGTGTGCCATCTGATTCAAGAACAACAAAACTATCAAACACAGAACCATTGGAAGAGTTCGCGATTCTTGCATCAACAACATTCAATCGGAGTTTGTCGAAAGCAGAAACTGATGCGGCAAAAGGTGAAATGCTTTCATCTCCATAGACAAAAATATGGGTTGCTCCGTCGGTAACTCTGGAATTTGAATCATTTCTGATCATGACCAACGGACCGTTTGCTAGATCGTGCGCCACAATGCCGGTCGTGTGCCAGACGATGTCGGCCACAGACTCACGAATAAAATAATCCTGGTCGATTTTTGCCCACAATCTTTCTACCTCGGCGGCTGAAATGCCATGTTCCTGTAGACGTTCAATCGCGTGTGACCGGGCCTCTCTCGCAAACTCAGCACGGCTGGTGGATGCATCCATACCGTGTCGAAGCATACGTTTTGTGGAAACATATAGTTGTCGCATAAGACTGGCCCGCCAGCTGTTCCAGAGGGTAGGGTTAGTGGCGTTTATGTCTGCTACAGTCAGGGCATAAAGGTAGTCAAGATGCACCTGATCCTGCACCAGTTCGGCGAATTCGTGAATCACTTCTGGGTCGGTTGTGTCTTTTCGCTGCGCTGTGCTCGACATTGTTAGGTGGTGTTCTACCAACCAGCAAACGAGGGCTGTATCCCAATCTCCGAGTCCATGTCGGGCACAGAATTTTTTTGCAACCTCAATGCCAAGTTCGGAGTGGTCGCCACCCTGGCCCTTAGCAATGTCGTGATAAAGACCTGCGATATAAAGTAACTCGACCTTGGGTAAGCGCGGGTGGATATGTGCAGCGATCGGAAATTCCTGCTCCTGGTTTTTATATCGGAACCTGCGCATGTTACGCACTACTTGGAGCGTATGCGCATCGACGGTGTAGACGTGAAACAGGTCGAACTGCATTTGCCCGATGATTCGTCCAAATTCAGGGAGATAAGCGCCTAAGATCCCATAGTGTGCCATTCGACTAAGTTGAGTAAACAAGTGCTCAGTGGATCGCAATAGCGACAGAAACATCGCTGTATTAGTCGGGTCATTCCGAAAATCTTCATCAATGTATTGCAAACTGCTTCTTATCTGACGAATGGTGGAAGCTCGGACGCCTTCAATGGTGGCATTGTTTCCCATGATCACAAACAGCTCTAGCAGCGCCGTTGGGGTCTTTTTGAAAACGTTGGGTCCTATGGTTTCGATATAATTGTCGCAGGTTTGAAAGCGCTCGTTGATGGTGACGATGCGTTGTTGGTCATTCGGTCGCAGGATCACCTCCTCGAAGTATTGCAGCAGTAGGTCGTTGGTTGCGCGTACCTGCATGGCAAGGCGATAGTAAACCTGCATAAATTGTTCAACCGCGAGTTGATTGCTATCCTCAAAACCAAAAATGCCTGCAAGGGTGCGTTGGTGTTCGAATAACAACCTGTTGTCGTCTCTACCGGTAATGATGTGTAAACCGCAGCGAATTTTCCAGAGTAGACTCAGACTTTCGGAGAGCTGCCGACTTTCATTTCGTGTCAATATTTTTTGCTTGACCAGATCGCTGAATTTTTCGATGCCGAAATGGCGATTTGCAATCCACATAATTGTCTGAATATCGCGGATTCCTCCGGGCGAGACCTTGATGTCGGGCTCCAGACTGTACTCGGTGTATTCTGACTTACTGTGTCTTTCGTTTTGCTCTGCGACCTTGGCTTGAAAGAACTTCTTTGCGGGCCAAATTTTCTTAATGCTTATGCGCTCCCGCATTTTTTCCTGCAGGCTTTCATCACCGCAAAGAGTTCTGGCCTCAAGCATTGCTGTGACAATCGTGACATCGAGCTCGGCCTGAACACGACATTCGCGAATAGAGCGTACGCTGTGGCCAACCTCCAACCCGATGTCCCATAACAACGCCAAAAACTGTTGGATGTTGTCTGAATTGTCTGCGTAATTGTCCCTTTCTAGCAGGATAAGCAAGTCTATGTCTGAGCAAGGTAGCAACTCGTTTCTGCCAAACCCGCCCACTGCGAGCAGCGCAATTCTGGCTGGTCGCCAACGGGTGTTACGCTCCTGCCACTTGAACTGTTGCCAAGCAAGCTTGAGAACGCCAGAAACAAGAGTGCTTCGCTCGAGGATCAGCGATTCAGCTGGTGTACCTTCGTAGAAACCCTTTTCAATCGAAGCTTTGTTTGCCTCAAGCACCTGTTTGAAAACAGGCACATGTTCTTTGCACGATTTGAGATCTTGTGTGAGTTGGGATAGCAGTTGGGCAACCGGTGTAACCTGATTGATTTTAGACGCCATAGTTAATCTGAGTATTCTCTAATGTGAGTTGTTAACTAGGTGATTCGTTCGATCGTGTCGTCACTGCGGTAGGTGAAGATTTCGTAACCGGTTTCCGTAACGAGAATAGTGTGTTCCCACTGCGCCGTTAGTTTGTGATCTTTGGTGACAACGGTCCAGTCATCCGGGAGTAATTTTACCGCAGCTTTTCCTGCATTGATCATTGGTTCAATAGTAAATGTCATACCGGCTTTGAGTTCGGCGCCGGTGCCCCGTTTGCCGTAATGCAGGACCTGCGGTTCGTCATGGAAGATTTTGCCGATGCCATGTCCGCAATACTCTTTAACAACAGAGTATCGATTCTTTTCAGCATAGGTTTGTATTACGTGGCCGATGTCTCCCAGTCTGGCACCAGGCTTTACCTGGCGAATCCCTCTGTACATACATTCTTTTGCTGCAGCGGTCAGGCGTTCTGCCAGAACACTGCCTTTGCCGACGATAAAGGTTTTGCTGGTGTCACCGTGGTACTCATCCTTAATCAAGGTCACGTCGACGTTGACGATATCGCCGTTCTTGAGGACTTTCTCATCGTTGGGAATACCGTGGCAGACCACGTGATTAACCGAGGTGCAAATTGATTTTGGAAACCCTCGGTAGTTTAAAGGAGCCGGAATTGCTTTTTGGACGTCCAAGGTATAGTTGTGGCAGATGCGATCGAGCTCTCCGGTTGTGACACCCGGCTTAATATATTCTTCAATCATTTCGAGCTGTTCTGCGGCCATAGCGCCAACAGTTCGCATTTTTTCGATTTCGTCAGGAGTTTTAATGTTAATTGTCATAGGGTGATTATCTCTGGAACATCTTTAGATTCAGGTCATGATGTGGCAAAACGTAGATGGTTTTCTAGCAAAAAAACGGCATGTCCCTTTTCAAAATTAATAACGGATTTTTGTCACAGCGTTCGATGGCTTTTTTAGTCTAAACCGCTGATGGCTTCTAGTCTAAACTGCTGATGGCTTCTAGTCTCAATCGCTGATGGCTCTGGCGGCGGACTATAGCAGAATATGGAGACGAAATAAGGGCCAAATCACTGAAAAAGTTGGAATAATTGCTTCACTATGGTATAAAGCGCGCCGGCTCGGGGAACGAGTCGAAACAAACTAAAAATTCTCACACACACCGTCACATAGTTCGGGTGCTCTTAATCTGCGATGGGAAGTCCGGAAAAGGAGTTGGATTATGGGGTATGTGGAGGCTTAACCCAAACTCACAATTGAGGTAATTATGGCTAGCGTATCTATGAGTGCCCTGCTCGAAGCAGGAGCACATTTTGGTCACCAGACCAGGTATTGGAATCCAAAAATGAAAGAATTCATTTTTGGAGCCAGAAACAACATTCACATCATCAATCTCGAGCAAACCGTGCCAGCGCTTAATGAAGCGTTAGGATATATTAGCTCGACAGCATCCAAGCGTAACAAAGTACTGTTCGTAGGCACCAAGCGAAGTGCTGGCAAGGTTGTCCGGGAACAGGCAAGCCGCTGTGGCATGCCATACGTGGATAAGCGTTGGTTGGGTGGCATGCTCACCAACTACAAGACGATTAGACAGTCTATTCGCCGACTCCGCGATCTCGAAGGTCAAAAGAAAGATGGCACTTTCGAGAAGCTCACTAAAAAAGAAGCCTTATCTCGCCAGAGAGATCTCGACAAGCTCGAGAACAGTCTGGGTGGCATTAAAGATATGGGCGGTCTTCCAGATATTATATTTGTGATCGATGTTGACCATGAACGAATCGCCATTACTGAGGCGAACAAACTTGGTATTCCCGTGGTTGGAATTGTTGATACAAACAGCAATCCAGCGGGCGTCGATTACGTTATTCCCGGCAACGATGATGCTATTCGCTCAATTCGATTGTTCGTTGAAGCGGTTGCGGATGCTGTCATTGAAGGAAAGAGCGAGTTTGAAGGTCCTGGTGCGGCAGATGAGTTTGTTGAAGTGACGGCGACTGAAGAAGCCTCAGCCGAAGAAGCTGCATCAAGCGAGCCAGCGCCAGAAGCTACGACAGAGGAACTGGCAGCAGAAGAAGCGCCCAAGGCTGAGTAATACTCACCCTTTTGGCAGCCTCAGGTTTGTAGTATTCCTAACAGCGATCGATAAAGTGCAAAAGGGTGTATCTCGAATTTGAGGCAATGCTTCGATGGCTTGTTTTTATTCAGGCAAGCTTTTTCAAAAACGAATTCCCGTCGGTGGTGAAGTTGTGCGCGTCAGTATTTTTCTGAGCACAAGCACTGAGGCCGACTATATAATTAGGTAGAAAGAACCGAACAGGAGAAATCAAGATGGCTGCGATTACAGCTGCGATGGTTAAAGATCTAAGAGAGCGTACAGGTCTCGGCATGATGGATTGTAAGAAAGCATTGGTTGAGGCTGAAGGCGATGCTGAGCTGGCAATAGAAAATTTGCGTAAGTCTAGTGGCATGAAAGCTGCGAAAAAAGCTGGGAGAACTGCGGCTGATGGCAAAATTAGTCTGAAAGTTGAAGGCGATACAGGTGTCTTGGTAGAAGTGAACTGCGAAACCGATTTTGCGGCAAAAGATAGCAATTTTTTGGAATTTGTCTCAGCGGTAACAGATGCTGCATTCGCCAGTAAATCCACCGATGTTAAGGCTCTGCTTGATAACGGCTTTGAAAAAACGCGTGAAGAGCTGGTGCAAAAAATCGGTGAAAACGTGTCTATCAGAAGAATCGAAGTTGTGGAAGGCACTGTAACACCATACCTGCATACAACCGGTAAAATAGGTGTGCTTGTTGTATTGGAAGGCGGTAACGAAGAGCTTGGCAAGGATGTTGCCATGCACATTGCCGCTGCTGATCCGCAACCACAATATGTCAATACATCTGACGTGCCTGAAGCAGTTATCGCCGCGGAGAAAGATATTTATGTTGCTCAGGCGGCAGAAAGCGGCAAACCCCCTGAAATTATAGAAAAAATGGTAGGTGGCCGTGTTAAGAAATTTCTTTCTGAAATCAGTTTGGTTGAACAGCCTTTTGTGAAGGATCCAGACACCAGAATCGGCGGGTTATTGAAGAAAGAAGGCGCATCTGTTGTGAGATTTGTGCGTTTCCAAGTGGGTGAAGGTATCGAAGTCGAAGAAGTTGATTTTGCCGCCGAAGTTGCAAGCCAGTTAGGTCAGTAAGCATATTTCAAAGGAAGTAGCTCGAAATAAGAGTAGACATCACACAGGGATAACAATATGGCGACCAAACACTCTTCACCCTACCAGCGAATATTACTGAAACTGAGTGGTGAAGCGCTGGGTGTTGATGGGGTTGGAATTGATCCGAAGGTGCTGGACCGCATGGCACTGGAAATCGGTCAGTTAGTTGGTATCGGGATACAGGTGGGTCTTGTGATCGGTGGCGGTAATTTTTTTCGTGGCGCTGAGCTCAGCGCCGCGGGACTGGACCGGGTAACCGGCGATCACATGGGAATGTTAGCCACCGTGATGAACGCGCTTGCCATGCGTGACGCATTGGAGCGTGCAAATATTCATACCGTAGTGATGTCCTCGATTCCCATGAGTGGCGTAGTTGAGCATTATGACCGTCGCCGGGCCATTCGAAATCTTGAAGGCGGCGACGTGGTGTTGTTCTCCGCTGGCACGGGTAATCCTTTTTTCACAACAGACTCTGCTGCGTGCCTTCGTGCTATTGAAATAAATGCAGACCTTGTTTTGAAAGCAACTAAAGTTGACGGTGTATATACCGCGGATCCGATGGTAGATAAAGCCGCGACAAAGTATGATCGACTAAGCTACGATGAGGTTCTCGAGCGCCAGTTAGGTGTGATGGATCTGACAGCGATTTGCTTGGTTCGTGATCACGATATGCCTGTTAGGGTTTTCGCCATGGAGCAAAGCGGCGCATTACGAAACGTAGTCATGGGCCAGGATGAAGGCACCTTGATTACATCGATAGATCTTGTCGAATAGAAAAATGTATCCAGTGAATTAAAAGTTTAGAGGTGTTTCCCCGTGTTAGATGATGTGAAAAGTGACGCAGACGAACGGATGTCCAAATCATTGGTAGCGCTAGAGGCTGCTTTTGCTCGCATTCGAACGGGTCGCGCCCACCCTAAATTGTTAGATGGTATTAGCGTTGATTATTATGGTACGCCGACGCCCTTGAACCAGGTAGCTAACATCACAGTCGAAGATGCCAGAACCCTTGCCGTATCGCCATGGGAAAAACCCATGATCCCGGTTGTTGAAAAAGCAATACTTAAATCTGACCTCGGATTAAATCCGGCAACTTCAGGTGACAAAATCAGACTGCCGATGCCACCGCTAACAGAACAAAATCGTCGGGACCTGACAAAGGTTGCGAAGGCCGAAGCTGAAAACGCGCGTGTTTCCATTCGGAACATCAGACGTGATGCCAACGCGTATCTGAAGGAGCTGTTAAAAGAAAAAGAAATAACAGAGGACGAGGAACGCAAGGGTGAAGAGATGATCCAAAAGTTGACAGATCAGAAGATTAAAGCTGTCGATGGATCTCTAGAAGTTAAAGAAACCGATTTAATGGAAATGTAAGTCGGTTTCTCTGCCTCTCAAATTTCAATGACGCGCAAAGATCAATATGCTAAAACAAAGAATAATTACAGCTCTGATCCTCGCGCCGATAGCGATAGGCTGTGTGTTCTTTCTCCCACTTCTGCAGTTTTCTGCTTTCCTCATCATCGTGCTTTCACTGGCGGCGTGGGAATGGGCTAAGCTGGCCGGATTCGAGGGCGCACATCGGGTAATTTACGCGGTTATGTCGTTGATGTTTTATGGCGCGGCAACGTTGGTTGACCCAATGTTGATTCTTGTTCCCGGTGTACTTTGGTGGCTTTGCGCGTTTGTGTTAGTCGTAAACTACCCTTCGTTTACCCATTTTTGGTCCAGCAAAATAGCGAGATCGATCATCGGAATTTTTATGCTGGTACCCGGTTACGTTGGGCTAGTTGAGTTGAAACAATCCGCGGATAGCGAGTTCCTCATATTGCTCTTATTCTTCCTTATATGGGGTGCTGATATAGGGGCTTATTTCAGCGGGCGTGCATTTGGCAAAACGAAACTTGCGCCGAAGGTTAGTCCCGGAAAATCATGGGCAGGCGTTTATGGTGGGACAGTCTTTGCCACGTTACTCGCAGTCGCCATGTGCCTGTGGCTAGGGAAGCCTGATTTTATGAGCGCTAAGGGTCTCGTCTTTGTGCTTGCCTGCGTGGCAATTGTGATTGTTTCTGTGCTGGGTGATTTGGTCGAAAGTATGTTCAAGCGACACCGAGGTATAAAAGATTCGAGTGCGCTCTTGCCCGGTCACGGCGGGATACTTGATCGAATCGACAGTTTGCTGTCCGCAGCGCCGACTTTCGCGTTATTCATCCTGCTTTACGGTTGGTACTAGGTGTCGGATATCAAACGAAAGATCACTATTCTCGGCGCGACCGGTAGCATTGGTATCAGCACGCTCGAGGTTATCAGCCACAATCAGTCCGCGTTTAATGTTTTTGCACTAACAGCAAACAGCAACGTGGGAAAAATGCTAGAGCAGTGCATGGCAACGAAACCTCGTTTTGCCGTGATGCGAAACGATGAAGCCGCTGCGAAACTGCGTGAGTTGCTGAAACAGAATGAAAATTTTGGCACCGAGGTGCTTTCCGGTGATGCGGGTTTGAGCCAGGTTGCGAGTCATGACGATGTTGACGACGTGGTGGCTGCGATCGTCGGTGGTGCAGGATTGAAACCCACCATGGCAGCCGTAGAGGCGGGAAAGAAAATTCTGCTCGCGAACAAGGAGTCGCTGGTCATGAGCGGCCGTTTGTTTATGGAAGCGGTAGTAAAGAACAAGGCGACTTTGTTGCCGGTCGACAGTGAGCATAATGCGATATTTCAGTGTCTCGCCAACGGTGCAAGCTCCCACGCTGGCGGTGTACGAAAAATTATGCTTACCGGTTCTGGTGGACCTTTTCTGCGTCGCGCCCCTGAAAGTTTTGTAGATGTTACGCCGACGGAAGCCTGTGCCCATCCGAATTGGAGTATGGGGCAGAAGATTTCTGTTGACTCGGCGACAATGATGAACAAGGGGTTAGAGCTTATCGAGGCTAGGTGGCTTTTTGATGTTTCGCCTGACCAAATCGAATTCATTGTCCATCCTCAGAGTGTTGTTCACTCCATGGTCGAGTACAATGACGGCGCGGTGGTTGCCCAAATGGGACAGCCAGATATGAGAACGCCCATCGCCCATGCGCTGGCCTGGCCTGAACGCATTGAGTCAGGGGTGCCTCCACTTGATTTTATGGCGATGAGTAAACTGGAATTTGAGGCGGCAGATTTTGTTAGGTTTCCTTGTCTTTTGTTGGCTAGGCGAGCGGCAGAAGGTCCTCAGAGCTATGCTATTGCTTTGAATGCGGCTAATGAAATTGCTGTTCAGGCCTTTTTGGATGAACTTATTGGCTTTGCTGATATCCCAATAGTGAATGAAACTGTGCTTGACGATACCGTGGATGCTGAACCCGCGACCATTGATGAAGTACTCACGATTGATGCTAGTGCAAGGAAGTCTGCGTTGCGACTAATAGAACAAAGAAGGTTTGGGCGAGACAGATCTGGGCGGAGAGAAAATGCTTGAAGTTTTTCAAAGCGTTGCAGCGCTGATTTTAACCCTTTCGATTCTTGTGACTTTTCACGAGTTCGGACACTACTGGGTGGCGCGTATGTGTAAAGTCCATGTGCTGCGTTTCAGTGTTGGATTTGGAAAGCCGATCTACATGAGAAGAGGTCCTGCACCTGCTGATGTGCCTGTGCCTGACGATCATGTTGTTCAGAGTCGGAGTAACCAAAAGCTTGAGGGTACGGAATTTGCTGTGGCGGCAATCCCCCTTGGGGGCTATGTCAAAATGCTGGACGAGCGGGAAGGGTTTGTTCCCGATGACCAGAAACACCTAGCGTTTAATCGAAAACCCGTTTGGCAACGAATTGCCATTGTGGCGGCAGGTCCGATCGCAAACTTTTTGTTGGCGATTGTTGCTTATTGGCTGTTGTTTGCAAGCGGGATCAGCGGCATAGCGCCCATTCTTGGTGATATGTCCGATCAGTCTATGGCGTCTAAAGCCGGTCTGGTGTCCGGGCAGGAGATTATCGCGGTCGATGGTGAACGGACCCAGACCTGGGCAGATGTAAACCTGGAATTGTTCAACCGACTAGGTGATACGGGCGAAATCATCATTACGGTGCTCGAACCCGGTACGACCGGATTCTCGGGGAGTTCCTATCCGAGTTCTGTTGGGGTTGATTATCGCATTCAGGTCAATAACTGGTTGCGCGGCGAAGACGAGCCAAGACCTGCGTCTAATCTCGGATTGCGTTTACAGTATCCGGCAACGCCGGCTGTTCTTGGTTTATTGCTTGAGGACAAACCGGCTATCCGCTCTGGCTTGCAGGTGAACGACCGCATCACAGCGATTGATGGCGTCGAGATTGTAGACTGGGCGCATTGGGTTGAAATTGTTCAGGCGAATCCCGCTCAGACCCTTGATATGACAGTTGTCAGGACGTTGGACAACAAACAGGTACAAACGCTCAGTATTTTAGTGACGCCGGAGCAACGCGAGCTTGACGGTAAAGTAACCGGTTACGTTGGTGCAGGCGTCGCGCCAGTTGAGTTTCCGCCCGAGATGCAACGCACGGTCGCGTATCCGTTTTATGCGGCAATAGTACCTGCGATCAAGGAAACCTGGTCGTTGACAACCTTCACGCTGAGATCTTTGGGTAAGATGATTACCGGCGATATCTCAGCGAAAAATTTGAGTGGGCCGATAACCATTGCCACGGTAGCAAAAGATACCGCCAAATCAGGGCTGGAACAGTTTATAAGATTTCTTGCATTACTGAGTGTCAGCCTCGGGGTACTAAATCTTTTGCCAATACCGGTACTTGATGGCGGTCACTTGCTTTATTATCTGTTTGAACTAATTACGCGCAAACCCGTCCCCTTGAAAGTGCAGGTGTGGGGACTGCAGATGGGAATGTTTTTTATTGTGGGTATTATGATGCTCGCTTTTTATAATGATTTAATGAGGCTCTGGTGAGTCTGATGGTGCTTAGCTGGTCTATGTGTATGATTCGACGCTTCTTCCTTGGTTTTGCACTGGTGCTTTCCACTGCGCTTGTTTCAACGCCCGTTCTCGCCTTTACAATTTCTGATATCCGGGTCGAGGGTTTACAACGGGTTTCTGCAGGCACCGTTTTCTCTGCCTTAACCTTTGGCGTCGGAGATGACGTCGATTCCACTGGTATTCGTACTCTTATCGCTGACCTGTTTAAAACGGGATCTTTTGACGATGTGCAGGTAGGTCGTGACGGTTCTGTATTGGTGATCCTTGTCAAGGAACGTCCTTCTATTGCCTCGATAGAGCTTGAGGGGAACAAAGCAATCAAGAGCGAAGCGCTGCTCGAAGGGTTGAGCAACTCTGGATTGTCAGAGGGTCAAATCTTCGAAAAAGTAACCCTGGAGCACATACGAACCGATCTCGAACGGCAATATGTATCGCAGGGTCGATACGGCGCAAAGATCGTCGCAGACGTTGAAGAGTTGCCACGTAATCGAGTGGCACTAAAAATCAATGTCACCGAAGGTAATGTTTCTGGTATTCAGCACATCAATATTGTTGGCAATAAGGTTTTTGACAATGAAACATTATTGGAGGCTCTTGAGTTAAAACTTCCTTCACTGCTTTCTTTCTATACCAAGGACGATAAGTACTCGAGAGAGAAGTTAACGGGAGATCTCGAAACGTTGGAATCGTTCTACCTCGATAGCGGTTATCTTAACTTTACGATCGATTCTACCCAGGTATCTATTTCACCTAATAAAGAAGACATCTACATAACGATTAACGTTACTGAAGGGGATCGATTCTCGGTCACCGAGGTTGATGTCGCGGGTGAATTGCACGATGTACCGGAGGATGGCATCCGGGCTTTATTGCTGGTTAGGGAAGGCCAGGTTTTTTCTAGGCAGTTGATGACACTCTCTGAAGAGCGAATAGAAACAGCGCTCGGTAATGCTGGCTATACGTTTGCTAGTGCAACCGGGCAACCCGTTGTCAACGAGGCCGGAGATGGCGTTATCGTTAAATTCTTTGTCGATGCGGGTAATCGTGCTTATGTGCGACGAATTAACTTTCGAGGTAACACCATTACTCAGGATCATGTGCTGCGTCGAGAGATGCGTCAGCTTGAAAGTGGCTGGGCTTCAACTTCCGCCATCGAACACTCCAAGGTTCGACTTGAGCGTTTAGGGTTTTTCCAGGAAGTGAACGTTGAGACGCCTGCAGTTGCCGGATCTGACGACCAAATCGATGTTGATTACACAGTAGAAGAACAACCGACCGGCTCAGTCTCCGCAACATTAGGTTATGCCCAAATTACTGGCATTATCCTAGGTGCCAGTTACCAACAAAATAATGTATTTGGCACGGGTAACAGTGTGAACGTAGGAGTCAACCATAGTCGGTTCCAGACCTCATATAATTTCTCATTTTTTGATCCGTACTACACGGTCGACGGTGTGAGTCGTGGTTACTCGGTATTCTACAGAAGTAGTGATTTTGATGAGCGAAATATTGCGAGATTCTCCACAGATTCGTTTGGTGGCAGTGTGAATTTCGGTTATCCCATCAGCGAAATATCTCGGGTAGGTATGAGTGTTGGCTATGAAAACACGAATATTAAGGAAGGTGTTGTTCCGGCCCAGGAGATCTCGGATTTTCTTGATCGAGAGGGGAATAAATTTAATTTGATCACCCTTTCAGCATCCTACCAGATGTCTGCGCTAAATCGGGGTCTGCTACCAACAGGTGGTCGGTCTCAATCGATTTCTTTTGAAATGTCAGTTCCGGGAAGTGAACTAGAGTTCTACCGAATTAACTACAACGGACAAATTTTCTTTCCTTTGACCCGGGGCTTCACGCTGCGATTAAAAACCGAGTTAGGGTATGGTGACTCTTACGGTGGCACAGAGACTTATCCTTTTTACAAGAACTTCTATGCCGGAGGGTTTGGCTCGGTTAGAGGTTATGAAACGAATACATTGGGTCCAAGATCAACGCCCGCACCTAATGATACTTTTCGTCGAATCGACCCCATTGGTGGAAACCTGCTAATGGAAGCAACCGCTGAGGTGTTGTTCCCGCTGCCATTTATTGAAGATCAACGACAGATTAAGTCGGTACTCTTTGTCGATGCAGGTAATGTATTCAATACTAATTGCGCCTCTGTCAGTGAAGTTTGCTACGATCTTGATAATGGTGAATTACGCTATTCTGCTGGTATAGCGGTAACCTGGATCACGGGTTTTGCTCCAATAAGCTTTAGTTTGTCGACGCCATTTAATAAAAAGCCTGGTGATGAAGCTGAGGTTTTCCAGTTCGAACTCGGCAAAACATTCTAGTTTTGGACGAGCGTTGTAGAGAGGGTTTGTATTGCAACCTCGTCTGAACATCTTTTGCCATTTGGCGGACGAACTTTTTCAGCAAAGCAGGTTATGAGGCTTGGCTGAGGAAAAAATACGGGAATGTTGGATTAAGCGAGACTTATTAAGGTCAGATGAATAAATATGTCATTGAATCGCTGCTGTGGATGTGTAAATATCCGCCCCTCTGAACTGACCGCTCGGGTTCGCTGGGCAGTTTGGGAGGTTTTCGGCGGTGAGACAGGGGTTGAAAACGTCGCCGATAAAAATGACAAAAAAACATAATATTGAGCACCTGAGGAGAATTTTCTGTGCAGATCAAACAACGCATTCTGGCGGTTTTAACAGCGCTTACGTTTCTGGCCGCGGCACCTGCGGCCTTTGCTGAAACAAAATTGGCGGTGGTTGACGTTCAATCAGCCATTTTTAACTCTGAGAGTGCCAAGAAGATTTCAGCTCAAATCTCTAGTGAGTTCACTAGTGAACAGGAGTCTATTAAGAAGCTTCAAACAGATGCTGCCGTTTTGCTCGAAAGAATGCAAAAAGACGGCGAAGTCATGAGTGATGCTGAAAAGCGCAAGGTTCAGCAGCAGATTGAATCTATCAACAATGATTTCGTTTACGAACGTCAAAAGCTTCAAAAGGCTGTTGATGAGCGCCGAAATGAACTTTTTGCAGGTATTGACCAACGCGTCCAGACAGCGATCAACGAGCTTGTGCTGAGTGAAGACTACGACATTATTCTTCCTCGTCAAGCAGTACTCTACGCGGGTGATTTGTATGACATCACCCTAAAGGTAACTGAAAAGCTCAATATGATTGACGCTAAGCAGTAGGACACAAAGAAGGGCATTAAGATGAATTCCCTTTAACACCCTCTCTCTGTTCGAGAGGTGTGCCTTGAAAGACGGAGATCGGTTATCAATCTAAAGGAAATAGCCCAGAGGCTAGACCTTGAAATCGTAGGTGATGGTTCAATCGAGATTAGTGGGATCGCTAATCTGGTTGACGCATCACCCTCCGAGCTGACCTTTCTATTTAGCGCCAGTTACAAAAAATATCTTGAAGAGTCATCAGCTGGCGCCGTCGTTCTTAGAAGCGAAGATGCTGATGGCTGCCACATTCCTGTTATTATTTCTCCTCAACCGAGACTAACCTGGGCGCGTGTGGCGGCTTTGTTTGACCCTGAGCCTTTGCCTGATGGCAAGGTGCACGCTTCCGCTGTGATTCACCCCGATGCCCGAATCAAGGAAGGTGTCACTGTCGGTGCAAATGCGGTGATCGACGCTGGCGTCGTGATTGGTGCTGGTAGTGTTATCGGTGCAGGGTGCGTTATTGGCCGCGGAACGAAAATAGGCGTGGACTGCAGATTAAACCCCAATGTGACCTTGTACCATGACGTACGGTTGGGTGATCGTGTTGTCGTTCATGCCGGCGCAATCGTTGGGGCCGACGGCTTCGGTTTTGAATTTGATGGCGCCGCAGGTGCGTTGGTTAAAATCCCGCAGATCTACGGTGTCAGTATTGGTAACGATGTTGAAATCGGCGCAGGTACAACAATTGACCGCGGGGCCTTGAATGACACGCTTATTGGTGATGGCGTTAAGCTGGATAATCAGGTTCAGATCGGCCACGGCACCGAAGTGGGTGCTAACACCGCGATCTCGGGTTGCACGGCGATAGCCGGAAGTACCAAAATTGGTGCTTATTGTATGATCGGGGGTGCGGTTGGCATCATTGATAACATTGAAATCGCAGACCAAGTTGAGATAACTGCCAAGTCTCTGGTCAGCCAGTCAATTACAGAGAAGGGACGTTATTCTTCCGGTACTGGACTGATGGTCAGTCGAGATTGGAAGCGCAGCATTGTGGCTTTTAAGAAGCTGGACGATTTGGTTAAACGGGTACGAGGGTTAGAGTCGAAATGGAAGTAACAGACATCTGGAATTTATTGCCGCACCGCTATCCTTTCTTGCTAGTAGATCGTGTGCTTGAATTCGAAGCTGATAAACGAATCGTCGCGATCAAAAATATCACGATCAATGAACCTCAGTTTACTGGCCACTTTCCAAATTCCCCGGTATTTCCAGGGGTGATGATCGTTGAGGCGCTGGCGCAGGTATCCGGAATTCTAGCATTTAAAAGTCGAAACAGAACGTTAGACGACGGTTACATTTATTATCTTGCAGGGACTGATAAAACCAAATTTAAACATTCCGTTGTTCCGGGAGATCAACTCAGACTAGAGGTCGAGATTGTTAACCTGCGAAATCATTGGCTCAAGGCATCAGGTAAAGCCTTCGTCGGTGATAAACTTGCCTGCTCAACGCTTCTGACATGTGCGGAACAAAAAGTCTCCTGAGTGAGCAGGATCTGACTATCGCGCTAGTCGCTGGTGAACTCTCCGGCGACAATCTCGGTGCTCCGCTCATTCTTGCCATTAAACAGGTCTACCCGAAAGCCAAGTTTGTTGGAATTGGCGGTCCCAAAATGATTGACGCAGGGCTTGAAAGCTGGACCGATATTGAAGATCTGTCCATTAACGGGTTTGTCGATCCGATCATGCGACTACCGTCATTACTTCGTACACTTCTTGGTACCCGTGACCGAATCACACAGATTGCGCCTGATTGCTTCATCGGTATTGATTTTAACTTTTTCAATGGCCTGCTCGAAGGCATGGTGAAGAAGCGTGGCATAAAGACTGTCCACTATGTGTCACCCTCTGTCTGGGCCTGGCGCAAGGGACGCATTAAAAGCCTAAGACGTAATCTTGATTTAATGTTGACGCTCTACCCTTTTGAAACGCAGATTTATCGTGACAACGGCATAAAGGTTGAATTTGTCGGTCACCCAAAGGCGGATGAAATATCAGAAGTGCAGCGAATAGATGCAAAGACCGATGCGAGAAAAAAGTTAGATTTACGCTTTAATGAAGCAATTCGAGAGCCGCCGGTTATCGCAATGTTGCCGGGAAGCAGAGGTAGTGAAGTCAAATTGTCCGCGCCGGATTTTCTGACAGCGGCACAAATAATTTCTGAACAAAAGCCAGAGTCCTGTTTCATTATTCCTGCGGCTAACCAGGAGCGGTATGTTCAGATCGCGGGCTTGATCAAACAACATGCACCGCAACTCAATATTAAGCTTGTGATGGGCGAGTCACAAACGGCAATCTTAGCAGCCGACGCCGTATTAGTGAATTCAGGTACTGCAACGCTGGAAGCGATGTTGTTAAGACGCCCAATGGTGATGTCTTACAGATTAGGATCACTGACCTATGCTGTGGTCTCTCGAATAGTTTCTATCAAACACTTTGCCTTGCCGAATATTCTGGCAAATGAAAAAATTGTGCCCGAGTACCTACAGTCGAACTCCACACCAGAAGTGCTAGCTGAGGCGCTGCTTGAACTTATGGAAGATGAGGACCACACAGAACTGATGAAACGGTTTGCGCGCATTCATGCTGAGTTGAAGCGTAGTTCGGGTGAGGTCGCCGCAACGGCCATATTAGCACTGTGTGATAAACAGGTAGAGTGAATGTATTGGCGTGAGTTTTGTGCAGGTGTGGATGAAGTGGGACGTGGACCACTGGCAGGAGCTGTTGTAGCAGCAGCAGTTGTATTGGACACTTTTCACACCATTCCTGGACTTCGCGACTCAAAAGCGCTGTCGGAGAAAAAGAGAGAAGTTCTCGATCTAGAAATTAAAGAAAAAGCGCAAGGTTTTTGTATTGCCCGTGCCGAGGTCGAGGAAATAGATGAAATTAATATTCTCCAAGCAAGTTTGCTGGCTATGCAGAGGGCAGTGGCAGGTCTTAATGGTCAAGTAGATTTTGTTGTGGTGGATGGAAACAGAACACCGACGTTTGCTTGTCCTTCCGAGTGGTTGATCAAGGGGGATTCAAAGTTCGATGCAATCAAGGCTGCATCCATTATTGCAAAAGTTGCGCGTGATCGAGAAATGGTCGAAATGGATGCAAGGTATCCTGGTTACGGGCTCGCCAAACACAAAGGCTACCCAACCCGTCAGCATCTCAACGCGCTAAAAAAGCAAGGTCCCAGTCCCATTCACAGAATGTCTTTCGGCCCCTGCAAAGAAGCCTCGTTGCAAAAGGGCCCCAGCCCCTGAGCCTTAATAGGCCGTTTCGCTTTCCACGTGGCGCGGTTTCTTGTGTGTTCGAATGCATTTCATTGACGTCCTGTCAGTCTGTCACTCTGTCGTTTAAACTTGTCGAATACGCAATACATGTCATGGACTAGTCTGGAAAAAGTATGAGTGATGAGAAAGAGTTTGATGTGGTTTTCCTCGGTGCAACGGGCTTTACCGGTCAGTTGTTGGTTGAATATGTCTACAATCATTATGGTTTGACCAATGACCTTAAATGGGCAATTGCCGGGCGCAACCAGAGCAAGCTGGAAAGTGTCGCAAATAGTGTGGCGGCTGATGATGCGGGTGCAATACCGATTATCATAACCGACAGCAACAGCGAAAGCTCGGTGACAGAGCTCGTGCAGAGAACCCGTGTTGTGTGTACTACTGTAGGTCCCTATGCAATGTATGGTAATGAGGTAGTCAAAGCCTGCGCGATTAATGGTACCCACTATTGTGATTTGACAGGCGAAGTTCAATGGATGCGCCGGATGATTGATCTTTACGAAACAACAGCACAGAGCACAGGGGCTAAAATTGTGCATACCTGCGGATTCGATAGCATACCCTCGGACCTGGGTGTTCATTTTGCACAATCTGAGATGCAAAAAAATCATGGCACCTACGCCCGGGAAGTGAAGTGTCGTATCAGAGAAACAAAAGGCGGTATGAGTGGTGGAACGGTCGCCAGTATGATGAATATGATGGAGGAGATGAAAACGGATCCTTCGCTGAGAGGGCTTTTGGCTGACCCATATTCGCTTAATCCAGTGAATACTCCACCCGGCACTGACAAGCAGGATCAAATCAGCGCAAGTTACGATCATGACTTCAGGCAATGGACCGCTCCTTTTGTGATGGCAGCAATAAATACAAGAGTTGTCAGACGAAGTAACGCGTTGATGAATTTTATTTATGGCGCTGATTTTAAATATACCGAATCTATGTTGGTGGGTGATGGTCCAGCGGGTTATGTAAAAGCCATGGCGATTGCCGGAGCCTCAGTATTGATGGGTCTGGTTTCTGCATTTGATACAACAAGGGCATTAGCAAAGCCTATGCTTCCCGCACCCGGAGAAGGTCCAAGTCGGGAGACAATTGAGGCGGGCTTCTTCAATATTGAATTGTTTGCTAAAGGTGCCAACAAAGACGGTGATGCCGCGAGTGTTAAAGTTAAGGTCACAGGAGACAAAGATCCTGGTTATGGCGCCACATGTAAAATGTTAGCGGAAAGTGCAATTTGCCTAGCGCAAGATGAACTTGAGGCTGAGGGAGGGGTTTGGACGCCTTCAACGGCCATGGGCGATGTGCTGATAAAGCGATTGCAAAAAAACGCGGGTATGACTTTTGAGTGTTTGGCTGTTGTGCCGATACTCGACAATTAGTTTAATTACGGAACGATTAAACACCTACAGTAAAGCTTCCTGGTCTGGGAGGATATCGTAATCAGTGCTTCTACGGGCAAATGACGGTTGGTCGATGGTTACCTACCGTGAATTTCGGCCTTAGTGATTGAAAAGATACGAGGCAACGCCGGTAACTCCAGGCTTGGTCTGGAATATACTGCCGGCAAGCGGTTGTTGTGCTAGTTCTTCTTCGGAAAGCTCCTTAGCGGCCGTCGTTATAAATAAGGTGTCAAGATTCTTTCCACCAAAAGAACAGCTAGTGACATTTGCTGCTGGTACTTCAATCTTGGTTAAATATTTACCTGTTGAATCAAATGTTGAAATACCCCAGCCCCCATATTCACAAATCCAGAGATTTCCCTGGTTATCTACGGTCATTCCATCCGGGTGGCCGTGCTCAGGTCCGAGTTCAATGAACAGCTGCTTGTCTGTGATGCCAGTCTCGGATAGCGCGAAGCGATAAATTTTTTTCAGTGCAGAATCTGTATGGTAAAGGAACTCCCCGTTTCGTGAAAATGTAGGGCCGTTTGTAATGAAGTAGCCAGTATCTTCTGTTGAAACAGTCAGGTTGCAATCAATTCGATAGAGTGATCCTGAGGCTTTCGTTTCTCCGTCGTCCATTGAACCAGCCCACAGGTTGCCATAGCAGTCGACTTTAGCGTCATTAAATCTGTTGGTGGATATCGAGCCTTCGATGTTAACAAGTAAATTCAGGCTTGCATCAAAGTCAGCTAACCCGGCAACGCCGTCGCGGGTTGTCACCACGAATTCGCCGCTGCTGGTCGGCGCAATGCTCGTGAGTTGCTGAGGAAAGTGTCTAGCCCTGTGCTCGCGCGTATCAAGCTTGAGTTGATGGAGCTTGCAAGCTTTTATGTCGACCCAGTACAGGTAGCCATCGTGCCAGAGAGGTCCCTCAGCGAGTTTTTGGTTTTCCTGAAAAATGAGTTCCACTGCTTGATCCTGACGCTAAATACCAAAGCGCACATTATGCTAATGTGGCTTAAAAAGAAACACGACGTCTCCATAGCATGAGAGGTTTAACATCGCCGACGTAATAGCTGTATTCCTTGGGTGATTTAAGTGAGCCTGGTTTGTATCAGGCTGAGGGGTTTTCAGATTTTCAACGCTCACATTAACTTCGATCTTGGCAGAAGGGCGCACATCTGCTTGCTACGCCTCGTTTCAATTTCTGTTTTGTGTGATAGATTTAGGATACGGTATGGGCTTGAAAAATATAC
This sequence comes from Pseudomonadales bacterium, assembly GCA_964228885.1. Lineage (GTDB taxonomy): Bacteria > Pseudomonadota > Gammaproteobacteria > Pseudomonadales > Azotimanducaceae > UBA4582. Next base: position 2,526 of record CAXRCG010000223.1, on the reverse strand, counting down.
TTATTCAGGTGGCAGAGCATCCGCGCGCTGTCTCGCCTGATTTTCGAAGACCTCAATTAATCGAAGCAGAAGCTATTTAAAAGTGATTAACGAATATAAAAGTAAGGGTTACGTGTTATGTAAAAATTTTTTGTCGACCCAGAAATTAGAAGAACTTGAGACAGTATTGCTCAGTTTTCATGAAGCTTGGAAAGCTGCGAATAAAGAATTTTATGAATCACGAGCTGTAAACAGTGCCTACTTAACCGGCTCAAAATATTTATCGGCAGAACAACGCATGACATTGTTCAACCTTATCTGCCAGGAAAAACTGCAGCAATTTGCTTCAGCGTTGATTCCTCAAGGTCCTGCATTCATGAATACCCAGCTCTTCTTTAACCCTGTAAACCCAGATCAAAAAAATTATTGGCACAGGGATATCCAATACAATGGAATGAGTATCGCTGAGCAGCGGGAGATGATTCAGCGAATAAATGTGATTCATTTTCGTCTTCCCGTTCGGGATGAGCCAGGTATGGAATTCGTTCCCGGAAGCCATGTGGCATGGGATACAAACGAGCAGCAGGATGTTCGGTTAGCAAAGAACGGCCGTCATGTTTCAGATGATTTGAGTGCAGGCGTAAAAGTGCCACTCAAAGCGGGAGATCTCCTGATCTTTTCTGCGAACATGATACATCGTGGGTTGTATGGTGGTGACAGGCTCTCGTTTGATATTTTGCTCTGCGATCGGGACCCTGACCTGCTCGCTTTTGCAGCGCTTGATTGCTTGCCCGACGAAAACCAGATCGGGGAGTTAGCACATTCAGAACTGTTTACAGCAACGCTTAGGTGCATGAAAACAGACTAGCTGGAATAAACAGTCCCAAAAGAGGAAGGATTGATTGAAGTCTGATGTCGAGGCTTGAAAATGTGGAAAACGCAATGACCAGCGACATTTATGGTAAGACAACCAGAGAGATAACCTCAAGACAATTGAGAGCGAATAGCGGTGCTCAATCGTTGATGGCAGTTTCGATGACTTGGATGGATTCACTCTATGACCACGATCGACACATGCTGCGATATCCAGACCAGCCAAAAAAGCACATGGTCAGGGAATCTCTCTGGTACGCGCTAGGATTAGTTTTTGAGTCGCTTCAAACGGGCGAACGTGATGCGCGCATGAAGCGGGTAGTGAAAATAGTCAGCAATGTGCTTGATTGCCAGTACAACACGCCTGGCAAAATTTGGCATGGCACGTTTAAACGTGCACCGCAGGAATCTGACCCGCCCAATGGTGCCGTAATATGGAAAGACTATGATCCTAACTGGCGGCAATTTGTTGGCACCATCTTATTGCTGCTGCGAAGACTAGAAGGCCATTTGGCACTCACGAGACTAGTACCAGCCATAGATGCCGCGCTGATCAGATGTATAGAGGGCGAACCAGTAAACAGAATCTCGCCCGGTTACACAAACATCGCGCTAATGAGAGCTTGGCTTGAAATCGAAATGGGTGATCTGGTTGATACCAGTATTCGAGCGCGGGGTTTGTCTTTTGCCCATAAAATCAGAGCGGAGTTTTGTAAGCATAATACCTTCGCTGAATATAATTCTCCGACTTATTACGGTATCAATTTTTTTGCGCTTGGGCTGTGGCAAAATTTTTCGGATGACCTTGCGGAGATGGGACGAGAAATAAATGAGCGTCTCTGGACGGATGTGGCGCGTTTTTATCACGCGGGTATGAAAAACTTGTGTGGCCCATGGTCAAGATCCTATGGTATGGATATGCAGCGCTACGTTTCAGCATTGAGTCTATGGGTCTGGGCGGTTACCGAGCAGAGCGCGGCGCCGTTTCCTGAATCAACTAGGGATCTGGTTCACGGTCACGATTTTTGTCTTGGTCCCATCGCTGCATTTTCGGCGGTGGCTATCGACCCGGCTATTAAAAAAAGATTGACCAGCTTTGAACAGTCACAAATTTTCAGCCAGCAGATCTCGTTAGATCCTTTGCGCAAGGCGGAAGCTTATCTCTCGCCAAATCTTATGATAGGTCTCGAATCTTCAAGCAAGAGTTTCCGAGGGTCTGATCAATACCACCCTCTCACAATCCACTGGCTGAAATCTGACAATGCGGTTGGTTGGTGTCGGCTAAGATTCAAGGGGAGTACCGTTGGCAGTTTGAATCAAAATACACTTAAATTGAAATTCTCTGCCGACCCAAAAGTAACCTCTGCTAGTCTGCAGTTTAGCGATTGTATCCGTTTAGACCAGTTTTCTGTCAGCAGTGATGTTATGACAATGACCTTGGAGACTGGCTGCCAACTTCAGGCTGATGCTAATAATCTCACCATTACATTTCCGAATTCATTGCGTGAAAATACTGTCTCGATCTTTTGCAAAGTAGATCATCAGGGGCTCGCTAGACCTTAACCATTCCTCCGTCAACCATGAGTGATTGACCGGTAATATTCATTGAATCTTGTGACACTAGGAATATTACGGCATTGCCAATATCCTCAACTGTCTGCTCGCGTCTTAGCG
>CAXRCG010000222.1:0-13563 GCA_964228885.1 Pseudomonadales bacterium | reverse complement strand
AATCAAGCGGTCTGCTCTCTAGAAGTCGACTTTCGTTACGCCTCTACTTTTTCTAGCGGCGGCATACCCAACACCTCGGCAAAAGTTGAATGAAAGTGATGCAATGCAGGTTCATTGCGGCCAAAGGTAACGTGCTTGAGCAGACCAGTTTCTGCAGACTTCTGTTGTAGTTCACCCATCAGATAATCTTCTTTTTCAATGGTGCTATTGAAAACCTCCATTGTCGTTTCAATACTTGGCCCGCCTCGCTTCTCTGGATCGTAAACATTTTCAGATGTCACTTCTTCAAGGCTGCCCTCTGCTTTTGCAGCGGCCTCCATATCCAGTACCTCCTGCGCATAATAGGCGAAAACCTGCGAGGTCGAGCGTCCCGGGTTGTCAGGGTCCGGGTACATTTTCACAATCGTACAAGACCCGTTGCCAACGATGAAAGTAATGTTCGGAAACAGGTAGTAAAGTACAAATGCTGCACCCACATGAATATTCCAATCTGCTTCCGGAATATCTTTAAATTCGCCAAGGGTCTGCGAAGCTGTCACGAATCTGTGATGACGACCAAACAGTTCCAGATGCAAATTGTTGCCTGGGAAAATTTTACCTAATGTATTTTTGTGTAACTTGCCAAAATGATAAGTCTCACCGAACGTATCATTTGAGAGTTTCCAATTAAGATTCATATTGATGGTTTTCGTACCCCCACGAACAAGCTTACCCAACCCATAGGTTCCGAGTTCTTCGGCTAGTTCAGCGCCCAACAATTCATCAACATCCAGTTGACCGTCGGGTTGTGGATGCACCCACAACAAGCCATCACGCTCCACCGCCGGGAGTTCAATCAAACCATTACAATTCTTATCAATTTCACCGAAGTGATCTTCATTGGGTATTGCCACCAGGTCACCGCTATTAGAGTAACTCCAAAAGTGGAACGGACAGGTGAATACATTTTTTCTACCACGTTCTTCCTGACTTACACGAACACCTCTATGACGACAGGCATTCAGAAATGCGCGAAAGTTGCCCTCGTTGTCCCTGGTGGCAAGCACCGGTATACCAAAATCATCAATCGTCAGAAAGCTACCGGGCTCAGGTATCTCGCCGGATAAGCCAATCAACTGAGGGTGATTCTGAAAAAACATGTCCCATTCTTTCGCCGCTATCTCCGGACAAACATAGGAGGTCATTGGCATTTTGTACTGCACACCTGCGTCGATGTTTTTTCCTTCATCAACCTGACGCATCAATTCTTTAAGTATTTCTACCTGAGTTTCCTGTTTCATGTTCTTACTCCGTACTAATTAGTGCGTGTTTATTCGGGCAGCCATGCGGCAATTGCTTCACCAATTTCGTCAGGCGAATCCTCTTGAATAAAATGAGAGCCCGCCACGGTCACCTCGGTGAGATTTGGCCAGGCACGCACCAGATCTCTTACGGGTCCTGCGATTAATGCGCCAGGTTCGGCGTTCACAAACAGTTTCGGTACATCGCATTGTGATAACCACTGACTGTATGCGCCCGCAATCTTGACAACATCTTCCGGCTCACCCGCAATAGGAATTTGTCTGGGCCAGGTGAGCGTGGGTCTTCTGTCTTCACCAGGATTCAAAAACGGTCGACGATATTCTGTCATCTCTGCTTCCGTCAAGTCTCTGAGAATTGATCCTGGGAGCACCGCTTCGACAAATATATTTCTGTTCAACACCATATCTTCACCGGCTTCTGAACGAAAACCCTGGAACACCTTGCGCGAAGCTTCGGGAAAACCTCCCCAGGTTGGAATCGGCGCAACAATTGCTTCCATAAACGCAATGCCTTTAATCGCCTCCGGATGTTGATGCGCCCAATGAAAGCCAAGACCTGAACCCCAGTCATGAATAACCAGTGTGACGTTCGAATGAATGTCTAATGCTTCCAGCAGCGCAAAAAGATACTTTCGATGTTCAACATAGGTGTAACTATCAGGACCACTGCGATCAAGCTTCTCGGAATCACCCATGCCGATCAGGTCCGGGGCAATCAGCCTTCCCCTGCCCTCTAGGTAGGGCATGATATTGCGCCACAAAAAAGACGATGTCGGATTACCGTGCAAGAACACAATCGGATCACCCTCACCCTCATCTATATATGCCATGCTTTTACCATGGATCATCTTAGATTTTTTTTGGTAACGTAATATTTCGGTCGAATAAGTCACGAGCGACATCCTTCGAGGTAGACAGCAAAAACCTAAATTGTTTTTGAATGATCGCTCATTTATACTAATTCACTCCTAAGCTGTCAACGATCACAAGTATTTACCACAGGACACTGCGGAAACCGGAATGCCAAGACCACTTCTTTTAGACGAAACCGAAGTCATCAATCAATCGATGAAACTGTTCTGGAAACAGGGATATGTTGCGACCGGCATATCGCAAATTTTACAGACGGCCGACCTGAAACCGGGTAGTTTCTACAACGTGTTTCCAAGCAAGAAGGATTTATTTGTTCGCTCACTGACCCACTATCAGCAACATATCGTCGCCGGCAGAATCGCAAAATATCTTGATGACAAGGAGAATCCGCTCGATGCTATCGAATCGTTTTTTCTTTCATCCTTCGAAATTGTTCCCGAAAATGGCATGCTTGGGTGCCTGCTAACTAACACCGCGACGGAGGTAGGTAGTCATGACGCCGATATCAGTCAAGTGGTCTGGTCAGGGATGGAAATGATCGAATCAGCATTTAGGCGTAGGATTGTCGAAGCACAGGCACTGGCGCTTATTGGACCTGAAAAAGACCCGGATACACTCGCTTTGCACTTACTTTCCTGCTTTCAAGGTTTGGGGGTTGTGGGTCGTCTAACTCAAGATAAAAACAGACTGAAACTGATGACCCAATCGGCACTTGATAGTTTGCGCTTGCTATAAAACGGCATCCTCTTGCTGCTCCGGCGATGCTTTTATGAAAGCGGGAAGCGACATCAAGTGCTCGTCAATTTCCAAAAGATTTGGACAATCCCTTAAATCGCAATCGTAACGTCTGGCGTTGTACATTTGTGGCACAAGACAAGCATCTGCTATCGTCGGCGTATCGCCAAAACAACAGGCGCCACGACATGCTGCAACACGCTGTTCGAGCGCACTCAAACCCTCAATCACCCAATGTCGATACCAGGCATTGACACGGATGTCCGACGCGCTAAATTCCATTCGCAAATGTTTGAGCACCCGCAGGTTGTTGACAGGATGTATCTCACAAGCAATCAATTGTGCCAGGCTTCGCACGGTGGCTCTCGCCTCAGAAGATTGGGGCAAGACTGATAATTTCGGAAATTTCTCTTCTAAATACTCAATGATCGCAGTCGACTGGGTTAAGACCAGACCATTGTCGACCAGCGCGGGTACGAGACCCTGAGGGTTTAGACACCTGTAATTGACGGCTGTTTCTGCATCATGGGGCTGCAAAAGATTAACGACCAGCGTTTCATAATTGATACCCTTCAGGTTAAGTACAATTCTTACGCGATAAGCCGCACTCGATCGCCAATACGAGTAGAGTTGCATCACACTGCAGCCGGCGCTACGGTTCCGACGACTTCGCCAAAGCCAATACTTGTCGCTCCCGCTCTTTCACAACGGGCACGCATGATGACGGTGTCTCCATCTTCCAGAAAGGTCCGCATTTCTCCATTACCAAGCGTCGCCGGGGATTTGCCTCCCTCTGTGATCTCAATCAACGCAGCCTGACTCCCATGCGTCGAACCTGACATGGTACCGCTACCCAGCAAATCTCCGGGGCGAAGATTGCAACCATTCACTGTGTGATGCGTCAGCATTTGGGCCATAGTCCAGTAAGAGTCTGTGAAATTGCTTAACGATAATCGTTCGGGTGACATACCCTCTTGCCGCATACGGCTAGTCTGAATCAACACTTCAAGCTGTAAATCTACAGCACCGGTTGTTGAGTTCTTTGAACTACTCAAATAGGGCAATGGCGCAGGGCGTGCGCCATCCCTTTCAAATTGAGCGCGAAACGGTGCTAATGCTTCAAGAGTAACAATCCAAGGCGAGATTGTTGAGGCGAAATTCTTAGCCAGAAAAGGTCCAAGAGGCTGATATTCCCAGGCTTGAATATCCCTGGCAGACCAATCGTTCAATAGGCAAAGACCAAAAATATGATCCTCCGCCTCGTCTATAGGTACCGCGTGACCCGGACCATTCGTTGGACCGACAAAGATACCGACTTCCAGTTCATAATCGAGTCTTCGACAAGGCGCAACAATCGGTGCTTCTTTCTCAGGTAACTTTAACTGTCCAACCGGCCGGCGGAAGGTTTGCCCTGAAACGCCTATCGAAGAGCTGCGACCATGATAGCCAATTGGTACATATTCATAATTGGGTAAGAGCGGATTGTCTGGTCGAAACAGCTTGCCAATATTGGTTGCATGATGAATGGATGTATAAAAATCTGTGTAGTCACCGATCACGGCGGGTAACGCGTATTCAACGTCCGATAATGGAATCAGACATGCCCTTATCAGATCACAACCAGCATAGCCCTGGGTTAGCATTACGCTGAGTTCTGCGCGCAGCACAGACCAACTTGCTGATCCAAGCGACATAAAATCATTCAGGCTGGTAGCAACGCAAGCATCCAGTTCTTTCGACACAAGAAGTGCTGTTTTCTGCAGCGACGACAAATCCAGCGCAAAGTCGCCAATGGCAACCGCGACTCGAAACTCTTCATCGCTGCGTCTGCGTCGTAGCACCGCGAAAGGTAAATTCTGAACAGGAAAATCTGCGCTTGGCAGGTTGGCTGACTCAACCCAACTTTGCAACGCTGGATCGTGGGTCTTGTTCATCGACATGCCTTAAGTTCCCTCGTGCAGCCAAGCTGCATGTTGCGGCGCTTTTTTGGTTTCGGCCCATTCCTCAAGCATCAAATCCGCAACACTTTTCAGCTGGTCCATCTGGGCTTGTGTACCTTTATTTGCCGCTAGCTCCAACCGATGGCCATTCGGATCGAAAAAGTAGATGGAATCAAACACGCCATGGTTAACAGGTCCGAGGACATCAAGCCCTGATGCCTCAAGTTTTCCTTTGTAAGTCATTAGCTCTTCATGAGTACTGACTTCGAAGGCGATATGTTGAACCCACTCTGGCGTGTTTTGATCTCGGTCCATCTTTGGTGAATTGGGCAACTCAAAAAATGCAATGACATTACCTGAACCCGCATTCATAAAAACATGCATATAAGGATCAGCATCACCAGTTGATGGCACCTTGTCTTCTGCTATCGCAAGCTTGAACTCCATGTTCAGTAAATCGCGATAGAAGTTAACGGTTTCTTTCGCATCGTTGCAGCGATAAGCAACGTGATGAATTCGTTGTAAGGTCATGCATTTGCCTCCAGCGCGCCTCTGCGCATTTGATCCCTTTCCATCGATTCAAAAAGTGCACGAAAATTGCCTTCACCAAACCCATCATCACCCTTACGCTGGATGAACTCGAAGAATATAGGGCCAATCATCGTTTCGGAAAATATCTGTAGCAACAGTCTTGGCTGACCATCTTCGACACTGCCATCCAACAGAATGCCTCTGGTCTTCAAAACATCAAGGTTTTCATTGTGCCCCGGCAAGCGATCTTCAATCATTTCGTAATAACTTTCTGGTGGCGCCGTCATAAACTCGACACCCCGCGCTAACAGGTGATCTATTGCCGCGGGCAGGTCATCACAAGCGAAGGCTATATGTTGGATTCCTTCCCCGTTATATTGCATCAGATATTCTTCTATTTGACCCTCGCTGCTACCTTGCGCCTCCTCGTTCAGGGGTATCCGGATTTTATTATCCGGCGCTGTCATTGCACGAGACAGAAGTCCAGTTTGCTGCCCTTGAATGTCGAAATGTCTTATCTCACGAAAATTGAAAAACTTTTCATAAAAATTTGCCCAGTGATCCATGCGCCCGCGATAGACGTTGTGGGTGAGATGATCAATCACGTTAAAACCAACCCCCTTAGGATAACGGTCGACATCCGGCAGATAGACGAAATCAATATCGTAGATACTGGCACCCAGCGTGTAGCGATCTATCAAATATAATGGCGCACCTCCAATACCTTTGATTGCGGGGAGGCGTAACTCCATAGGGCCAGTCTGCATATCAACCGGTTGAGCCCCCATTTGAATCGCGCGTTTATATGCAAAATGTGCATCCTCTACACGAAAAGCAAGGCCGCAGGCACTGGGACCATGTTCTTCAGCATGATAATAAGCTTCACTTTTAGGTTCATAATTAATAATGAAATTAATATCACCCTGTCGCCACAGATGTGCATTCTTGGAGCGATGCTCTGCAACACGCGTAAAACCCAGTTGTTCAAAGACCGATTCAAGCATGCCTGCTTCAAGCGCTGAAAATTCCACAAACTCAAAACCGTTCAAACCCATAGGGTTTTCTGTATTCACACCAGTGCCCATGCTTGTGCTTACCTCTCTTACTGATTGGATTTTTGTCAGATCTCGCGCAGCGTTAATGCCGACACAACCGTCTACCTGCGACACATTCTATGGAATTATCATTGAAAGATTTCGCCTTATTTGCCAATATTTGGGTCATATAAAGCGTTATCTTTCAATTATTTATATTTTTAAGGGGTATTCTTTTATGGACAGAGTTGATCAGCAACTTCTCTCATCACTTCAAACTGATGGTCGCATGTCCAATGTTCAACTAGCCGAGACTGTAGGGCTTTCTGAATCACCAACCTTCAGGCGCGTCAAACTACTGGAAGAATGCGGCTTGATACGGCAATACGTGGGGCTGCTAGATCAGCGTCAATTAGGACTTCAGGTCACAGCTTATGTCAGCGTTCGCATGGAAAAACAGCCTGAAGAGGAGCAAGACGAGTTTCACCAGCTTGTCGCCAGAGAAGCGCATATCGTCGAGTGCCATGCGATGAGCGGTGCTTATGATTTTTTAATGAAAGTTGTAGCCCGCGATATGGACCACTTTGCCGAACTGTGTATGCTGAAAATTCTCAAATACCCAGGGGTTGCGCACGTCGAATCATCTTTTAGCCTAAAGGCCATTAAATCCTCGCACGCACTACCCGTCAGCGTATCTTCCTAGTTGTTAATATCGGAACCACTCGTTTCAGTGAGCATGAGCACCGAACCAATGGTGATGAGACAAGCTATCGTGATGTAAACAGAGACATATATTATTCCGAATTCCTTCCACAACAACACCGCGATGCTAGGGGCAAAAGCACCACCCAATATGGCGCCTATCTGATAACCAAGCGAGGCACCTGAGTATCGTACCTGGGTAGTAAATAATTCCGTATAGAATGCGGCCTGGGGACCGTATTGCATTGCCAGAAAGCTCAAACCGCCTGCAATACCAAGGATGATGAAAAAGAAGTTACCGGTGTCAATCAATGGGAAAAGTGCGAAAGACCAAAGCGCTAGCAAAGCCGCTCCTGCGAGGTAAACACCTCGGCGACCATGTCTGTCGGACCATGAAGCCGCGTAAAATTGAACAATCACCTGGATGAGACTGGCGATCAACACAGCGGAAAGCATTGTGCTGCGCGGCAACCCCAACCCCTCTTCGTTAGTGCCGTATGCAATGACAAAAGCGATCAGAATATAAAAAGTGACCTGAATGGAGATAAAAGCGCCCGCTGCTAACGCGATTCGTCTGGGATACAGACGAAGCGCTTCTAATACAGGAGAGCGGTTAGGGTCAACCTGAGCCGCATCTGCCGTACCGGATTCTTGAGAGGCTGTACCTTCAGCTTGTTTTTCGAGTTTGGCTTCTTCCAGCTCTTTGAACGCTGGTGTCTCTTCAAGATGGAGTTGCACATACATGCTGATACCGATTAGAACGACGCTAGCCAAGAACGGCACACGCCAACCCCAGGATAAAAAGCTTTCATCAGACATTATTGAGCCAATCGCGAGGAACGCTAGGTTAGCCAGTATCACGCCAGCTGGCGCCCCTGCCTGGGCAAAGGCGCCGTAAAAGCCTCGACGATTTTTAGGCGCGCTCTCGGTGACAAGCAACATCGCACCACCCCACTGTCCACCGATCGCCAGACCCTGAACAAAACGAAGAAACACCAGCGCTAATGGCGCAAGCACACCGATCGTCTCGTAGGTAGGTAATAGACCAATCAGGGTTGTGCCACCACCCATAATTAAAAGTGCGATAACCAGCGTTTTCTTTCTACCGACCCGATCACCGTAATGACCAAAAATAACACCACCTAACGGCCGCGCAATAAAGCCGACCGCAAAGGTACTAAAGGAAGCAATGAGCGCAACCATGGTTGGCATATCTTCAGGAAAAAAAGCGGTAGGAAATACGAGCGCAGCAGCAGTGCCATAAATAAAGAAGTCGTACCATTCAATGCTGGTGCCTGCCAAAGCAGTACCAGCGACTTTACGCATGTTCTTTTCGTTATGATCTTCAGTAGTATCTTGCGACGAAGGTGAATCAGCGCTCATAGCACTCCCTTGTTATTATTGTTGTTGGGTTTCAGAACAGAGTGCCACAGCTGCAACTTTGAAACAAACCGAACCTTAAACGACCTTGAAATTGAGTTCAGGCAACCCCGTCAGCGTTGCTGTTACTTCGTCCCCTACTTCAACCGGACCGACACCGGCAGGTGTGCCGGTAAATATCAAATCTCCTGCTTGCAGAAGAAACACTTCGGACAATCGACTAATTATTTCAGCGACTTTCCAAATCATTTGATTAACATTGCCCTGCTGGCGAACTTCCCCATTTATCGCCAGCTGAATTTCAGCAGCATTAATTTCACCTGTTTCAGATATGGGTAACAAATCAGCACAGGGGGCGGCCTGCGCAAACGTCTTTCCGGCTTCCCAAGGGCGACGTTTATCTTTTGCTTCAGCCTGAAGGTCACGCCGTGTCATGTCAACACCGATGCCGTAACCGTAGACGAGCGCCATCGCCTTATCCACGGAAATATCAACACCACCACAGGCCAATGCGACAACCATTTCCAGTTCGTGATGCACATCCTTCGAATGGCTTGGGTAAGATACCGCAACCCCGTTGGTCGAAACTGCATACGCGGGTTTCATAAAGAAAAAAGGTGCTTCACGGTTTGGGTCGCCGCCCATCTCGATAGCATGATCAGCGTAATTGCGGCCTACACAGTAAATATTGTTCACGGGAAAAACAGCTTCAACACCCGCAATCGGGATTGTGACGGGCGTTATGGGATCAATGGCAAAGCTCATCGGCGAATCCTTAATTTTTTATTTCAATCTCGCAAGGCGCAATGACACAAGACTCAAATGACAGCCTCACTCACCAGCGCAGCCACTTCATCGGGCGTTAGACCTAGCAGCTCACCGTAAATTTCATGATTGTTCTGTCCGGGTTCAGGAAAAAATTCAAGTTCAGCACGATCATAGTCACTATAGCGGATGGGGTTATTGGGGAGAATCACCTCACCCATTTGGGGGTGTTCAAGTTTCTGCAAACTACCTCGTGCGTGCATGTGCGGATCATTACGCACCTCTTCTAGGTTACGAATAGGCGCAACTGGCACACCTGCTTCCCGCATTGTATTAAATGCTTCGTCTCTGGTGACAGTAATCGCCCACGCATTGAGCATTTCGTTAACGGCGGGTTCGTTCTTTAATCGTTTACCAGGTTTTTCATAGTCCTCGTGACCAATCAGATCTTCTCGGCCGATGACTTTTAGAATTTTATGCCAGTGCCCTTGGGCAACACAAATTATCGCGACATAACCACCATCGCTACACTCATACCTAGAATAGGGCACGACACTCGACGGAGAACGCGCGCTATTCCGCTGGGGAATTTTACCCGTGGCATGATAGGCCGAAAATTCCGTACTCAATGTAAAATACATCGCTTCAAGCATTGAGACTTCGACAAGCGTTCCTATTCCCGTCGCGTGTCTTCCTACCAAGGCTGTCATGGCGCCGCCATACATATGAATACCACCCATAATGTCAGAAGGTGCGCCGCCTGCGCGCCCGGGTGGTCGGTCAGGATCACCGGTTGAACTCATAACACCACTCGTAGCTTGAATCGTGTGATCCATCGCCAACATGTCCCTATCTGGCCCCGACAAACCATATCCTGTACCAGATACATAAATCAGCGCCGGATTAATTTCATGCAAGACCTCCCAGCCGACACCAAGACGGTCCATTACACCCGGGGCATAATTCTCCAACAGGATATCTGCCTTTTGTATGAGTTCCTTGAGTAAAGCCTTGCCACGTTCTTGTTTCAAATCGAGGGTTATGCTTTTTTTATTTGAGTTCAGTGTGGCAAAAGATAATTGCGTTTTTGCACCACCGGCACCACGCAAGCGCTCACCGCCTCGCGGTTCGATTTTGATCACGTCAGCACCGGCAGTCGCCATCAGAAACCCACAATAGGGGCCTTGATAAATCTGCGTTAAATCCAGAACAGTGATCCCAGCAAGGGGTTGACTCATTACTTACCTCTCAAATTAAAACCTCTCGTTCAATCGTAATACATGCGCAGCTCTACCTCCATAACCGCTGCATAAATACCTCAACTAATCGAAGCAACGACAAATTAATTCTGTGATAGTCTAACGTTGAAATTTTTTGATCCGGATTTGCGTTAATGAGTGAAGCACCTAATATGCCCATACAGTTTGCGGCAACGGTTGTCATCGTGCGCGATGCAGACCCTCAATATGAAATCTTCATGCTGAGACGAACCAATAATGCTGTTTTCGCCGGCGGCATGTATGTTTTTCCCGGCGGGATGTTGGACGATACTGATGCCGCCGAAGATCATGCAGACGTTATCACGCTGCCTTCACCCGCTCAGGCAGGACAAACAGCTGCGGCAGGTCCAGATTGGCAACGATTCTGGATAGCCGGTATCCGGGAGACCTTTGAAGAAGGCGGTTTCTTACTTGCCTATGATAAGCATGGCGAAATGCTCTCTTACAATGCTGAAAACGAACAACGCTTCATCGACTATCGCGGCGCGTTGCATCGTGGAGAGATTTCGCTGTTCGATATATGCAGGAAAGAATCTCTCAGTCTTGCGCTTGATCGCATTCATTATTACAACCGTCTTATCACTCCGCCGGGCCGAACCAGGCGCTTTGATACATTGTTTTTTATCGCCAAAGCACCGCCGTCTCAGGCTGGCTTTCATGACGGGTTTGAAACAGTAGACAATCGATGGATATCCCCCGATGCGGCCATCGACGCCCATGATCAGGAAACGTTTGGCTTAATGAGAGCCACACGGCGACAGCTTGAGGAGTTCAAAGCACACAGAACCACCTCAGAAATGATGATGAACGTCGAATCAAAGTCTTTATTTACTACGCTTGCCATGGCACAAGCCCCGGATTAAAGAGAAAAAAATATGGAACTCGCTGTTGAGATCGCCGGTCTTCAGCCGGAAACAATAAAACTGACAACCGAATGGGTTCAGCACGCGGAGAAACTTGGTTGCGCTATGGCTTTTGCGGCTGAAGCCTGGTGGAGTGATGCCGCGACCCCACTTGCCTATTTAGCCGACAAGACTGAAAAAATTCAGCTTGCAACTGGCATCATGCAAGTGACGGCGCGAACACCAGCGATGACTGCGATGACCGCACTCACACTGCACGATCTCACCAATGGCCGCTTTGTCTTGGGTCTTGGCGCAAGCGGCCCTCAGGTCGTCGAAGGTTTACACGGCACAAAATACAACCCAGCGCTCACTCGCTTGAAAGAGACTGTTGATATTTGCCGCATGATATTTCGTGGTGAAAAGGTAAAGTACCAAGGAAAAATCTTTCAGCTGCCCATGCCTAACAGTGAGGGTAAGGCCATTCGTATCGCTCACAAGCCGACAGACATCCCCATCTATCTTGCCACATTAGGTCCCAAGGCTCTTGAGTACACGGGTGAGACGGCGAATGGCTGGATGGGCACATCATTCTCGCCGGATCATCCAGAGGCACACTTCGACTTTTTACAGCGCGGTGCTGAAAAAGCCAATCGATCACTTGAGGACCTCAATCTCTGTGTGTCAACCCGAATAGAGATTGGGGATGACGTTGAAGCCATGATAGAAAAACGCAAACCAGCCGTTGCATTCAACATGGGCGGCATGGGCTCAGGCACCACAAACTTCTACAATGATGCTTTCAAACGCGCAGGCTACGAGGAAGATGCAGTTGCCATACAGCGGCTATGGCTAGCCGGCAAAAGAGACGAAGCAGCTAAGCGTGTGCCTGACGCCATGGTCACAGAGTTTCAAGCACTGGGGAATCGAGAGATGATTACGAATCGTTTAAGAGCTTATCAGGAAGCTGGTGTCACCACACTTAAACTGGGCCTCGATGGCGCTGGCCCGCTCGGCCCTGCACGCTTTGAACTATTGGAAGAGATCGTCGAAATTGTAAACGCGCTCTAGCAAATTACCACCTAAATTAATCAAGGATTAAAGATGAAACTCTACAAAGTTGCATTAGCTCCAAACCCAACAAAGGTCATGCTTTACATCGCTGAACGTGAACAACTGGGCACTCAAATGGGCATAGAGCAAATCACTGTGAACACGGTTAAGGGGCATCAACGTCAACCTGAGCACCTAGCAAGAAACCCCTTTGGCACTTTGCCAGCACTTGAGTTAGACGACGGGTCTTTTATCGTTGAGTCTCTAGCGATCATCCATTATCTCGAAGACAAATTTCCAGAAAACGCGATCATCCGTGGCACAGCAGAGGAAAAAGGTCATGCCCGCGACATCGAACGGATTGTTGATATACGCATAGCAGGTCCTATGGGGGGGCTAGGCCATGCGACAAAATCACCACTTGGCTTACCTCCGGATCCCGAGCGTGCTCGTCAGTTAACCGCAAGCATGCAAGCACCGCTTGACTACCTTGAGACCTTACTTTCTGACGGCAGACCGCTGTTGTTAGGAGACACCGCTTCGATAGCCGACTTTACGCTACAAGCTTCCTTGCAATTTCTACGGTTTGTGGAGACAGACGGCTTTGGTGAGCGACCTTTGCTCCGGGCCTGGGACCAACGTTATCGCGAAAGACCTGCCGCTCAAGTAGTGCTTAAATGGTAGCGAGCAAGACATCGGCAAGGATTTACTAAGCGGGGCGGTTAGTTCGCCCCTCAAATCTATCTACCGGTCTTATTTTCTCGTATTCAATTAATACAGGTTCGATTTCCTCCGGTGTACTGGCGTGAATGATGACACCATCTGCACCCGCATCAAATTGATCCACCCACCTACGCGCACATTCTTGAGCGTTACCAACGGCGGCTGGTCGCCATTGTTCCGGTATCAACTTCGCAACTTCAGCAATCTGTTGGGTCGTAGCGACACTATCAATTAGCCCGCCGATTGACTTCACAGCCTCGTGCGTTCTAAACGACTTGAGCACTTCTGCGTCCCAACCATTTATTCTAACCAGCATGTCGCCATATCCAGGGATTTGAAGGTAAGTG
This sequence comes from Pseudomonadales bacterium, assembly GCA_964228885.1. Lineage (GTDB taxonomy): Bacteria > Pseudomonadota > Gammaproteobacteria > Pseudomonadales > Azotimanducaceae > UBA4582. The sequence goes on along the minus strand of CAXRCG010000222.1, from coordinate 57 downwards.
CCAAGCCGGGCAACGATATACTTTAAGTAAACCTCTTCGCTAACATCGCAAGCGGTT
>CAXRCG010000221.1:0-27280 GCA_964228885.1 Pseudomonadales bacterium | reverse complement strand
CCCTCACGAGCTTTGCTCCGAGGGGTAAGTACGTCTGTCCGGCCGATCGCTACAAAGATTAAATCTGACGTTTTCGACCTTCCCAATAAGGCGCCCTGACCACCTTGCGCTGAATTTTACCTGAGGGTAATCGAGGCAGTTCGTCGACAATATCAATGGATCTTGGACACTTAAAGTGGGGCAAGTGATCACGACAAAAAGCAATGAGCTCCTGAATTACGGCGGCATTATCCTCGGTAGGACTTTTTAGCATCACAACTGACCTCACTTCTTCACCCCACTCCTCGCTTGGTATGCCAACGGTGCAAACATCGCCCACTGCGGCGTGCTTCAACAATACATCATCAGTTTCCTGAGGATAAATATTCACACCACCGGAGATAATCGTCTCGGCATTACGACCGGTCAAAAACAAATAACCATCGTCATCAAAATAACCCATATCGCCCAGTGTGAAGTAGTCCCCCGAGTAACTATTATTCGTCTTGTCGTCATCCTTGAAATAGACAAATTTGACCGGTGGCGATCGAAAATAGATGGTGCCCACCTCCTCTACCGGGACCTCGTTGCCGTCATCATCAACGATTTTGTTATCTGCTTCAGCTGGCGCTTTACCGACACTCCCAGGCTTACTTAACCACTCCTCTGAGTCGATAAAAAAACCGCCGCCGCCTTCTGTCGCCGCGTAATATTCGTAAATTACCGGCCCTAACCAGTCAATCATTTCCTGCTTGGTATGAACCGGACAGGGTGCGGCACCATGGAGCACATAACGGATGCTTGAGAGATCATATTTGCCGCGTACATCATCAGGCAGCGCCAACAATCTATGGAACATTGTCGCCACCATATGCGTATGAGTAATGCCGTGGGTTTCAATCAGATGTAGCGTCTCTTCGGCATCCCACTTGTCCATTAACACAGTACCTACACCGGCTGCTAACGGCAAAGTAATGTTAAATGTCAGGGGTGCTGCATGATAAGCGGGTCCAGTGCAAAGGACCAAGTCTTGACCTGCCCGAAAACCGGCAGATTCCACCGTTCTTGTTGTCGTGGCCGCGACGGGTGATGACGCTTTACCCGGTAATTCTCGTTGCCGATAAACGCCCTTGGGGCGTCCCGTGGTACCAGAGGTGTACAACATCTGGCTGCCAATTTCTGGCGCCTCAATATTAGAAGTGCTTTCACCCACTAGCACATCATCATAATCTTGGAAGCCGCTGATCGAACCACCGACTGCTAGCGAAAGATTGAGCTGCGTTGCATTGTTTGTTAACGCCTCTATCGCAGGTTCCTGACACCGGATATCTGCAATAAACGCTTTCGCCTCGCTGTTGGTCACAATATACGAGGCATTGTCCCCTGTCAGGTGCCAGTTGATAGGCGTGATTCGCAAACCTGTGCGCATACAAGCGTAATAGACCTCGACGAATTCCGGCCGGTTAGTCAGCAGCATGGCAACCCCGTCATCGGGCTTCAGACCTGCATTTCGAAGCACACGGGCGAGTTGGTTCACTCTAGCATTCAGCTCAGCAAATGTCCTTTCACCGTAATTTGATACTACCGCCTTGGTTTCTGGTCTTTCCTGCGCGTGGTAAGCTGTGATCATCCCAGCCGCAGCCGCCACTGCCAGTTCCAGTTTGCTACTTTCACTCACCCTTAAATCCCCTCGTATTATATTCAAGCTTTATAAATGCACTCGCATTGATATTCTGAATCTGAGATTGCATTAACTTAACGAGAGACGCAAGTAAGCCTAGCCCGGACTAACCTGATCGACAGTGATTCTTGACAATATACCGACGAGGGATATCTCGACTAATTCATCAAAATGATCCTTTGACTCACGTCAGTATCCAAACGTTGAATTAAGATATACTGTGCTCGGCTATCAAAAACATACCAAAGATGGAGCGCTTAGATGCCTGATGCATATTCACTTGCAAAACAACACCTTGACGCAGGAGTCGCGGAAGCTGCAGACAACAATGTTGATCTGAATGCTTATGGCCAGGCGCTCGTGTGGAAACTGATTGAGCGATATCAAGAGAGTGGTCGCCCGAACGCGGATATTATCGAGGAAATAAAATACAGCCTCGACAACATTAGTGACGACAATACTTTTCATGTTTCTCGAAATTAGTCCAATCCGGCGAGGCGCTGCAAACTAATTAACAATGATGGGCTCACCCACGACGTCTAGGCAAGCTTCATCTTTATTTCTGGCATTGTTCACGTGAGTAGAAACCGGCGTGATGCTCAGCGGCAGCTTATGCTTCGGCGCCATTATACTAGCCAGTGTCTCTGCATCAGTTTCCCGATCTACCCAGGCATCGACTTCTCCAGGCGTTAGCATCACCGGTACCCTATGGTGCAGGGTAGCCATTCCTTTAGTCGCTGCAGTGGTAACAATACTGCAACTTTCAATAATTGCACTTTCACCCCGCCAAGTCTCCCAAATTACCGCAAAGCCCATGCCAGCAGCACCCACTGGCTCCACATAAAAAGGCTTTTTGGCCCCTGCTTCTTTCACCCATTCGTAATATCCCGAAGCAGGCACAACCGCCCGCCTTGACTTAAAAGGCTGCTTGTAAGCTCTACTGGTCGTCAAGGTTTCACTTTTGGCATTAAACATGGTGTATTTGCTATCAGGCCCTTTCGACCAGTAAGGCACCAGCCACCAGCGCATATCGCGCAAGTCCCAGCTACCGTCTTCGGTACGCAAAAGTACAGGCACTTGGTCCGTTGGTGCGATGTTGTAACGAGTCTCAAATGTCAAGTTCAATAAAGAAGGATCATTCTGACCTGAAACTGAAGCATGGCCAGTCACGGAAATATCAGCATCCAGAATAGACATAATAAACTCTGTCACTGGTGCGCTAATGATGTTGAATCGACCGCACATACAGCGTTACCTTTTTGAAATGTCATTAACCATAGTCATTTGTTCTTCATTTAACGTCCAACCTGACGCTTCAACGTTAGACTGAACTTGCGAAGCGCTGGTAGCACCAGCAATAACGCTAGATATATAAGGTTTTGTGAGGAGCCAACCAAAGGCTAATTCGAGTATCGAATGGCCCTGTTGCTCTGCATAAGAAGTTAGTTGCTCAACCATATCGAAGTTATCTTCAGACAGAGCTGCCTGACCTCGCTGCCCCCACATAGCCAGCCGGGTCCCCTCGGGTGCAGCGGCTCCTCGCGTATACTTTCCCGTTAATAACCCACTCGCCAGCGGAAAATAGGGTAAAAGACCAATGCCAAATCGCTCGCAGGCAGGGATCACCTCACGCTCGAGGCGTCTGTCCATTAACGAATAAAGGTTTTGCGCCGTTACAAAATGAGCAAGGTTACAAGTCCGCGCAGTCCAGTCAGCATCTGCGAGTTGCCAACCAGTAAAATTTGAATGACCGATGTATCGAACCTTGCCCTGACTAACGAGATCGTCAAGCGCCCTCAGTGTCTCCTCTATTTTTGTCGATCGATCTGGAACGTGCTGCTGATAAAGGTCGATGTAATCGGTTTTAAGGCGTCTGAGACTGTCTTCAACAGCGCGCATAATGTATCGGCGCGAGGCACCTCGCTGATGCTCACTTTCTCCCATTGGGTTCGCAAACTTCGTTGCAACGACTATGCTACTTCTGTCTTTGGTGGCAATCGCATTGCCTAGAAATTGTTCCGAGAGACCTTGAGCACCATAAACGTCAGCAGTATCGAAAAAGTTAACGCCTAACTCTAATGCAGCGTCAACTACTTCATTGGTCGCACGCTGGTCGCAGCGACGCCCAAAATTGTTGCAACCAATGCCCACTTGGGAAATTTTCATGCCGGTTGAACCGAGATTTCGATATTTCACTACGATGCTTTCCTTATGTCTCTTTACCAATCAACCTACTACCGCAATGACCAGAGTTCAACAATGGTGAGATTGCTGGACGCGCGAAGGCGGCTATTACACACATGCCTTTAATTTTCAGTGGCGTAATTTCTCGTACTCACTCGCTAACAACGCAACACATCTGTAGATACTATGCATGAATTTACCCCAAGCAAAATTCAAAAAGAGCGCCAGTACAAAACCCAGGTGCAAGCACAATACTATTGCCAGATATTCGGTTCCTTTTAACAACGGCAATGCCAACCCCGTCAAACTTGTAAAAAACAGCAGCCCAATGAGACTGTTACCCAATCCACCGTCTTCGGTTTCAATGGCCTGTTCCGTACTTCGCCTGCACCACCATAATCCAGCACAGCCGACAAGCAGGCTGACACCCCCGGTGACCCCGAAAAATTTCGGCGCTGTAAGCCAGTCGTATGGCGCAGGAGCGCTTAGTCCATAGTGATAAATAGTGCCAAGCGACGTCGCAACAAAACAGAACAGAAAACCATACATGGTCATCTGATGAAAGACCCTGCGCATCTGGGAAGCAACTTCGCCCTGCTGGTAACAACCATGGCCGTGCCCACCATCGAGATTTTTTAAGGTCAGAATGCTCATCATCGCACGACGATAAACCGACATTGGTATATTGAAAACCCCGGGTAAAGCGGTTGTTAACCAAAAACGTCTAATGGAAAAATACCAGACCAACAAGATCAGCCCTCCCACGAGACTAAAGGCAGTCACCATGGTGTTGTGCGAGATAACAGCATAAAACCCTACCTGTTCTGACGCTTGATCACCAGACAATGTGACGCCAAGCAAAAAGGATAGGGTTGCAAATAAAGTCGTCAGGACCGTGAATAATCCGGCATTTCGAATCGCCCACGCCATCCCCATAGGCCATGCATAATTGGCGTAACTTGAATGACGTACCTCCGCAAAAACTCGAGGCACATTGACATTAAATTCATGTGGATCAGCATATTGACAGTGTTGATAACATGCGCCGCATTGATGGCAAAGGTTTGCGAGGTAATCAACGGTTTCCTTATCGAAAGTAAGCCGTTGTTCCATCGCCGGAAATACTGCGCAATGCCCCTCGCAAAACCGGCAGGCATTACAGATAGTCATGATTCGAGCAGACTCGTCATATAGTGGAAGCAGATTCGGTGTTGTCATATCGGCACTTGACTGGGTTAATTCATCTTGCATTTCTAGCTGCCTCACGCCCAGCGATTCTTCCAAATACGCTACCAATGGTCATGCCGATACCCGCAAGATAACCCTGCCCCAGCACGTTACCGGCCATAATTTCACCTGCTGCAAAAATATTACTTATACAAGTTGAGTCATTAAATTTCACTCTTGCATTGGCATCAACCTCAACACCCAGGTAGGTAAAAGTAATACCGGGACGTAACATATAAGCGCGAAATGGCGGCTTATCTAACTTTCTCGCCCAATGGGTTTTGGCAATTGCGAGTCCCTGCGTGTGACAGCCATCCAATATCTGGTGGTTGAAATCAGCTTCAACAATCGAATGATTAAACTCATCGACAGTCGTAGATAGACTTTCCTGGGGCAAGCCTAATTTCTCGGCGAGTTCACGAAGGCTAGGCGCCTCGACAGGGGGAAAAACTGTTGGCATAAACAGGCCAGCCGACTGACTGTCAATGATGGAATATGCAACCTGATCCGGTTGCGCCGCAACCAGTCTGCCCCAGATTGCGTAACGTTTGGGCCAGAAATCCTCGCCTTCGTCGTAGAATCGTGTGGCTTGATTGTTCACAACAATACCGAGAGGTACACAGTCAATTCGGCTACAAATGCCGCCGTCAAATTGCGGTGCACGACCGTCTATCGCTACCGCATGACATTGACGGGCATCGCCAATTTGCACGGCATCAGCAGCCAGCAACTGGCGCAATATATCGCCTCTATTATAGGGCGTGCCACGAACAAGAAAATTTAGCGCCGCATCACCCCAGGCTTCCGACAACCACTGAAGATTAGCCTCAAACCCGCCCGCCGCCACCACAAGAGAGGCCGCAGTCAAGAGCTCAGTGATTCCCTGATGCTTATAATCAACGCGCCTAAACACGCCGTTTTCAACATCGAGTTGAATGTCCAACGCATCGTAGACAACAGTAATATTTAGTTTATCAGCACACTGAAAGAGCGCGTTCATCACCGCTTTTCCACCGCCAAGGAAAAATGCATTGGTTCTTCCCAGATGCAGTGTGCCTCCCAGAGGAGGCTGAAACGCGACACCGTGGTCCTTTAGCCACTGCACGCTGTTGGCAGAGGCTTCCAAGGTTAACGTCGCCAGTGCCTGATTGGTTTCACCATCAGTAACCCTCAACAAATCATCCATATACTCATCAAACCCATAGCTACCTTCCAACGGGTACAATGCTGACTCGTGCATGGGGCGAAGATTCCTCGTATGTTTACTATTCCCGCCACGGACGTTTTTCGGGGATACCTCGAGTACGCAAACGGAGGCGCCGGATTCTGCCGCACAAATAGCGGCGGTCAACCCCGCATGACCCGCGCCTATAACGATTACGTCAAAATCCCGCTTCACACCTGTTGCTCCTTGTTGTTGTCAATGCCGGATTTGATCTTACCACTGTTGGCTTTCGGATAATCAGGGCTGTACAAGTTGCAAACATTCCGGTAATTTGCCGTCCTTCGTTTAGGGATAGACATCCGAAACGTGATTAAGCGCCTGCTAACCAAGGTTCGCTGGCTAAATTAAGGGTCCGTAATAGCGGTCTTTTTTTTTTGGCTAGGAGAAATGTTCTCATGAGACACCTTCCTAATTTACAGTCCTTAACCTCTGCTGAGCTCACGGAAATTCTGAACAAAGCGATCGAAATCAAGGCGAATCCAGCCGAATTTCACAATTTGCTGCATCGAGAATCACTGGCGATGCTATTCCAGAAGACCAGTACACGAACGCGTGTATCATTTGAAGCTGCAATGACAGAACTTGGCGGCCACGCGATATACATTGACTGGATGACTTCCAACTTTGTCTTATCAGGTATCGAACACGAGACAGAATACCTGTCGCGCAACGTCAGCTGCATTATGGCAAGGCTACTGTATAACGAGGACCTGCAAAAGATCATGAGCGCTAGCCAGGTGCCAGTCATCAATGGCTGCGACGAAAAATTTCATCCCTGTCAGGCGATGACCGATGTGCTCACCATCATGGAACATCACGAGGGTGAACTAAAACACGCCAGATTGACTTATCTGGGAGTACAGAACAACGTATCCAACTCTCTGGTCACCATTTGCCACAAATTAGGCATCCACCTCACCTTGGCGACCCCTGAAGCTATGGATAATGGTGAGTCGCATGACGCCTACGTACAGAACCTGATAGCAGAATCTAATAATGTTACACACACGACTGACCCCCGCGAAGCTGTGCAAGAGGCTGATTTTGTTTACACCGACACCTGGGTTGACATGCAGTACTTTAACAACCCGGACCATCGGGAAGAGAATGACAAAAAGCTTAAGGAAATGATGCCGTACCAGATTAATTCCACATTATTGAAAGGTGTTAATTGTAAGGTAATGCATGATATGCCGATTCACGATGGATTTGAGATAAGCGCCGAGATAACCAAGGACCCGCGCGCGATCATGTACCAGCAGGCTGAGAATCGGCTTCACGCCCAGAAAGGCATTCTTTGGTGGCTTTATCGTGAGGCGGGTCGGTTAGCAAAATAAGTGACTAGCGGCTTGTGCCCCCTAATATCATCGATAAACACTTGTCATTATTATTTTTCGCGGTTGGCAAAATCCTGCGCTAACAATTCAACCCAATGAACTACCGGAACCTGGGCGCGAGTGCCGAGGTGTAACTGGCAACCAATATTGGCGGTTGCTATGATTTCGGGCGCATGGTGTTGCAAATGGTATAGTTTATTATCAAGCAACTGACCGGCAATCTTTGGCTGTGTCACTGAGTAGGTTCCGGCGGACCCGCAACAAAGGTGTGCGTCGTCTACCTGAACTAATTCATAACCTGCTTTCGTTAAAATAGTTTCAACCAGACCCTGTAGTTTTTGTCCGTGTTGCAAGGTGCAGGGTGAATGATAAGCAATGCGACGCAACTTCGTTTCCGTACGCTTGGCAAAGTCAATGTCCACGAGTAACTCGCTGACGTCCTTAATCCTGCTAACAACCTCTTTAGCCTTTTGTTGATAATCATGATCGTATTGAAGAATCTGCGCGTATTCTTTCAGCGTGGCGCCACAACCCGAAGCTGTCGAAACGATCGCATCATAGTCGGTACAGACAGGATGAAGCTGATCTAGCAACCTTCGCATCTTGTTTCGGCCTGCCTCTGGCGCGGACAAATGATAATCAACCGAACCACAGCAGCTTTCACTGGCAAGAAAGCTAACCGATATATTATGCTGCGATAACAAAGCAGCCAGCGCTTGATTAACATGCGGCGTTGCGCCCTTCTGCACGCAACCCTCCAGCACCAACACTCGCATAGCCGGGTCAGCCGGCGCTTTGACGCACTTTGCAGCGACAACAGGTAATGAAGGCACCTTTTCTGCCAATCGCGCGGGCAATACCGGCTTAAAGAGATTACCAAGCCGCGTCAGCGCGCCGAAAATCACGGGCACTGGCATTAACTTTCTCAATAGTGTGTCGCGGACCCGAGCGACAATACCAGCCGGCCTCAACTCTTCCGATATTTCCTGACCGATCTCCATCAGTCGCGCATATTTCACACCCGATGGGCAAGTCGTCTCGCAGGCGCGACAGGTCAGACACTGGTCAAGGTGGGTCTGACTTTGACGAGAAATATCATTGTCTTCCAACATATTTTTGATGAGATAAATTCTGCCTCTGGGGCCATCTAACTCATCGCCTAACAATTGATAGGTAGGGCATGTCGCGGTACAAAAACCGCAATGAACGCAGCTACGCAAAATCTCTTCTGCTTCCTGCACCCTCGGTTCATGCACCAAGTCTGAATGTATCTTTGTCTGCATTTTCTAATATTCCGGAACCGTTGCCAGTAACCTGCCGGGGTTCAGAATAGCACCGGGATCGAAGGCTCGTTTTAGGTTTTGGTTTAACGCAAGCACAGCACCGGACAAATGTTGGTAGGGCGTATCTGTGGATGAATCAATCGCGATTTGATCGGGGCGGAATAGCGTCACCGTATGCGGATCACTCGTCAACCTAGGGTTCATCGCAGGATTTTTGAGCCACCGAATACCACCACCCCACTCTATCACTTGTGCTGTGTCTAACAACGCATCACTACCTGGTTCAACCGAAACTCGCCACAGCGCGCCCTCACCCTCAAACACCGGCAACTGCTGATTCTTAAGGTCTTGCCAAAATTGTACACCCTCCGATTCGCCAAGTTTCTCGCCGGCAACTAATCCAGCAGCGTGCGCGATGGTCTGCCTTGACCCGCCGAGACGAATAAACGCCTCACCCTCAACCCAGGCACTACCAGACAATGGTAGACCCTCTTTCTGAAGTCGTTGAAAATCGGCAATCGCATTGACTGAAGAGGTCAGCCAAGCGTAAGTTGCTGAGACTTCATCGGCGGGTAAAACTTTCAAACTTACATCACAAATCAGCCCCATCTCACCGAGGCTACCCACCAGCATTCTGGATACGTCATAGCCGGCCACGTTTTTCATTACTTGGCCGCCCATTTCATAGGCGATACCACGACCATCTATAAATGCGATGCCAAGCACATAATCCCTTACCGATCCTAGATAGGGTCTCGCGGGACCAGAGAGCCCGGCAGCAACCACGCCACCAATCGTTGCCGAACCAGCAAAATGCGGCGGTTCGAAAGGTAAGCGTTGACCATTTTCGGCTAACAGCGATTCAACCTCGGCGAGTTTTGTGCCAGCTTTGACGCGAATCATCAACTCGTCTTTGCGATAATCAATGATACCCGAGTAGCCTTTACAGTCGATCGACTCGCAAAGGTCAGATCGGACAGGGTTGCCCAGAAATGATTTTGAACCGCCGCTTTCTATCTGAAGCGGCTTTGCATGATGGTATGCATCGGCGATACGCGCTGACAGCGCCTTAATTTCTGTGACCATCAAAAGCGTTCCAGGTCCGAATACTTTTGCGCATTGAGACCGACATGGGTTTGCTGGCTGCCGTCGGTATGAATATGCATCGCGCCAAATTCAGCACAACGACTCAGAGTGGGTACAGCTTTCCCCGGATTAAGAATTCTGGACTCGTCGAACGCTGACTTTACGCCATGAAATAATTCAAGCTCCTCAGGCGTAAATTGAACACACATTTGATCAATTTTCTCGACACCTACGCCGTGTTCGCCAGTAATTGTGCCACCAACCTCGATACAAAGATTGAGGATATCTGCGCCAAACGCCTCCGCCCGTTCGATTTCACCCGCTTTATTTGCGTCGTACAAAATCAGAGGATGGAGATTGCCATCTCCGGCATGAAAAACATTCGCAACCTCAAGACCGTGCTGCTCGGAAAGTTTTGTTATCTGCGCTAGCACGGCGGCCAGTGCCGATCTTGGAATGGTGCCATCCATGCAATAGTAGTCTGGCGCTAACCTTCCTACTGCTGGGAAAGCGGCCTTTCGTCCCAACCAAAGCTGTATTCGTTCCGCTGCATCCGTTGCAACCCTGACTTGAATAGCATTATTTTCATCGAGGATAAGCCTCAGTTTCTCTATCTGATGCTGCACCTCTGCAGCGGTACCATCGAGTTCACAGATCAACAGCCCTTCGGCATCTAGCGGGTATCCAACATTCACAAAGGCTTCAGCTGCCTTGATCGCTAACCTATCCATCATCTCCAGACCCGCGGGCAGTATCCCCTGAGAAATAATCGCGTTAACGGTACCTGCTGCTTCACTCACAGAATTAAAGGCTGCCAGCACCACCGCTATGTTCTTAGGTATTGGGAGCAGTTGAACCGTCACTTCAACAACGATCCCGAGCATCCCTTCTGATCCGTGCAGCAGCGCGAGCAAATCGAGGCCAGGGCTATCGAAACCCTTGCTGCCTACCTCGTACAATTCACCCTCCGGCGAGACTAGCTTAAGATGCTTGACGTTGTGAACAGTCAAACCATATTTTAGACAATGAACGCCACCGGAATTTTCCGCAACATTCCCCCCGATCGTGCAGGCAATCTGGGACGATGGATCAGGCGCGTAAAATAAACCGAGGTGACGCACTGCATCCGAAATCGCCAAGTTGGTCACGCCTGGCTCAACCCGCGCGCTGAGATTATCCTCGTCGACCTCTAAAATTCTGTTGAACTTGGCTAGGCTTAACAGCACACCTTCACTGTGCGGCATAGCACCACCCGACAAACCGGTACCGGCGCCTCTTGCGACCACCGGCACTTTAGCCTGATGACACAATCGCATAATTTGCTGCACTTCAGCGATGGTTTCTGGGAGTACCACGATCCAGGGCACCTGCTTTTTTGCTGTCAATCCGTCGGCTTCATATACCCGGCGTCGTGCATCATCAGTAATTAACCGATCACCGCAAAGTTCGGTTAAGGATTTCAGCAAACTGATCTGGTCAGCGTCTGTTGTCATCAATCTTTCGACCCTATCTCTGAAGATTTAGTATTAATTGGCACGACGCATGGTTCATCCTGACCAATCAGACCAAGGAAATGTTTCAGAAACGGACTATACCGGACAATTCGCGTATAATCTTCGCCTAAAATAAGATCAGAAATCTATTGCGGAATCCTGCTAGATCATCTGATTCAACCAATGAGAAACCGAATTGACTACTTCATCAATTCATCCGACAAATCGTTTTAATAAGTAGGCGTTATAAGAATGGCTATCAGCAGTGCAGAAGAAATCCTTGAAGATTTTCGTCAGGGAAAAATGGTTCTGATAATGGACGATGAAAACCGCGAAAATGAAGGTGACCTTATCATTGCCGCCGAAGTCGTTACGCCCCAGCATATGACTTTCATGGCAAGGGAAGCATGCGGACTGATTTGCCTGACAATGACGGAGGAGCGAGGCAAACAGCTCAATTTGCCATTTATGGTTGAAAACAATCGCTCTCAACATGAAACAAACTTTACCGTTTCCATCGAGGCCGCTGAGGGTATCACTACGGGAATATCTGCAGCGGATCGCGCGGTCACCGTAAGAGCCGCGGTTGCAGCAAACGCCGGTCCGGAGGATATCGTCATGCCAGGCCACATATTTCCGATTGTGGCAAAGCGAGGCGGCGTCCTCACCCGTGCAGGACACACCGAAGCGGGTTGTGATCTCGCAAGAATGACAGGTTATGAGCCTTCATCGGTGATCGTTGAAGTGATGAATGAAGACGGCACCATGGCGAAACGCCCTGAACTTGAAATATTTGCCGAAAAACATGGCATCAAATTGGGCACGATTGCAGATCTCATCCAGTACCGAACAGTTAATGATAAAACCATTGAATTGATCGATGAAAAGACGGTCAATACTCGTCATGGTGAATTCCTGCTGCGTACCTACACCGACAGTATTTCCGATTGTATTCACCACGCAATGGTTCGAGGAGAAATCGCCGAAAACGAACCCTGTTTTGTCCGCGTGCAAACCTTGAATAAGCTGCGTGATGTTATTGGTACCCAACTCCCCAATTCACGAAAATCTTGGTCGTTGTCGGATTCCATGGCAAAAATTGCTGCAGAGAACCAAGGCGTTGTGGTCATCGTCGGACAGACAAAAAGCAAAGCAGAGGATATTGCTGAAATAGAACATTTTCCCGAACTACCCGCCTCTCTTAAAGCCAACATGGAGCTAGGGATATATCGCGTCGTGGGTACCGGATCCCAAATTCTTCGCGATCTGGGTGTCGGCAAAATGCGGCTGTTAAGTTCGCCCACACGATTTAATGCTATTTCAGGCTTCCAGTTGGAAGTCACGGAATTTGTGGAAAACGAATAATGCACGCAGCACCTGTGATCGCGCTTGAAGATGATCCCGTTCCGATTGTCAAAATCATTGGCGCACAACTCAAACGGGCAATGGCAAACGATTCACATCGCCGGGTTGTCGGTCAACTCGACGGCTGCTTTTCGCTAAGCTCGATCACCGACCCCCAAAAAGTCTCGGTGAACATCAATAACAACAACATTACCGTGAGTCGGGGAATTAACCCTCTGGCAAAAGTCGTCATTCATCTCGATTTTAACGACGTAAAGATCAAACCCCGGATTGATGGTCTGCTTCGTCATCCTTTATTCGCTATAAGGGTGGGCAAGCTACTTGAACCCCTGCCGCAAGATTGGGTCACTGAAGCAAAAAGCTACTGGCAGGCGGTTAGCGACCAACCGGGCATGCCCTTGGCAATCAAGATGGTCGCTAACAACGACAAATTTGAGCTTGTGCTTGGTGAAAAAAATATAGAACCTGAAGTGACTGTCTACGGCGAACCACATACGCTGTTGGCATTGGTTAACGGCACCCTCGTGTTTGCTGAAGCAGCGATGACTGGAAAGATTAACGTAGAATGCAGTGTTGAGCATCTAGCCATACTGACTGAAGTCTCAATCAAGCGGCTACTGGGCGAACTTTGACCAAAGACAATCAAAAACATCCGCAAGGAAACATGATGGCGATAGAAGATCTGCCTGACTGGTTTGACAGGCACCATGTAGATATTATCCGCACGCACGCGACGACGCTGGATGGTCAGGCTGCGGGTAAATACATCCACAGAAACAAGTTTTACCAGTCCTTGCCTGAAGGACACGCGATTGCTGATACGGCAATTGCGATCGATATCGGAGGCGCTCCACATCTTACCCATTGGCATCCCCAGCGGGTTGAAAACTTCGGCGATATTCTGATGAAACCGGATATCGACACCCTAATTTCTGATGGAACAAATCCTGCTCTCGGTCACTGTATTGCTGACTTTACAACGGCAACCGGAGAAGAGTTTCGACTGTGCCCGAGAACGCAATTAAAACGCATGATCCATTTGTTGTCTGAGCGAGGCTATTGCATGAAAGCAGCCTTCGAGCTCGAATTCTATGTGTTTGATGAATCATTCGAAGACATTAAACGAAAGCAATATCAGCAGTTTCGGACCATTGGCGCCAGTGATAAACCAAACATGTACCTGTTACGAAACGCCTATCACGCCGTGCCATTTATGACCGAAGTTATTAGACGATTGGAATGGAAAGGCATAGGTTGGGAGGCATGGAATGATGAGGCCGGTGTCGGCCAAATCGAGCTTAATATTGATGCCGGCGATCCCTTGACGCTTTGCGACAACGTCGTTCGCGCCAAACAAGTGCTGTATGAGGTTGCACTAGATATGAATATGGCAGTGACGTTCATGGCGGCACCCGCAACTTTCTTTGGTTCAGGCATGCATGCACACCACTCCATAACAACCCACGAAGGTACACCGGTATTTTATGATTCAGAGCAACCCGGCAATCGCTCTGACGTTATGAATCGCTGGCTAGCTGGACAGATGGAAAATCTGGCAGCGTATGTCTCATTCTTAAGCCCAACGATAAATTCTTATCGCAGATTTCGCGACTACTCCGCTGTGCCGCTGACGGCAACCTGGTCGATGGACAACAGATCAACGGCCCTGCGACTCATCACTAGCAGTAAATCGGCAACAAGAATAGAGAACAGAATTGGGGCTGCTGATCTGAATCCTTATCTCGCGCTGGCGACAACAATAGCCGGCGGAATTGCCGGTCTAGACAATCATTTGGACCTACCTGCTGAAACAACCAAACTAGCTTGGGGTACCGGCGCTGCTAGTGAGAAACTACCTACCACTATAACAACCGCAGTCGAGGCATTGGATAAAAACCAGCTCTTATCAGCCTACCTCGGCGAAGACTTTACCCGATATTGGGCAAATACTCGTCGCGCGGAATGGCTCGCCTTTCACACAGAAGGGGGTGACCCTGAATCAGAAAGTGTCACTGCATGGGAATTCGAAAGGTACTTTCGCCTGGTTTGAACTCAAGAATTCTTTTGTAAGAACGCACTTACAAGCATAGAAAAAGCTGGAATCAGATAAGTAAAACAAGATTTAATACTCTCCGGATCGTCACAGATTGGGCTACTCATTCGCCCTTTCCATCGGAGAAACTTATGCTTTACCTACTTGCACTCTTGTTACCCCCCGTTGCTGTATTTATTTGTGGCAAACCAGTTCAGGGGCTCATAAATATTGTGCTTTGTCTTTTTTTGTGGGTGCCCGGCATCATTCATGCACTTTTTGTCGTGCACAATCACTACGAGGACAAGCGTACCGACAAAATCGTTAAAGCAATTGAAGCAGCAGGCAACGAGTGAGGCAGGCAAAGTGGATTGTCTTGATGACAACAGTGTTCTTGCTGACTGCCTGTGAAACGGTCCTTTACGACGCGCTTGAGAGAGTTGGATACCACAAACGAGATATTCTGATAGACCGCATTGATGCTGCTCAAGCATCACAAACCGAGGGCCAGGAGCAGTTCAAGTCAGCACTTGAACAGTTTAAATCAGTCATTAATTTCGACGGTGGCGACCTCGAAGTCACCTACAATCAGCTAAATGATGAATATGAGGCGAGCATTGATGCGGCCGACGAGATTCACGACAGAATTGACAGCGTTGAGCATGTCGCTGATGCCCTGTTTGGTGAGTGGCAAGAAGAGCTGGAACAATACAGCAACGCAACACTACGTCGCGATAGTGAGCGCCAGTTAAAGGATACTCGCCGTCGTTACAGCAAGGTATTGGGTGCGATGCGCAGAGCAGAGAAAGCAATAAATCCTGTGCTGGCGAGCTTGAAAGACAACACCCTTTACCTCAAACACAACCTTAATGCCCGCGCTATCGCGTCGCTTAAGGATGAACTCGGCACGGTAGACAATGATGTCAATGCTCTCCTAACTGCGATGCAACAAGCCATCAACGAATCGAACGCATTTATCAATGAGTTACGGGGAGGCTAGCCTCACCCGTCTATACCCAGCTGCCCAGCGCTAGTTTAGCACCAGCCCCGTGGTTCCCCCGTGAAAAGCGCTGCCTGGGACCTCAAGATCTACAAAGACCTGTGATATCGAACCTGCTAGCCCGGAACCAAGATTATAATCGATTCCATAAACAACCTACCTGTGCGGTAAAACGAACAGGGTTCACCCATTCGCGTTTTGCCTTAATATAGTGAAGGACCATAGCGCAATTTATTAACGACGAATGCTTACTTCATGAAAAAACCATTACTTATTACCCATCCCGATTGTGAGATCCACGAAAAACCAGGGCATCCTGAGCGACCCGAGCGGCTTGCTGCAGTGATGAAACGACTCCACGCATCAGGTCTCTGTCAGGATATGGACGTCCAACTCGCATCGGAGATTAGCGAGCAACAGCTGATGCAGGTCCATCCAAAAAGTCACATCGAACATGTTGTAAACTCAGAACCCGATAATTCATGGCTTCACATTGACCCCGATACCTATATGAGTGCCGGCAGTGTCCGAGCTGCCAAGCTAGCCGCAGGGGCCTGCGTTGAGGCGACAACGCGCGTGCTTGATGGGCAATATCAGCATGCATTCTGTGCGATAAGACCTCCGGGGCACCATGCTGAACTTATGGACGCCATGGGTTTCTGTCTGTTTAACAACGCTGCGGTAGCAGCAATGGTTGCACTTGAAGACCCGAGTGTTGATCGCATTGCCATTCTTGATTTTGATGTACATCATTGTAACGGCACTGTTGATATTTTTAAGGAAGATGAAAGAGTGCTTGTATGTTCAAGCTTTCAGGATGATTTTTACCCCCATCGCTATCTCGACTACTCAAACAGCCACATTGTCACGACCCCCCTAACGGCGGGCACATCGAGTCTGCAATATCGGCTAGCTATTGAAGCCAGTTGGCTAAAAAAATTAGAACAGCACCAGCCAGACTTTATCTTTGTTTCCGCAGGCTTTGATGCCCATGCAGAAGACCCGCTCGCTGAGCTGCGCCTAACCGATGATGACTACACATGGATCACAGAATTAATCGTCGGACTTGCAGACCAATATGCACAGGGTCGAGTCGTCTCAGCGTTAGAAGGTGGATACAACGTTGAAGCGCTGGCGCGAAGCGCAGCACGGCATGTTGAAGCGTTAATATAAAGTAGGTGAATCAGATCTAAAGGCGAATCGGAATTTTTTACATCATCGGATTACCTTAGGTCAGGCGACTTATTTATATCGCAAAAATACACGTCGGACGTCAGAGACACCTTAGATGGGACACTATCCAAATGTTGTTATTAGGAGGACGGACTTAATTCAAACACTGCCGCTGCGCTCCTTGGGTTGCTTCCCTACCTATAATTTACCAACATTGTCATGACCAACGCCCCACGCTTTCCGTGATCTGGTTTCGATCAGTCGCGATTGATTTTTCTCTGACGAGAGCGATAGTCCAAGATTGATTAACCCGCGGCAAAATGCTGTTCGGTGTGCATGCCATCATACCACCGGCACACAAAGCATTTGCGTATATTCGATATGGCTTTCCTCAGGCAGCGATCGACGAACAATTAATTTAAGATCTTGTTTGCTCTAAATTGAGACACTAACGCAATTAGATGCGACCAACTCTCTCGGGAACTGTCGGGCTTACCCATTTGTACCGGTTAGGATACACTCGCACCACAAACGACTAACCACTGGAATGCAGCATGGCAACAAAGATTCCCTTTATTCACAAATATGACTTTGAATACGGCAAACTGGAGCAAATTTCTCCCCTGATACGCAGGGTAACGGCTAAGAATCCTAGTGGCTTCACCTTTATGGGTACAGGTACCTATGTTGTCGGCACCGGCAATGTTGCTGTCATTGACCCAGGTCCACTTGATACCGCACATATTGACGTTCTGAAGCAAAGTCTTGAAGGGGAAACAATCACACATATCCTTATCACACATACACATGAAGACCACTCGCCTGCGGCGGCGCCGCTTAAAGCGCACTGGCAGACAAAAACCTATGGCTACGGCCCACATGGCGCCGGAAAGATAGCAGGAGGCGTAGCTATTGATGCCGGTGGTGATATGGCTTTCGCGCCTGACGTGACGATCAGGCACGGTGATATATTGAGGGGGGACGATTGGACAATTGAATGCGTCTACACGCCAGGACACACCTCAAACCATATGTGTTTTGCGCTAAAAGAAGAAAAAGCACTCTTCACCGGCGATCATGTCATGGGTTGGTCAACCAGCATCATCGGCCCGCCTGATGGTGACATGACCTCGTATATGGACAGCCTCGCCCTACTTCTAGAAAGGGATGACGAGGTCTACTGGCCAACTCACGGTACTGCAATTCCCGATGTCAAAAATTATGTACAGGCGTTTATTGACCATCGGCTCGCACGTGAGCAGCAAATCCTTGCCAGCCTTAAGGCGGGGCACGAACTGATCGAAGATATGGTGCCAGGCATGTATACGGAAACTGACCCACGTATGTTCGGCGCGGCCGCTCGATCAGTCTTTGCAGCCATGATTCGCCTGCTTGATTCAGGTCAGGTGATCAGCAAGGAAGGTGAACCGACGTTAAAAGGACGTTATATGCTAGCCCCGGCCCAATAACCGCCGTGCCTGTTGGTATGCGTAGACCATACTGGACTCGTCACACTTGTTCTGACCAGAAATATCGAATGCTGTCCCGTGGTCAGGACTAGTCCTGACGAACGGTAGACCTAACGTAAGATTAACACCCTCTGCGATACCCAGATATTTAATCGGTATTAAGCCCTGATCGTGATATTGCGCGACCACAACATCGAAACGTCCTTCCCTTGCCTGCATAAATACAGTGTCGCCTGGCCAGGGGCCCGAGACCTCAATGCCCTCTGCTTTAGCGGTTTCTATGGCAGGACAGATGACCTCGATTTCTTCGCGCCCAAAAAGCCCGGATTCTCCGGCATGCGGATTCAGCCCTGCTACCGCTATCCTTGGTTTAGCAAGACCAAAAGCCTCTGCGCCTTGCTGCGCTAGCCTGATGGCGTACAACTGCGACGCAACGGTACAGTCTTCAATCGCCCTGCGCAGTGAAACATGAATAGAGGCAAGCACGACGCGCAACTGTTCGTTAGCGAGCATCATTGCCACTTCACAATTTGCGTAATGTGCAAGGATCTCGGTATGTCCTGGAAACGAGATCCCCGCATCTGACATCGCAGTTTTGTTAATCGGCGCAGTCACCATTCCATCTATCTCACCGGAAAGCGCCAGATCAATCGCCGCTTTAACACAGTCAAACGCGATCTGACCACAACCGGCGTCAACGCGTCCCATAGTGACAGGGTGAGACAAAGACCCCGCTTGTACCACCTCGACTTTACCTTGATCTGGCCGAGACGATGCGGGCGAATCTATTTCCACCACATGCTGCGCAAGACCTAGCCTTTCTGACTGTCGCCGAAGTTCACCGACGTCACCAATAATTACCGGGCTGGAATCACTCGCCTGACGCGCTAACATTTTAAGGCAAATCTCAGGCCCCACACCCGCGGGGTCACCCATCGTCAGCACAATACGGTTACGCATAACGATCACTTAAACCATCGAGGCGATGACCCTCTTAGCTATCACCGCACAAAGGTTAGCTCTGTAATCGACGGATGCATGAAGGTCTCCATTAAAATTGTCAGTCACCAACTTGATACCATCGATCGCGCTTTCCGAAAAACTGCTCGACAACGCCGCCTCATATTCACTGCATCGAAACACACTAGATGCAGCCCCTGTGATCGCGACTCTTACCCCGTCATTGCGCCTGTTGATAAACACGCCGACCGTGGCATATCGAGACGCCGGATTGGCAAATTTAATATATTCAGCATCGCCTTTGACGGGAAATGTGACGGAGGTGATGATCTCACCCTCCTCCAGCACTGTTTCAAACATATCAACGAAAAACTCATCAGCAGCAACAGACCTTTTGGTTGTCACAACGGTCGCTCCAAGACCCAACAATGCCGCCGGGTAATCTGCCGCAGGATCATTATTAGCGACGGAGCCACCCATCGTGCCGCGATTTCTCACCTGCGTGTCTCCAATGCCACGGGCCAGCTTTGCTAGGGCTGGAATCGCAGCTCGAACAAGTTCGCTAGCAGCAACATCGGCGTGCCGGGTATAAGCGCCAATTTTTAGCACATCGCCTTCTCTGGATATCCCAGCGAGTTCTGTCAGGCCCGCAAGATCGATCAAATCGGTTGGGGCATTTAGCCTTTGCTTCATAGTGGGTAATAAGGTGTGTCCGCCGGCCAAAAACATAGGGTCCTCTGACTTCGCATACAACGATTCGGCTTCTTGAAGCGATGACGGACAATGGTAATTAAAGTTATACATGATTACTCTCCCCTTCCGGCTTCATGGGTTGCATTCTGAAATGTCTGCCAAACATTTAGCGGTGTCGCAGGCATATCGATCTCCCTTACGCCGAGTGCATTGGTGATCGCATTAATCACTGCAGGCGGAGAACCAATCGCCCCAGCTTCCCCACAGCCTTTTGCACCTACAGGATTATGAGTACAGACCGTGGTTGTCATACCAACATCAAAATTCGGCAAATCATCCGCCCTTGGCATGCAATAGTCCATAAAAGAGCCCGTTTGTAACTGACCCGTTTCATCATAAATACCGTGCTCGAGCATCGCTTGACCAATACCTTGGGCAATGCCGCCATGAACCTGGCCTTCAACAATCATTGGATTAATAATCGTGCCAAAATCATCAACAGCAGTGAATTTGACAACATGCGTCACACCTGTGTCTGGGTCTATTTCAACCTCACAGATATGAGTACCTGCAGGATAGGTAAAATTACCCGGGTCATAAAAGGCTTTTTCCGTGAGCCCCGGCTCCAAGTCTTCAAGCGGGTAATCGTGGGGCACATAAGCTGCAAACGCAATCTCCTGAAAGGTTTTCGAGAGGTTACTTTCGCGCACCTTAAACTCGCCATCATCAAAATCGATGTCTTCTGATTTAGCGTCCATTAAGTGACCCGCAATCTTTTTGCCTTTGGCAACAATCTTGTCAGCAGCTTTCATCAGTGCAGAGCCACCTACTGACAACGACCGAGAGCCATAGGTTCCCATGCCAAAATCCATCTTGCCGGTGTCACCATGAATAACCTCAACATCATCTATAGATATACCCAACTGACTGGCCACTAGCTGCGCAAAAGTTGTTTCATGCCCTTGACCGTGACTATGGCTACCTGTCATCACCGTAACTGAGCCGGTCGGATTCACTCGCACCTCACCCGACTCCCATAAGCCAACCCCGGCACCCAGAGAACCTGCCACCTGAGAAGGTGCCAGACCACAAGCCTCTATATAACAACTAAAACCAATACCTCTGAGTTTACCCTCAGCCACGGATGCCTCTCTTCTTGCTGAGAACCCCGCATAGTCTGCCAACGCAAGCGCCTTATCGAGACTGGCTTCGTAGTCTCCGATGTCATATTCAAGCGCAACCGGCGTCTGGTAAGGAAAATCTTCTGGCTGAATGAAATTTTTACGTCGCAGTTCCGCCGGATCCATATTCATTTCCTGTGCAGCTATCTCGACAATTCTCTCCAGCAGGTAAGTCGCCTCAGGACGTCCAGCACCACGATACGCATCTACTGGCGCCGTGTTTGTCATGATGGCCTGAACCTCAACGTAGATGTTCGGTGTCTTGTATTGGCCGGCGAGCAATGTGCCATAAAGATAGGTTGGCACAGCTGATGAGAATGTCGATAAATACGCCCCCATATTTGCCAGGGTTTTGACTCTGAGCGCGAGAAAGTTGCCGTTTTCATCCATCGCAAGTTCAGCTTCGCTGACATGATCTCTGCCGTGAGCATCGGTAAGAAAAGATTCGGACCTATCAGCAGTCCATTTAACCGGGAGGTCTAACTTCCTGGCTGCCCAGGCAACGACGGTTTCTTCCGAATAAATAAATATCTTCGAACCAAATCCACCCCCTACATCCGGCGCGATGATTCGCAGCTTGTGCTCCGGTGCGAGTTGCACGAACGCAGTGAGCACCAGACGGGCAAGATGCGGATTCTGGCTCGTGGTATACAGGGTTATCTCGTCGGTGCCCGAATTGTAGTCAGCGATCGCAGCACGAGGCTCTATCGCGTTGGGTATCAGGCGATTATTGACGAGCGACAACCGTGTGACATGGTGCGCATTTTCAATTGCCTTAAGTGTTTCATCCCTTTCACCGAGCTCCCAATCGTAGTTTGTATTACCTGGCACTTCCGGGTGAATCTGCGGTCCTGACTGCGCATCAGCCACATTAACGACAGCATCCAACTCGTCAAACTCGACTTCGACAAGTTCAGCGGCATCTCGGGCTTGTTGCAGCGTATCGGCAATAACAACCGCGAAGGGTTCGCCAGAATAATTGATTCTATCCGCAGCTAACGGCGGATGCGGCGGCTGTTTCATCTCTGAACCGTCTTTTGACAACACCATCCACCCACAGGGCAAAGATCCCAGACCGTCTTCCGCAACCTGCGCACCGGTGAGCACAGCAACAACCCCATCAGCTGCTTCAGCTGCAGAACAATCTAGACTGGTGATCATCGCGCGAGCGACTGGCGCCCGAACAAAAAAAGCATATGCCTGGCCTCGAAGGTTAATATCGTCAGTGTAGTTTCCCTTGCCAGTAATAAAACGAGCATCTTCTTTGCGGAGAACAGGTTCACCAATGTTTTTTGCAACCATTTCTCAATCCTCCATTTGTTGTGCAGCAGTCGTGACGGCGCGGACAATGTTTTGATAACCGGTACAGCGGCAGTAATTACCCTTCAACCCCTCACGAATTTCAGCCTCACCGAGTTCCACGTTGTTCCGGTTGGCGGTGTTCACCAGATCGATGCCGGTCATTATCATCCCAGGCGTACAGAAACCGCACTGGAGTCCATGACAAGCACGAAATGCCGTTTGCATTGGATGCAGGTCGTCTTTGGTACCTATTCCCTCGATGGTCGTTATCTCTGCACCTTCCGCCTGAACGGCCAACACGGTACAAGCCTTAACAGCATCACCATTTAGATGGACGGTGCAAGCGCCACATTGACTTGTGTCACAGCCAACATGGGTGCCAGTAAGCCCAAGGTCGTCTCGAATAAATTGCCCCAGTGTTCTATTTGCAGGACAGTGCTTACTGATCTTCTTTCCGTTCACTGTCATCGAAATCGGATTCGACATATCAATGTTCTCCCTAGTGAATTACCTAACGTTCAATTGTTTCAATCAACACTTCCTGCGCGGGGTTATTGGTCACTACACCAACGAACCGGGTAAAGAATTCGTTGGCCATTTTTAATGCCGCCCCGCGCACCAGTCTCGAGCCTACCTGCGCAAGCTTGCCGCCAACAGACGAATTGACAGCATAGGTCAGCACCGTAGCGCCTACGTTTCCATCAACATCCGCTAACTGAACCGAAGCAGACCCTTTGGCAAATCCGGCGACACCACCCTTCCCGGCGCCCGACAACACATAACTGGTCGCATGTTGTATGTCGTTCAATTCAACCTGCCCGTGAAACCGCGCTTTAACCGGGCCTACTTTTGCAAGCAAAACTATCGTGAAGCAGTTTTCTTCTGAGGGTTCAAATTGCTCACATCCTGGCAAACACTGCATTAAAATCTTGTGATCATTTAAGGCCTGCCAAACAGCCTCACGAGCGACAGGAATTTCAACCCTCTGACTTAACTGCATACTACCCTCTTCTTTGTTGTATGAGCGGTATGTTCTACCGGTTTTGGTCGCTCGACATACTCGTGTGCCACTTAACAGCTGGCCGACACCATCAAAACCGCTACAAATTGCAACTGTTGTAAAAATAATGACGCATGAAAAAACGAACCCTCTCTAATAAAATCACCGCTCTCAACAACGATGAACAGTAATCTACAGCTTGTCAACGAAACGTCATGGCTACAGGACTTAACAAAAAGCTCCTGTTTAGACCGGTTAGATTCAAAGTAAATTCACCACGCAGCAAGCTTAGGTGAAATTAAAAGTCTGCTCCCTCGAGTCTTGAGAGACGATCAGGTTTTCGTCAATTGTGATTCTAGGGTTGCGAATCGCGAGGCGAGCGTCCCTGTCAAAGCTGTTTTTGAGATCAGGGACATTGATAAGGATTACTCGACCATCTAACAAATTCTCTTTTTGTCTGTCGCCTTTGGTGCTGCGCTAGGCCGTTGCTGAAGCTCTGGACTTCACGCGATCGAACCAGGCAGTGATATTTTTGTTGTCTTCGTTCATTGGTTGGCCTACCTGTGCGCCAAACTCAAGAAAACAGAAGAGCAACACATCAGCTAGTGTAAAGCGGCTGCCGCAAATGAATTCTTTACCTTCCATCAAACCATCTAGCCAGGTTATTTTTTCTTGTGCGAGCGCCTTAAGATCATCCGCGGCCTGCGGAATCAATCGCATTCGATCCTTGAACAAACCCTGGCCTTCACTGTATCTGAAGCCATTTGTCAGTGGCTCGAGGATATTAAGATCGACTCTCCGACTCCACATTCTCGCTTCACCACGCTCCGCCGCGGTATTGCCAATGAGAGAACTCGCATCAGAGATTTCGTCAAGATACTCGCATATAGCTACAATTTCGCAGAGATAGCTGCCATCGTCCAATTCAAGCGCTGGTGTCGTACCGCTTGCATTTTTTGCAATGTAAGCCTCACCACGATTTTCCGCCTTCATCAAATCGACTTCTTCGAGATCGACACTCATACCCAGCTCGGCCAGGAACATACGTACGACCTTAGGGTTGGGACCCATGGAGTTAATTAGTTTCATTTTTTTGCACCTTCATTCATAAATATTTTAATTGTAAATTTGACCCTTCAACTTATACAGAAAACCCGAGATGGTTGCTAGCCTACTTTTATCTTCGCTTATTGATATTCCCACGGATTGATATATGCTTTTCATCGGCTCGTATACGCCATTAATCGCACAGTTTAACCAGCAAAAATACCAACACAAGACAGGGCAGCCTTCAGGGTTGAATGCAAACGCGTAACGAGAAGTACAAGTTCGCATTCTTCACCTTCAGACCCGCGAACAGGGCACGGTATTAGCGGGCTTTGAACCCCATCAGCTCGGCATCAGGTTTGATAGAAGCCAACCTAACGCTGAAACCTAGCAAACAAATCAGCGCTTCAACCTGAATTCATGCCGCGGGTATTGGATCAACCTACCGCATGACACGGAGGCAGGAAACAGATCAATGAAAGATAGGACCAAAGCCCAACTTTTGTGGCAAAGCACAAAAGGGTCTCGACCCCTGCTTGCCATCGCTATTGGTGCTATGTCGCTGGGCTATATCTTCATGTTTGGCGTACCACTGGTCATGAAATTTGCCATCGATACTATCGCAGCGGTCGGCACTGACTCAGACAACTTGGCTGTACCTGTTTGGCTAGAAATTGCCGTTGCCTCTGTTTTCTCCGACAACATGACGCGAGAAGATACGGCATTCGCTGCCAGCTCAGCCAACATATTGCCGTACCTGATTCTGTGCGCGTTAGCAATTGTCTGCTTAACAATGATGGCAGGACTATTTCTGTATATTCGCGGCCGGAGCATGGCATTTGCAGCCGAGGGTATTATCAGAAGCCTGCGAGATCGCGTTTACACGCATCTTGAACACCTGCCAAGTCGTTATCACGATGAGGCAGATACCGGCGATCTAGTGCAAAGATGTACTTCGGACATGGAAACCATCCGAGTCTTTCTTTCCGGTCAGGTTATCGAAATTAGCCGCGCTATCCTGATGCTCATTGTCGTACTACCTATTTTATTTTCACTTGATGTAAACATGGCCTGGCTCTCGCTAACAGTCATGCCTTTACTCTTTGCTTCAGCAATTATTTTCTTCCAAAAAGTGAAAACGCTATTTCAAATAGTAGATGAAGCCGAGGCCAGTCTGACGACCGTCTTGCAGGAAAACCTCACTGGCATACGCGTGGTGCGCGCATTTGCTCAGCAGCATTTTGAAATTGACAAATTTGCCAGAGAAAATGCTCAGTTCAGGGATCACAATACACGGCTGATCGGCATATTAGGTATCTATTACGGATTCAGCGATCTGCTTTGTCTTGGACAGATAGGCCTCATACTGCTCGTCGGCGCTCAGTGGGTATTGGCCGGTGATTTAACGGTAGGCACATTATTCGCGTTTCTCACCTACGAAAGCATGATCATTTGGCCCATCCGCCACATGGGCCGGGTTTTGACGGATTCAGGTAAAGCCATTGTATCGATGGGCAGACTATCGGAAATCCTACTTGAGCCAGTTGAATCACAGAATGAGGACGATCCCGGCAAAAGACTGACTGGTAAAATCGAAGTCAGCGGTCTGTCATTCGGCTTTGAACCTAACAATAACGTACTCAGCGATATGAATTTCACCGTCGAAGCAGGTCAAACCCTCGCTTTGTTAGGCCCTCCCGGTTCGGGTAAGTCTACGCTCGCTCAGTTGCTGATGCGCTTATACGACTACAACCAAGGCTCAGTCTCAATGGATGATATTGAACTTGCGAGTCTTGCACGTAAATACGTTCGCGCGCAGATTAGTATCGTGCTGCAGGAACCGTTCCTTTATTCTGCCAGCATCGGAGGCAATCTTCAGGTCGGTCGAATAGATGCTTCTCAGGCTGATATAGTCGAGGCAGCTAAGCAGGCCTGCATTCATGAATCAATCCTAGAGTTTCCAAGGGGCTATGACTCGCTGGTCGGCGAACGCGGCGTTACCTTATCAGGGGGGCAACGACAAAGAATTGCGTTAGCAAGAGCCCTATTGAAGAAACCACCTGTTCTTATTCTCGATGACGCGCTATCGGCAGTTGATACAGATACCGAGTCTAAAATACTGAGAACACTTAAAGCGCAGCGAGACACCCAGACTACCATCATCATCGCCCATCGGTTATCCACCGTCATGCATGCTGACAAAATACTCATGTTTGAGGCTGGACACATCGTGCAGGAAGGCACACACGAAACGTTGTCGCAACAACCCGGTGTTTACAGAAACCTCTGTGCCATTCAAGGCAATGTCCAACTACAACTCGAACAAGATATCGATCATGCCGACGCAGGATCTGTTTCTAAACCCGGACCGGACGCCGCAAGGGAGGTGACAGATGTCTGACTTTTTCGACGACGACAACTATGAAGATGGCTTTGCTGAGGACTCCTTTGAAGAAGGTGTCGACCTAGGACTGTGGCGGCAGTTACTGGCCTACACCCTGCACTACCCAGTTGAAGTCTCTATTCTGGCCCTGTGCGCGATATGCACAGCAATCTCCGAGGT
>CAXRCG010000220.1:0-13371 GCA_964228885.1 Pseudomonadales bacterium | reverse complement strand
AACCGCCTCTGACAGTAGTTGTCATTCGGCAACACGCAGTCAGCCTATTCGGCGGCAAACCAGTCAGCCTTGAACAGACGAAAGCCGAGTGACCTGCTCCCTTCTACTAAACCGCCAACTGCTTAGGTAGGGTTATAATTTTGACCCTGTTTCCGTAGTCCAATAGCCAGCCACAAACTCCACTGGTGTCTTGTGGCTCAAGGCTGCATGGGGCCGGTTTTCGTTATAGTCTCGCCGCCAGTTACCGACAATTTCTCTGGCATGGGCCAGATCCCGAAACCAGTGTTCGTTCAAGCAGGTCGCAAAGCGAACGTCCAGTCGCAGTGCAAAACCATAGTCACTTGTTAGGGACTCTCTAACCATTGTTCACTCTCTGACCGGTCCCCAGCATTTAATCAAACTGCTGATCTGTCCAGAATCGTTGAACCACTAAACCGGTGAGGATCTGAAGGGGTTGAAAACGAGTTCAAGCAGGAGAGTTATTTAGAGCTGCAGAATTCCAACTTCTCCAAGTTTCACTTCAGGACAGCTTAGAAAAGCTTTACGAACTCACGTCGGCCGCCCACCCCAAACAGGGGGAAAACATCTGGGCGTCACAACTTAACAATGAAAATACAAACCGTTACACGGAAATTCAAATCCTCATCTAGTATTTTAACCAGCTTGCTACTGCCCCTTGCAAGTCTACGGGGAGTAGCAGCTAAAAGGACCGAAATTAACAAGGAGGCTTTAGATGCTAAGACTAATAGTCTTATTCTCGTCTTTATTAACCATTTCACTCATTCCTCTCCAAACCTACGCAAGCAACAACGGAACCGCTGCTTGCGAAGCTCTTCCAGAGCCTTTTCAGCAGCTCGCGACAATGACCCTGGATTCATCTGTTGAAAACCCACCCCAAGTAGGGCTTTGCCACCGAGTAGCCAATGCTGAAAAGCACTTTGAAAAAGGCTCCGACGACAAAGCGATTCAAGAGCTCAACAAGTACATTGCTGGCATAAACCAGGGAAGCGGAAAGTCCATTGAAGAAAGCTACGCTGCTGCCTTGGTATCTGAGGCTGAGCGAGTGATTTCAATCATTTCTGGGACTTTCGAACCTGACACTATGGCGATTAACGGGGGAGTTTTCGGTTATAGCGACCAAGCACCTGTCGCAGGGGCGACAGTCACCGTGTCGTTTATTGAATCTGGCTCAAGCTTCACGGTAACTACTGACAGCAATGGTCTCTTTTCAATCACTGATCTCACAGAGTCCGGGGTTTACGTTGCTGACGTCACAACATCGGACGGTCGAACAGGCAGTGCCCAGGGCAGCTTGCTTGAAACAGAAAGCTCATCATCAGTGCTTGTAACGGTTGATTTGGCTGGTACCAGTGCAATCTATGGGACCGTCTTTGACAGCTCGGGACAGCCCGTACCAAGTGCGTTGGTAACTGCCATTTTTCCCGACACTGACAGAAAATATTCAACAACCTCTTCCGCCGATGGCTCTTTTTCGCTGATGAACGTCCATGGCGACGGCACCTTGATCCTCGTTGGTTTCAAAAATGATACCGGCGCTAGCGGCTCAACTACCGGCGTCCTCTCTAGTTACACCTCCCAGATCACGCGCAATCTGACACTCAAAGCGCCTGAGACAGTTAATGCCGAACTCCTCAACAGCGGTTTCGAAACTGGACTGGACGGATGGTCGACAGAGGGTTCCGTCACCATCATCGATCGCGACCTTGTTTTCACCACTCCGGACTCAGGCAACTAAGGGAGAGTTAACGATATGGATATTACGAAGTTCCGATTGCCAGCAATCAGCGCTGTGGTCCCATGTACCGCATTAATGCTTCTCGCCGGAGCACAAGGAGCAACCGCAGCGGATGGATGTCCAGTTACCCAAGCCGCGGTTGTTAGCAATGCCGGCTCTCAATCAGCTAAAGGTACTCTGAGCCAAGCGTTTGTAGTTCCACCTGCCTATGAAGCCGTTTCCGGCAGGCTCCGGTTTCTCTCTAGTGAGTGGCCACAGTATTACGGCACCGAGTACAACGATACTTATCTTGCGCGTTTAACGGCTCCTGGGAAGGTCGAAATCATCGCGAGTGGTAACGTTAACAGCTCCAGCTGGTCGTCAGGTATGCTTGGCTACAATGGCGCAACGCCCGAGATCAATTACAACGTTGATCTATCAGGACTGGTAGGAAAAACCGTGCAGCTGGCGTATGAAGTTCAAGATGTCGGCGATACGATTGTCGATTCTGCCCTGGCAGTCGACGCTGTGAAGATCTTGCGCACAGAGCAATTTGTACCGGTTCCAGGTGAAGGTGGTGCATTGACAGGCTCTGCGACTATCAGTGGCTCCTACGGTCAGGCAGTAAAGCTGACGTTCAAGAACCAGAATATTCTGGGCACCACCATATCTGTGAAAGATACTGGGCCTTTTGGAGAAACGAAAGAGTCGATCATCCTGCCTCAACAGAGCGTAACCTTCACGTTCTCCAGTTTCGGGGAAGAACCAATGGGGTGGAACTTTGAGGTATCAACAAAATCTGATGCCTTCGTCGTTTCATATGGTGTCGAATCAACTTGGACCGAAGGGATGCCACCTAATCCATGTTACTAAGACTGTGTGTTTTCACCCTGGTGATTATCGGGTCTGCTTGCAGTGTTCAATCGCAACCCGTGAATGCTCAAGAGAGCGAAGGCCTGATGGTTAATTTAACCAGCGAGGCCATTGAAGCTGCGGTTATCTCTGAGGGGGCTGTTTGGCTGAAGCTTACACCAAGTGGAAGCAGCCAACTGGCTGCCACAGCAAAGGACAACTTGGGCAGTCAGGTCATGATCCGCGTGCTCGGCCATGAGGCTCTTTCAATGATGGTCGTTCATGATATGGCATCGGAACGATTGGTCATCAGGACCCCATCACCAGAGCTTAAAGCCGCGATCGAACCTTATCTTGTAAGGTCTGAATAGAGGCTTGGACGGGGGACATTATTTGTCCCCCGTTTTATTCCTAGCACCAACAAATCGGATGGCTAAACGTTGATATGCTTCAATCGCATCCTCCGGGAGTTGGAATTGCAAACATCCCTGTTTGAGTAACGCGAACAATTAGATGTTTCCGCCTGCTCGCGTGTGTGTAGTGGTCAGCTATTCCTATCGAGTCAAGCCCTCTTGTGGATCTTGGGCGCGCGAATGTTCGCTTCTGTTTAGCGACGGGAGGAGCCTGTAACCCGAGGGTGATCATCGACCGGGGCTTGCAGCGTCTGAGGCATCCAAAGGGACCAAGGACACAAGTTACGCACCTAGATCTCAATACTCTCAGCTATCTCCAGAGCATCCTCGACCTCGACACCAAGGTACCGCACGGTGCTCGACATATTCGTGTGTCCCAACAGCAACTGAACGGCTCGAAGATTTTTGGTCTTCTTGTAAATCAATGTCGCTTTGCTACGTCTCATTGAATGGGTTGCGTAGACGGAAGGGTCAAGTCCAATGCTCGTAATCCACTTTTTGACAAGTCGGGCGTATTGGTGACTAGTGATATGGTCGAACTTTCGCATCCGGCTCGGCCACAAATAATCCATCCCTGAGAGTCCACGCAACTCGATCCATGCTTCGACCGATTCGCGCGTCTTTTTGGTTATCTCAAACTGAACAGGCTGACTGGTCTTCTGCTGGATGACTTGCGCCCGGTCCAGAACCTCACCGTTTCTGGAAATATCTCGAACCAATAGCTTTACCAGATCGCAGGATCGGAGTTTGCAGTCAATTGCCATGTTGAACATCGCCAGCTCGCGGATGTTCTTTGCTATCTCTAACCGAATACGGATAGCCCATATTTGTTCGAGTTTGAGCGGCAGCTTCTGGCCGACGAGCTTCCCTTTGTTCCAGGGAACTTTGCTGGTAGGAAACGTCATGACGTGGCCCTCTTCGGAGGGTAAGGGCCTTTAAGTATGGCTCAAAAGATTGTTCTCTGCTGGCCAACCTGGTCGCGAAGCGAACATTCAAGCGGGTGGAGCAACACTCTCCCCCCGCTGCATTAAGCCTCTTTTTTAGGAGTGTTCGCAGCGACAGGACAGAACCCGGGGCTTGCCGAATAGAGGAGGTGTGTCAGGATTCATTTGATACCCATACAGAAATCCAGCGTACCAAACCACCATGTTAATCAACTCATCAGTTCCCTGATGAAGATTGTGGTGAAGAATATGACAGCACAACATCGCGTGGCTTGGCGGGCTTCCCCGACAGGCCCCGTGACAGCAGCGTATAAACGCATGGTGGATGCTGGGGAGGTGCGACGAGATGACGCGCAGCTCGCTTTGGCGGCAAAATTCGATGCCCTGCACGGTTCTCTTACCTCACTCCCACCAGTACGCAGCGATGAACCGACAGAGGGCAGCTTTAAAAACAGCAGACCCCTGTTACGGTTACTGGCGCGATCCTTGGCACACGCTAAGTCTTCTCTTCGAAAGAAGTTCCATTTGTGGTCTTTTGGTCCGCCACCGCGAGGCATGTACATTCATGGACCGGTCGGGGTCGGCAAGAGCTTTCTAATGGATCTCTTTTACGCGTCGGTTTCTGTTCCTGATGATAATTCTTGCTGTACTAATGACAGCCACAAACACATAAACATAACCAAACGCCGCGTCCACTTTCACGAATTCATGCTAGACGTCCATCATCGAATTTTTGTCTACAAACAGGAGTATCCGCGAGGCGATGCGATTCCCATCATCGCGCAACACTTGGCACAAGAAGCCCAACTCCTCTGTTTCGATGAATTTCAAGTGACAGACGTTGCCGATGCCATGATTTTGAAGCGACTGTTTTCATTATTATTGGATTTGAATGTGGTGGTAGTGGCTACCTCGAATCGCTCTCCCGATGCCTTGTATGAGGGAGGCATTAACCGCTCCCTCTTTCTGCCATTCATAGACATGCTAAGACACACATTCGACATTATTTCCATGGAGAATTCCCAGAAGGATTATCGACTTGAAAACCGAGCGGATGGTCAATCCTATTTTTGGTCAAACAATGATATTCATGGCGATAATAATACTAACAACAACATACAGGCGCAGTTGGAAGAAATATTTGGTGACACTGTATCCGGAACTGAGGCCGAGACCATTCCTGTGCTCTTTGGCCGCACCGTCCAGGTTGCCCGATTCAATGCCCGGTGTGCCTGGTTCGACTTTTCCGAGCTGTGCTACCAACCGCTTGGGGCGGCTGATTATATTTCTCTGTGTTCCCGATTTCCGGTCATCATCATGGAACGCGTCCCCCAGCTGGATGCCAATCATCTCAACGAAGCGAGACGGTTCGTGACCCTCATTGACGCGTGTTATGAATCTCGTACCCGCCTGGTGCTGGCGGCACAAGTCCCGCTCGACGAATTGTTTGTTGATTTTGAAGCGCAAGTCGAAAGCAGCGACGGGGATGAAGAATTGATTGTCAATGAAAAGGGAGGAAACTCAAGTTCCTTTGCGACGACCATGATTCGCACCAAAGAGGGAGGATATTATGAGTGGTCGGCGACGGGTCGAATTGGCGTGTCACTGGCACAGCTATCGTCCGCCAATGATCTCGCCTTTTCCTTTCGACGAGCCGCGTCTCGGTTGGTTGAAATGGGAGGAAATGAATGGGGACGGCAATGACTAAAGGTCGCAAAGCGAACATTCAGATGGTCCGATAACGCCAGCGGTATCCGGCACCGCAGCACAGGGAACCATAGCCCGAAAGCGATATGGTGTCCGGTTGACCGCCCGGTTAGGAACCGTTTACCCGTTGTTTTGCTTTTGGTACTCATTATCGAACGCCAACTCCCAATACTTTGTACCAGCTTGACCCAAAGCACCAGGAACCAGAGTACCGAACAAGCAGGCTTTCCCTTAGGCTAAACGGGATAGCCACGCAACCTTTGGACTGAATAACCGGCCGAAGGCGATAACCGACAAGGGGTGTGTTACTGCCGATGCCAAACCCCTGAACCGCCCTAACGGCCATCGGAGAGAAATTCCTGGTCAAACCACAGAGCAGACCGATAGCGTCTGGCCCCAAGGCCAACCTGATGATGGCCTTAGATCTGCTTTTGAATCCCTCTAAGAACGGGGGATTACTATTACTCGCCTTTAGCACCAGATTGAAGATCGCCTAGACAACTATTGATCTCAGTAATTGATAAGAAATGTCCTTTGGCATACACACTTCCAGCTCTTCTTACTAGGTTGATTAAAGACGGCATTTCGTGAATTGTGTCGAACAACTCAAGGAAAAATCGTGCAAGACGCTCTTCACGGGAAAGTTTTTCATCATTTAGTTGGATAGTAGACGCGATAAGACAGCATGTATAAAAAACGGACAGGGTACCACTACCGTGCCGGAGTTTTAGCCGGCCTTCAGAATCGATGACCTCCCCGGCGCGCATCGCACCTATTAAGTTTGCGATACAAATTTTCTTGATTATTGAAAGCGCGTTTGGAATGCAACTAAGTTCGTCCTGATACCTTATTAAGGCATCTTTCAAAATCTCGTCATGAGCGACTTCTTGACTGAAAGCAAGTTGGATTAAGTGCTCAATAGTTATCGAACAGGGAAAGTCATGGAACAAATGAAGTTGAATTGCAGTGGCCATAGCTTCAATTTCGCGATTTGCACCAAGCTGCACCGAAAAACGAGAGACATTGACTGAACGCCCGCCTTTCCCACCCAGCAATCTTGCAAAAAAAGGATCGATCGACATCCAATCTAAATCGTTTGAAAACGCGAGAATAATACTCGATTCAACGGACTCATCGATTAAATCTCGACACTCATTAATTTCCTCTGGAAGGTCAACTGAATTAGGCGATTGGATTTCGGATGATTCGATAATAAATTTCATCCACTCCTGAAGATCAACGGTACCGTTATAGATTTCTGTACTACCTGACCGGATCAATTCCCCGTCGTCGGTCAAATCAATCGTCAAGTAATCGTCGCGATTAACATCATCAATCCAATTCTCTATGATAGCCTTAGTTTCTCGTGTAATAATCGTCGATATTCCGCTTGACCTAAACGTCTCAGAGAGTCCAGAATAAAAAATATAAGTTATTGACCATATATCTAGAATTATTTCTGTAGGATTTTCAGAACCAAAACTTGGGATGCCCGAGTTTTTGTATTTACGATCGAAAAGTATTGCGATCATACCCTTAATAGGATTAGAGAGGTCGAACCGCTTACCTCTCATGTATATTGGAATGTCTGAATTTTCTAAGATAGGATCAGCATCTTTCTTAAGAAACTGCATCTTCTTCTTTATACTGCTTATAAACTCCTCAGGGTCCGCTGGCATCGTGAAACTTTGAAATGAATCGGTACCATCATTGATTGAACTCCTAATCTTCGTAGAAATACGAAAAACACCAACATATGGAGGAAGGAATTCGTTTACCTCATACTCACTCATACCAATATTAAATTTGCTGCCTTTGCTTGAGTTGAGCAGGGCATCACCTAAAGGAGTACGAGAGTCTATGAACGCTGAGTGTTTGTATTCTGGATTTTTAACTATGAGTTTCAGCTGTTGTTCACCATCGACTGTATAACTGACGGCCAACACGCAATCGTCAACAGTATCACGAAGATCAAGATTCTGCCCCTTCATTTCTATTACAGAAAGATGGAAGTCAGTGATAAGCCTTGCCGACCCTTCTGGGTCTTCAAGAAACCATTTGATCAACTTGGTTTCCATCAGTTCAACGTGCCCTTGGGCAAGGAATTCAGATAAAAGCCTAGCCGCATTTTCTGAAGGCTTGTCCAAAATATCGGTAGATATTAAATCAAGTATACCGGCAATCTGTGAATCATCAGCACCTTGTCGTCTATTTAAATAAATCAAATTAAACCATGATTCGATCGACGTTGGTTTAAAGTGTAAGGCATTTTTTATAGCACCCACTGCATCTGGTAAATGGTTAAGAGTCTCCTGCTTTTTCGCCTCAATTCTCCATACATTATAATTCCAATATTTTTTTGGAATTCGATCCAGTGTCACACTTAAAGTATCCAGTTGAGTACTGTGTAAGAGCGCGTGCAAATACAATTCGACGAGTGGTGAGAGCCAGAGGTTACCCGTTGGTATAAAATGACTCAGTATCTTGCATGCAGGCGTACTTAAGTTCGCTTTCAGGAGATGGTGACAAAGTGCGTGAATTCTGAAAGGATTAATATCTTTTAGGGAATCTTTGTGATCGTCCAAGAATCGATCACTTTTCTCTCGTAACTGCAATCTCTCTTTTGGGTTGCTTTCCAGCACAAATGCATGCAACTCAAGCTCGACAAAGTCTTTAAGTAAAGCGCTATCTTCAGTAACGCCCCCGCCACTGTTAATCCACTCCTTTATTTTCTCCTTATCGCCAACATTAAGAAGAATCGCAGATTCATCAATGCTAATATAATTGCTTTTCAGTATCTCTGAAACTTTGTTTCTTCGAAAAATCTCATCTCTTTCGCACTTCCCAATCAAAAATGGTAGGCCATCTGAGTAATCAAAGTTTCCCGAGTTAAAGCCACGAATTGCCTTAGCTATATTTGGAGTTGTTTTCTCAATGGTGGCAATGAAATCAGTACAAATATCTAATAAATCAGAAATTTCACCGGCAGAAAATTCTAGGAGGTTGGCCGACCAAATAAATAGGCGATGCTCCTTCCCTTCAGTAAAATTTATTAAATCAATGATCTCATTGCAAATCCCAAGAAGGATTTGGTAGTTGTCATGATTTAATGTCCAAAAA
Source organism: Pseudomonadales bacterium (assembly GCA_964228885.1). Classification (GTDB taxonomy): domain Bacteria; phylum Pseudomonadota; class Gammaproteobacteria; order Pseudomonadales; family Azotimanducaceae; genus UBA4582. The sequence goes on along the minus strand of CAXRCG010000220.1, from coordinate 4,600 downwards.
TTTTGAACGCCCTCAGTTTTAAAAAAGGATTGTATTCTACATGCAATATTAATCGTTTTACTATTGACACTATCATATTGATCTACCAGGTGGTCAGATAACTCCTCAGCAACTTCTGGCTCACCAACTCGTAGCAACCCCCTAATGAGCCCGCAAAGCACAGGCTCAGAAAATTCAAACCGCGTCCTCTCTGCTTCTTCACTGAGGCGGTCGATGTCTGCGACATATTCAAGATAGGCTTCCTTGCTTAGAAATTCTTCTTCAAGGGGGATTCTGATACCTGAAAAGTCCGGGGAATCCCTTGTAGCAATCGCTCTGATCAAAGTAGCGTTCGCTAAATCCTTTGCGAACGTACTCTTACACCCCGTCCTTAGCTCATTTAGTTTCTTGAAAGATGCCTTGGTATCTTTACCTACGGCAAAGTCCGTCAGGATCTTTATTAACTCCAGCAATTTCCTGGCCTCGCCCTCTAAACGCGACGAACCCTCTAGAGCTTCTACTGCCGCTTCGGCAGAATCGGTGATCCGATGCCGGATAAAAACTAAGATCTGTACCACTGAGCCTTCGATATCATCTACCGAAATACCGGGGGAATATATTTTATCCCCAGCTACATTGTCCCCTTGCCCTTTATGCTCTTGAGTTACTTGTGCTTGGCAACCGGAAGAAGTATGGGGTTCACGCTCAATCATCCTTCACCACTTTATCTCGACCCACGTTGTCACCAGTTCCATTGTGTATTTGGTTAATATTTGTTTGATTTGAAGGCTGTATTTCTTTCATTAATTGGGTCAAACGATCTGAATTCTGAATTTTCCTCTTGATAGCAGCTTCACTCATGTCCTGATTTATACCTATTCCATTGATCTCATTGGCAATTTCGTCAGCCGAGTCATCATCGAGAACCCACTCTTTGAGGCGGCTTTTAAGTGCTTGCCCTGTGACCTTCGCCTGGTATTTAAGAACATCATAGATTACGCCGGATAACACTGCTGCTGACATTAAATCCAACATTTTACTTTGTACTCCAGTTCGTGGTGTCTTGATTTATATGGCACGGGTTTCGTTCATATTGACAGGTTATTGGGCGGACAGATTTTAGCATCGGTATTGGATCGACCCTTTCCCGCAGACTGGTTCGATGTCTTTAGCAGAATCTCGTACCCAAAAGATGGTGTGAGAAGAATTCTAGTCTACATAACCGGTCTTTCTAGCCCAAGTTTTGACAGGCAGCTCAAATCCGGTCGGACGGGAGATAACTTTGGACTTACCGCAACAACCTGGATACGCACCATCAGTTAACCCTCTCGAACTCTGGCTGATTCTGCACCCCTTTTCGTGGCCACGTTGAGAAGGAGCTTTTCAGGATATCTTTCTAAAGGCAAATGTTCGCTTTTGTTTAACGACTGGAGAAGCCTGATCGAAACCCGAGGGTGATCATCGACCGGGGCTGGCAGCGTCTGCGGCATCCACAGTGACCAAGGAAACAAGTTACGCAGCTAGATCTCAATACTCTCAGCTATCTCCAGAGCATCCTCGACCTCGACACCAAGGTACCGCACGGTGCTCGACATATTTGTGCGTCCCAACAGCAACTGGACGGCTCGAAGATTCTTGGTCTTCTTGTAGATCAATGTCGCTTTGCTACGTCTCATTGAATGGGTTGCGTAGACTGAAGGATCAAGTCCAATGCTGGTAATCCACTTTTTGACAAGACGGGCGTATTGATGAGTGGTGATATGGTCATACTTTCGCATCCGGCTCGGCCACAAATAATCCATACCCGACAGTCCGCGCAACTCGATCCATGCTTCGACCGATTCGCGAGTCTTTTTGGTTATCTCAAACTGAACAGGCTGACTAGTCTTCTGCTGGATGACTTGCGCCCGATCCAGAACCTCACCGTTTCTGGAAATATCTCGAACCAAAAGCTTTACCAGATCGCAGGATCGAAGTTTGCAGTCAATAGCCATGTTAAACATCGCCAGCTCGCGGATGTTCTTCGCTATCTCTAGACGAATACGGACAGCCCATATTTGTTCGAGTTTGAGCGGTAGCTTCTGGCCGACGAGCTTCCCTTTGTTCCAGGGAGCTTTGCTGGTAGGAACCGTCATGACGTGGCCCTCTTCGGAGGGTAAGGGCCTTTAAGTATGGTTCAGAAAATTGTTCCCTGCTGGCCAGCCTGGTCGCAAAGCGGACATTTAGAATGGGCGGACAACGACCGGCACAGCCAAGCTAATGCCCCACAACTAAAAGCCGGATACACCTGACAAACTGTAATGCCCAGGCGCTTACTCGCTGAAAAGAGCGGCGCGTTTTATCCCCTCATGAGAAATTCGGGCTAGTCCACGAATTACCTCAGAGGACAAAATGTTTAATTTTCCGATAGAGAGTGGCTCGTGTTATTCCTAATTCTCGAGCCGCGGCACTGACGTTGTGATTGTGTTTCTCGAGCACACATCGCACCGCTTGGCGCTCCGCAGCGGCGAGTGTGCCGCCCTCGCCTACGTCCACATCCGCAGTATCATTTTTGGCCTTGATGTCCTCGGGCAAGTGCTCAACATCGATAATTCCCTGAGTAGAAAGCGCCTGGCCAAGATTCAGTGCCTGCTGGAGCTCTCTAATATTGCCTCTCCACGAATGGTGCCTTAAGAGATTGCGAGCCTCAGCTGTCAGAATTGGCGGGGAATCTTCCTGTGACATTGATGCCAGCAAGTGATCAATTAAAGCATCGAGGTCTTCACGCTCCCGCAGAGCAGGGAGCTGCACCCTGAGGCCATTGATTCGGTAGTAAAGATCGCTCCGAAAGTCCCCACTCTCCATAAGCTCATCAAGGTTCCGATGTGTCGCACAGACCAGAGAAAACGAGACGGGCCGAGACTTCTCTTCTCCAAGCTTGGTGACAATGCGTTCTTGCAAAACACGTAACAACCGTGCTTGAAATTCTACCGGCATATCGCCTATTTCATCCAGGAAGAGCGTACCGCCGTTCGCTTCCTCAAATTTCCCCTTGGCACCCCCACGTCGGGCACCAGTAAAAGCGCCGTCTGCATAGCCAAACAACTCTGATTCTATCAGGCCGGCAGGAATAGCCGAGCAGTTCACGGCAACAAACGCGCCTTTTGAAGAAGGCCCATTGGCATGTAGCGAGCGCGCTAAAACCTCTTTGCCTGTTCCGGTTTCCCCAGTCACCAGAACCGGAACTCCAAACTGAAAGGCCCGATGCGCCTTGTCAAAAAGTGGTTTTGTTGGCTCGCCCACATAAAAAGACTGACTGATGTCCGGCCGTCTTTGCGGTGGCGTCGATTTGACGCTCACGAGCCCTTTCCGAAGACTTTCAACCTTAAGAAAAAGCCTTGCCCCATTGTGACATTCCACCTCAACAGGGCTTTGTTGTGATCCCTCGATCTCGGCAGCGCGACATGAAAATAAGTCTTTGAAACAGACCTGACTCTGCGTCTTCTCGAGAGACTCGAGATCCAGCATCTGTCTGGCCGAGGGGTTTGCACCTAAAACTTCACCATCCTCGCCGAAATGTATCAACCCACGCATGGGTGACTGTGTAAGCTCCGGGCGATAGTGAAGGGCGAGGACCAAGGCGCCACGCAAATCGTCGACCATTCGATTCTCAACAGACCGAGTTGCGAGCGCAACTGCTTCAAGAATCCCGACCGGTCGGCCATCATAAGGTTTCGAAGCATTCAAAGCCCCGACCAGCGTCCCTGCAGGGTCAAAAATGGGCACTGCCACGCAGGATAGATCGCGGAAAGAATGCAAGAAATGCTCACTTCCACACACAAGCGAAGGCCTGCCTTCTATCAAAGCGCAACCGGGAGCATTGGTTCCAGCTATATCCTCTGAAAGGTCCATACCAGGATTCAAAGCGGCTCCCAGCAATTCGTAGCAGGGACTGTCATTGCCGAAATATTTAATGCTGCGGCCTTCTCTTTCCAGACACGCCAAAACCCAACCTGCAGAACTGATGGCACGAAACAACCGATGCATTTCAGGCTCGGCAAATGTCATGAGACGCTGATGTTGATTGCGGATATAAGAAATCTGGTCGAATTGCGCGGCCTCAAGTAAGAACTGACCAGAGGGGGACACGCCATGTTTTCTGCATCTTAGCCAAGAGCGCAAAACCTCATCCCGCACCCACTGGGACGGTACAACATGCCCTTCGTCAAACAACTCACGGGCTTGCTGGACCTGAGTGTTCAGATCAACGATCTTTTTATGCATAAGGACACCCACCACTCTGTATTTTTTTTATTCAACCATCCAATTTTAGTGTATTGAAACGATCCACTTTTTTCCAAAAACTAAAACATAGATGCTATAAAGCCGCATAAGTAATTGTTTCATAATAATTTCCTAAGGAGCAATCGATCTGGCATATTGATTGCTTCACGTCGAGTGCAATACCAACAAAACTAATAAGAGGCTGCACTATGTCATCTGTATCAAACTATAAGCAAAAAAGTTTACTCGGTTCCAGAAAGGGGAATTTCAGCGTCGCTTCTGTTGGATTAACCACCATGTTGCTGACTTCCGGTAATGCAGTAGCTATTGACGTTGATGCCGGGGATTACACGGCACT
>CAXRCG010000219.1:0-3766 GCA_964228885.1 Pseudomonadales bacterium | reverse complement strand
CATCATCTTCGCTAAGGCTCGCAGTACGAAGGTGAAGGTTATAGGTGCTGTCGGTTGGCGGCTTGTCGCTGAGGCGTTGCCCTGCATCCATACATACAGACTTACCGGTTTTGGTCAGCGCTGCAATGAGCGGATTGAGCGCGGTATTCCTGTTAGTTGACTGTCCATCAGCATCCGCTCCTACCGCCCATAGGAGCGATTGAGCGCAAACCACCTTTGCGCCTAATCTCAAAAGGCTTCGTCTATCCACGTTTAAACACCAACCACCAACAGACTAGCCAACAGAATAAGGATGCGGTTCATCGCCAAATAATACCCCCACTGTTGAAGGGAATCTAATGCGTGTGGGTGCCTGTACGAAACGTTGGCTCAAGACTGAACCTTAAATATCTCAATTCCTCTTCTGCTCATCTGCCAACAACAGAAATGAGACACTTATCATCAAGATCCAATATTCAAGGAGTTATCAAATGGCCTCATATGCATTGATGAAGTTTCGTATTAGTAACGATTTTTTTGACTGGGAACAAGCATTTTATTCAGCCCAACCCATGGCCAGAAACGCGGGAATCATCGAGATTTTCCATGGTCGGACAGATGAAGATCCTCAGGTTTGCATGGTCTTGGCACAAATCTCTTCTAAAGCAGCGATGGAAGAATTCTTTGAAAAAGCCAAGGATGCAGTTGCCGCTTCCGGGCATATTCTGGAAACAACAGAAATCACCATGCTGAATAATTGACATCGCAGAGGGCTTGTTGGGGCCAACTTTACTAACCCCCCCATATGTCAACATCTCAAATCCCACTCTATGCAGTTTTGTAACTGCAAAATGAGATGGCTGCGATGGTCCTGACATTTTGGAAATCTTCCGCTTAAGCCATCCAAGCTCGCAGAGCCACCCGGAACAGTTTGTTAATATGAAGCGCCTTGAGAGATCCTTTGGCTGAATCATGAAAAATCTCGTCTATCTGTTGATCTTGTTGCTGACACCAATCCCCCAAGCTATTGGTAAAGAAATCGGCCCAATAACGCTCGAGTGCAAGAATAAAGCATCTATACATACCGAGAATGCTTCGGTTGCTCTCATCGAAATTGATCCTGAGAAGAACGAGGTGAAGGTCAATCAACAAACCCTCCGGATAGCAACAATATCCGAAGGGTTTGTGACGTGGGTTCAAGAATCAGACTTAGCGTTTCAGTTCTATGTGTGGAACGACTTCAATAAAGAGATGCATAGTTGGTTTACTCGGCCGTGGGATGATTACATGACCGGGCGCTGGAACCGAAGAGGAACTCATGTGCTATGGAAATGTAGGCCAGTCCACACCTAGGTGAGAAACGATCTTCAAGCGCAGTAACAAACAATCCAACTACTCCCATCTTAATCACTCGAAGATTCACCGTGTTCGCTTAGTGCGAAGATCCTGGTGCACGCGCAGGAATGCTTGTTGCGATCTTGAGCGGGGTAATGGCAGCGCAAGCAAGACTAGGCTACAACCCATGCCAAAAGAGGACGCCGCGTGCTAGGTAGACCGTCTTGATTATTGGTTGCTACGTCCCTGATCGTTGACAAGGGTCAGTGAGGTCACCTCAGCAGTACTACACCATCATGATGGGACCACGCCTATGAACTTCAAAGCGCCGTAGATAATCACCGCAACAGCAATGGCTATCCCTATCCGCCTCAGTTGCTCTGGACTCATGTCAAACTACTCTCTACCTGCCTACTGCTATTCAGTTGTTGACCTCTTCACTAATCACCATCCCCGGTCTCTCTTCGCTCGAGCTCTTTCATCAATGCTGGGTGGTCGGTGGAATCCTCAATCTCCCCTGTTTCCTTGAAATGGTCCCATTCGTACCTGTGGCGCTCTTCTTTCATTTTCTTATGTCGTCGAATTTGAAAGGCAGCCAGACCAATCACTACTACTACGAGAAGGAAGTACTCAAATCCACTCATTTGTATCAACTCTTAGACCATGCATCCATAAAGAAGTTGTCTCACCATTCCAAATCCCCAACACATTTAGCCTCTTTGGTCCTAGCTCGGACGCACCCACCGCTTCCTTCTTTAAAAATTTAAGCAGGACTAGCCCGAGGAGGTCGCCAGAGCAACTCGTCGCAGATGGCTTACTTGATTTCCCGCAGTTTCACACGAACCGTATTCGGCTTATCTGCGCCTAACTTAGGTCGAGAGTTCATTTCTATTCCGAGAGATTCATTTAATTCTTTCTCGCGATCACTGATCAGACCGAGACAATCTCGCATCCTCGCGATAGTCTCGATTGAAAGGATGTGTTGACTACCTCTACGCACTGCCGTCTCGCGGGCTATTTCGGTCAAGATCAGGCGCATTTCCCGCAGTATCTTGGCCTCTTTGGTTTCTGAATTCATGTTAGGGAGTATAGATGAGGGTGGTCATCTCGTGGCTGATACGCTATCACTATCCTGGAGCAGAGGATTTGGTAAAGAGACAGGATAATATGCCGAAACACTTCGAGCAGGATTGCTTATGTTGACAATTTTCCCCCCTGAGACGTTTAAAACTATCCCGTGGAAAAACGGCTTAGGTCATACCAGCGAGCTCGCCATTAACAGCGGTGGCAATTTAGATAACTTTGATTGGCGATTAAGCATCGCCAGCGTAGTGAATGATGGCGATTTTTCCGATTTTTCAGGTTACCAGCGTCATTTGGTATTGATAGAGGGTGAAGGGCTGATATTGGATCACCATAATGGTGATGTTGATGAACTAAAAAATCTATTGGACGTGGCCCGTTTTGATGGCGACAGCAAAACCTACGGCAGGTTATTTAACGGCCCTATCAAAGACTTCAACATAATGACCAACAACGATTCATTTACGGCTGAAGTCAATTGCTATGTCAAACGACACAGTGCTGACATTTCTTTACAGGCAGACAGGCTGATTTTTGCTTATAGCCTTACCGATGAAATCAACATCGGATATGGCAGTAAACCGACAACTTCAGTGCCTGTTGGCCATTTAGCTCAGTTAGACACTCACCATGCATCCGAAAGTCACGAGCAGGATACGGTAGTGATTAGCGGTCAACATATGATCATTGTTGATCTGATACCTCTGCCAGTGCGCTAGCCCGTCCTTTGTTGCTTTTGCAGAGCTGGGGCCTTTCGCCTTAATAGCTGGGAACAATCATTCACCCAAACTTTCAGAGTATCCCGGCTCAAGCCTCGTAATCACTGACGTTCCCGACGAAACTGCAAAATTATCAAGTGGCCTGCTTAGGGCCAAACAACACGTACGACGTCCGTTCGTGCCTGATAACTGCTGAGGTTACCTGAGCGTGCAAGCGAAGACACCATGAAGTAGAGGGTTTCTCCAGAGACCGGATCCCAGCTCGTCAAGGGCGGTCGCTTGATATGTCCGCCTTCGACAGATTTCATGGGCTTACAGTTTCCATTGGGCGTCATCCATTCCCAGGTACCTCCGTACCAAGCACCGTTTCGATACACGAAAACCCAAGGGTTAGCGTTTACCTTAATGTCCCGCGTACCCGAGGTATGCCGGATAGTAGCGGACGGCCATGTTGAGGTGCCGCCCCACTCCATACAGATGATGCCGCCGCCCCACTCCATACAGATGATGCCGCCGCCGAGATTAACAGTCAGGCTGTGCGTCACGGGCCAGTTTGCCACGTTGGTATGCAACCACTTGGCCTTGCTTAATGAAAATTCCTGCTGACCGCCCGGAGTGATCGTGGCGTTATTCGCGACTTGGGTTGCCCC